>JAADGO010000049.1 GCA_013152355.1 Chlorobiota bacterium
CTTCCCTTATTAATTGTTTTTCTACCTGCTCAACCGTATAGATCAATCCACCTTTAGCACGTGTATTCGTTGAATCGGCCGTTTGAAGCGAAGGGGGGAGGTTGTAACTATGTATAACATTATCGGTACTTAAAATACATGACCGCTCAATACAATTTTCCAGTTCCCTGATATTTCCGGGCCATGAATAGACCATTAACATATTTAATGCCGATGTGGTTATCCGTTTTATTTTAGCGTTGTTACTTTTATTGAACTTTTCTATAAAATGGTCGGCCAACAGGGGGATATCATTCCTTCTGTCGCGTAAAGGCGGGATAAAAATAGGGAATACATTGATCCTGTAATATAAATCTTCGCGGAACTCATTTTTACGTATCATTTCTTCAAGGTTCCTGTTTGTAGCAGCAATAATCCTCGTGTTCACCTTTATAGTTTTTGAGCCGCCAACCCGTTCAAACTCCCTTTGTTGCAATATACGGAGGATTTTCACCTGGGTAGATAAAGGGATATCCCCTATTTCGTCTAAAAAAATAGTGCCGCCATCTGCCATTTCGAAGCGCCCCTGGCGTTGAGACTCGGCCCCGGTATACGCCCCTTTTTCATGGCCAAACAATTCGTTTTCAATTAATGATTCGGGCAAAGCCGAACAATTCACTTTTACAAAATTCTTTTCAGCCCTCTGGCTTGAATAATGAATGGCATCGGCAACCAGCTCTTTTCCAATCCCACTCTCGCCACGTATCAATACGGTAGATTTTGTATTTGCCACTTTGTTTACCAATGAATAGACATCCCTCATTTTACTGGAATTCCCAATCATATTCATCGGCTTTTTTTCTTTTGACAACCGATTCTGTAATTCTTCATTCTTTTGCTTTAATGACTCCAGCTCCTCCATCCTCCCCTGCCTGTGCCTGGCAGCCTGAGATACGAGCGAACCAATAACCGTTAACAGCCTTATATCCTCGTCATAAGAAATATGCTGATTAAAAACACGCATTACGCTAAGAGTACCGGCAATTTTTCCCTCCTCAATGATCGGGACACAAATTAATGTTATATCCTCACCTTCCTTTTTCAATTCCTGCTTTGTCCGATTCAAAAAAAGGGAAGACTTTGATACCTTCTCAATAACAACAGGCTTTGCCATTTCCACTACTTTACCGGTTATCCCCTCTCCCAGCTTATACCTACCCCGGGCCTGCTGCACAGAATTAAGCCCATACGCAGCTTCAATAATTATCCTTGAATTTTTACGGTTAAAGATGGTTAAGAAACTCCTTTCAGCTTTAAGGTGCTCCACTACCATACGCAAAATGGTTGAAAGGTCGTTTTTCAACTGCTTGCTCTGAATTAACCGCTGACTAATTTCAGATAATAATGTAAGTTCTTTAAGTCCGTAGCATCCGTCACCGGCTTTCCTGCATTTAAACTCCATTTACCCTAGATTTATATTTTGCCAAACTAATAAGTGGATTTGATACAAAATGACACAAAAATCAATAAAAAACATGCAATTTGCAACTATTCAACCCTATCTATCGGACATTTTAATAATGATTTAATAAGAGTGGGATATATTGATTGAGTAAAAACTCAGGTTCGTATCGAATCAGTACTTAAAGTAATATAATATATGAAAATAAAGATAGTTTATTGGTTAATTGTTGATTTTAATAGTTTTCAGAGGACTCCTTAAGGCACTGAGTAATTACCAAAAAATAAATTCTTTATTGTTCTCTAAAAAAGTGTAAATTCGCTTTTCAAACCATAAAAACAAATGCTGTGGACAAATGCCTGGTGATAATACCTACCTATAATGAAAAAGAAAATATTGAAAAAATGATACGCAAAGTTTTCTCTTTGCCAACTCCTTTTGAACTCTTGATTGTTGAGGATAATTCTCCGGACGGGACTTCTAAAATCGTAAAAAAATTACAGGTTGAGTTCCCTGAAAGGCTGCATATTATCGAAAGAGCAGGGAAACTGGGTTTAGGGACTGCCTACATTGCCGGATTTAACTGGGCACTGGAAAAAGGTTATGATTTTATTTTTGAAATGGACTGCGACTTCTCGCATAACCCCGATGACCTGGAAAAATTGTATGCAGCTTGTGTTAATGAAGGGGCTGATGTTGCCATTGGTTCACGGTATATCTCAGGCATAAATGTTGTTAACTGGCCTTTGGGGCGGGTTTTAATGTCGTATTTTGCCTCCGTCTATGTCCGTACCGTAACCGGCATGAAAATAAAAGATACTACGGCGGGATTTAAATGCTACCGCAGGAAAGTGTTGGAAACTATCGACTTCAATAAAATAAAGCTGATTGGATACGGATTCCAGATTGAAATGAAATTTACCGCTTATAAGTTTGGATTTAAACTGGTTGAAGTACCCATAGTGTTTACCGACCGGCAAGAAGGCACATCTAAAATGAGCGGTGGGATTTTCAATGAAGCCCTTTGGGGAGTTATGAAACTAAAATTACGCAGTTTGTTCAAAAAATATGAAATCAATTAAGAGTGCCTCTAAACGTATTCAGTTGGCAATGTCTGATTGGTAAATTATTTAGTGATTATTGAACTTTGCCTGTTTATTTCATTTGCCTTGAAATATCCGTAACTTTACCTCAAACATTCTACTATGAAGACTCTGATAAAAGATGCAACAATAATAAACGAAGGGCTGAGTTTTAAAGGAAGTGTATTAATAAACGGCTCAACAATAGAAAAAATATTCCCATACGGCTTACCTGAAAATATTGAAGCCGAAGCAAAAAACATTGTCGATGCGGCAGGTCATTACCTCATTCCGGGAGTGATTGACGACCAGGTACATTTCCGTGAGCCGGGGCTTACGCACAAAGGCGACATAGCTTCGGGAAGCCGGGCCGCTGTTGCAGGTGGCATAACTTCGTTTATGGAAATGCCTAATACCAACCCTCCAACAATCACACAGGAGTTGCTGGAGGAAAAATATGCAAGGGCTGCTGAGGTTTCGCCGGCAAACTATTCATTTTATATGGGGGCAACCAACAATAACCTCGATGAAGTATTAAAAACCGACCCTAAGAATGTTTGTGGCATAAAAGTTTTTATGGGCTCATCAACAGGGAATATGCTTGTTGACAATGAAGATACCCTCTCTGAATTATTTAAAAATGCCCCTACACTGGTTGCCACTCATTGCGAAGACGAAACAACAATTAAAGCAAACAGCGAGCGGATTAATAAAAAGTACGGAGGGCAAATCCCCATTTCCGCACATTCGCGAATACGTAGTGCCGAGGCTTGCTACCTATCGTCATCGAAGGCTGTCAGGCTTGCAACAAAATACGGTACACGGTTGCATGTACTCCACCTTTCCACCCAGAAAGAGATGGAGCTGTTTACACCAGGCAATGTTGAAGATAAGAAGATCACCGCAGAAGTATGCGTACACCATTTGTGGTTTGACGACCGGGCTTATATTGAAAAAGGGGCACTCATAAAATGGAACCCTGCCATAAAATCGGTAAAAGACAGGGTGGCTTTGCTGGAAGCTTTGCTTGAAAACAAAATTGATGTAATAGCTACTGACCATGCCCCGCATACTTTAGAAGAAAAAAACAACTCCTATTTTAACACACCGTCAGGGGGGCCGCTGGTTCAGCACTCATTGGTTGCGATGCTTGAGTTAAGCAGGCGAGGCTTTTTAACTATTGAAAAAGTAGTAGATAAAATGTGCCATGCCCCTGCAAAACTGTTCAGGATAAATAAAAGGGGTTTTATCCGCGAAGGCTACTTTGCCGATGTTGTACTCATCAACCCGAATAAAAGCTGGACTGTTACAAAAGAAAATATCCTTTATAAATGTGGCTGGTCGCCCTTCGAAAAAGAAGTATTTAGCAATACGGTAACGCATACTTTTGTAAATGGCAATTTGGTTTTCACGGATGGAAATATTGAGAGAGGCATATACGGGAAAAGACTGGAGTTTAACATATAAAGCCGACTTACGACTTTTTACTTGTAGCTTATAGCTCACGGCTCTTTATCTTTCTACTAACGACTTTATACTTACGACTTTATACTTACGACTTTATACTTACGACTTTATACTTACGACTTTATACTTACGACTTTATACTTACTATATTTTCCATCAAAACCACCGGCATATTTTCTAAGTCCTGCATAGCATTTATTAAGCCCGCATTTATATATTTATTAAGCCCGCCCGGAGTTATCCTGCATTCAAATATTTTCCCTTCTTCAAGTAGCCGTTCCCGTTGTGTCCCGGGCAGAAGAGGTGTATCGGGGGTCCACCACTTTGCACCATCAAAAAAAACAGCATTGGCTGTGGAGCTGTCGGTAATACACCCGTTTTTTACAATCAGGATATCATCGTATTCCCCCCGCCGGCCAAAAAGCTTTAGCAATTGTTTACGGTCAGTATATTTGAAACGGTAATCAACAGAGTTACCTTCAACCAACCTGAGCGACTCAACTTTCCGGTACTGATGCCGCACAAACTCAACTCTTTCTATTTCAGGGGAATAAACTACCCGACAACGGTAAAGCCCCGTTTTATATTCCTCCGTGATTGTTATTATTCCCTCCAAATCTATTTCCGCCTTAAGCCCAAAGTAATCCCTCCGGGCTTTATTAAGCCTGCGGTTATGGTATTCAAGATTGAACAGTTTCCCGTCTTTCAGTTTTATGGTTTCAAGTAATGGGGACATATACTTTATTTATCATTTCGTTGTACTCGGTTTCACAATCGCTCATAAAAGTAATACCGCCGCCACTTTTATATACCAGCTGCCCGTTTTGGTTCTCAATATAACGGATCAGGACACAACTGTCAAGGTTTTTACCATCAAAATAACCGAATATACCGGTGTAATACCCCCGGAGGTAATTTTCAGCTTTCCGGATAACCTCTAATGTCTTTGGTTTTGGGGCGCCACTTATTGACCCCGCAGGCAACATTTTTGATATTATTGTCCCGATATTATTACAATAGTCATAGGGCAGCTCTCCGGTGATTTTAGAACTTACCTGCAATAGCTTTTTCCGGTTGGTTTTTATCTCATCCAGATACCTGAATCTCTCCACCTTAACATTGTCGGCAACCATACTCAGATCATTCCGTATCAGGTCGGCAATAGTATTGTGTTCGGCAACCTCTTTTGTATCTTTTAATATCAGTTCTTCAGCATTTGTTGTTGTTGCATCAATTGTCCCTTTCATCGGGAACGAAGAAATTTTGCCATCTTCAATCCTAACGAATATTTCGGGTGAGAAACAGGTAAATTTATCTTTCAGGAGGACTTTGTATGGTGCCGAACTCAGATAAAATATTTCCTCCAACGAAAGGTTCGTCTTTATTTTGCTGGGTTGTGTATAGTTCAGCAAAAAAGTATCTCCCTTTTGAATATGTTTTTGAATGAGGTTGAAACCGGCCTTGTATATTCGAAACGGGGTAGGTTCGATTTCCCATACCTCAATCTTAGTTGCCGGCTTCCCTTTAAAGAAATTAGAATATAAAGGGGTCTGCCAGAGCAGGTTTCTTTTTGAATCCTCAAAAGAAAAAAGCAATGGTTTTTCACATTCAAAATCAATAAGGAAAACAAACGGTTTATGCTGCCCCCCCCAATAATTCATGTTATCGTAAAAATTCTCTTTAACCTTTTCCATGGAGTTGCAAAGATAAGATTTTCCGTATTTCTGTTTTTAAAAACTTAGAAGCTGCCTAAATTTTGTTTTTTAGAGTTATTATGATGTATTTCCTGCCTGCGGCAGGCAGGTTTACTTAGGCAAGGCGGATTTGACGAGAATAGCATCAGCTATTTAAGGAAAATCTAACGCAGTATAAGTGAAAAATACGGATAATAAAATAAAAGGATAATTTTTAGGCAGCTTCCAAGAAGCTGCCTAAAGAATTGTGGCGCGAATTGCCAAAAAACAACGAATTGCCAAAAACTTTTTCCTATTTTTACGGGAAATAGTGAACGAATGAATATCAGGGAGAATATACGTAAAATAAAAGAGGGCCTTCCGTCAAACGTTACGTTGGTTGCCGTATCGAAAACAAAACCGGTAGAAGATATTTTAGAAGCATACGATTCGGGGCACCATATATTTGGAGAGAATAAAGTACAGGACCTGGTACAAAAATATGAAGCATTGCCAAAAGATATCGAATGGCACATGATTGGCCACCTGCAAACAAATAAAGTAAAATATATAGCTCCTTTTATTCATTTAATACACGCGGTAGATTCGTTGAAACTTTTAAAAGTTATTAATAAAGAAGCTTTAAAAAATGGCAGGGTAGTACCATGCCTGCTACAGTTCCATATAGCTTTGGAAGAAACAAAATACGGGCTTTCGCTAAACGAAGCCGAAGAGTTACTTTCATCAAAAGATTATAAGGAATTAACAAATGTAGAAATACAGGGGGTTATGGGGATGGCAACATTTACTGACGACAAAGAAAAAATAAGGAAAGAATTCAGATATCTAAAGGGTATTTTTGACGAACTAAAAAGTAAGTACTTCGGGAATGAGGCATCTTTTAAAGAAATTTCAATGGGAATGTCGGATGATTACCTCCTGGCAATTGAAGAAGGTAGTACATTGATCAGGATAGGAAGTAGCATATTTGGGCCAAGGAATTATTAATAATTAATTATTAATAATTGACTATTATCAGACACAAAATCAGGAACGATGGTAAATTTGGAAACAACTTATATGGGTTTAAAACTAAAAAACCCCTTGATAGCAGCGAGCTCAGGCTTAACCAACTCAGTAGGTAAGATCATGGAGATGGAAGGTTCGGGAATAGCCGGGGTTGTGCTAAAATCAATCTTCGAGGAGCAAATCCTCAATGAAATAGGGCAGATGATTGCCAGTGGGCAGTCGGGGATGGAATACCCGGAGGCTGTCGATTATATGAATAGTCGATTATATGAATACTTACCTGCGCGAAAACTCAATCTCACAGCATTTAACATTACTAAAAGAGGCAAAAGCGGCAGTAAATATCCCGGTAATTGCCAGTATTAACTGTGTTTCGCCAAATGAATGGACAACCTTTGCCAAAGAATTCGAAGAAGCAGGTGCCGATGCTATAGAGTTAAATGTTTTCTACCTCCCGGCCAACCGCAATACCCAACCCGGAGAAATTGAACAGATGTACCTCACTATCCTTGAAAAAATAAAAGAAGAAGTAAAAATACCGGTCGCAATAAAAATCGGGATGTATTTTACAAACATTGTAGCGATGACCGACAAATTAAAAGCCAGCGGAGCCAATGCAGTTGTTTTATTTAACCGCTTTTACGAGCCTGACATCAATTTGAAGACACTTGAAATCGTTGCTTCAGAAGTATTCAGTTCCCCTGCCGACCTGAGGCGGTCGTTACGTTGGGTGGGGCTTGTTTCGTCTTCGGTGCCACACCTTGAAATTGCAGCCTCAACAGGCATCCACAATGGAGATGCGGTGATAAAAGAGTTATTGGCAGGTGCGCAGGTAACACAACTTTGTTCAACTATTTACCAAAACGGCCCCGGTGTAATCAGCCAGATATTAAAAGACCTGAAAAGTTTTATGCAAAAATGGAACTTCAAAAATATTGATGAGTTCAGAGGGCGCTTATCATATAAAAATATCCCCGACCCGATGCTTTACGAACGTTCGCAGTTTATGAAATACTTTTCAGGCAATCATTAGGCAGCCTCTAAAACCTTTCCATTTCCGAAAAGAAAAAACTGCTTTCAATCAAGGCATTTTCATCGCTGTCGGAGCCGTGGACTGCATTCATCTGTACATTGGTGGCAAAAAGGTTACGTATAGTCCCTGTATCTGCATTTTCAGGATTGGTTGCGCCAATTAATTTCCTGAAGTCTTCAACGGCATTGTCTTTCTCCAGTAAAACGGCGACTATCGGCCCTGAGCTCATAAATTCAACCAGTGCTTCATAAAAGGGCCTGCCTTTATGTATTTCATAAAAACGCCCGGCCTGCCCTGCCGAAAGCCGTGTATATTTCATTGCATTAATCCTGAATCCTGCCTCGTTTATTATCTTTAAAATAGGGCCAATTGCATTTTTCTCAACCGCATCGGGTTTGATCATTGTAAATGTCAGATTTCCTGCCATAGTGTTCATCTTTTTTAATGAAGTTGCTTAAAATTAAATGTTTTGAGCGGCCAATATAACAAAAAAAGAACCTATTATTAATAAGGCTTCCTGAGAATTTCTATATTTGTTGGTCTATAATTTATATAATTTTGAAACAGTCTGACATAGAGATTCTTAAGAGTATATCCGGAGTACTGGAGAATATAAGTGGCACCATTCTGATAGTCCCTCATGCAAATCCTGACGGTGATGCTATTGGCTCTGCCATCGGGTTGGCAAATATTTTGCAAAATGCAGGTTTCCGGGTGGTTGTCATCTCACCGAATAGTTACCCTTCGTTTTATAACTGGCTCGATTGTAAAACAGAAATACTGGATGCTGAAAAAAATAAAGTTGCTTCGAAAAAGCATTTCGCAAACGCTGAATTATTAATATGTGTCGATTTTAATGAACCTTCGAGGGTGGGCCCGTTACAAAAGGCAGTTGAAGGGTTTACCGGCAAAAAAATACTAATAGACCACCACCCGGACCCAATGTATTTTTGTGATTATACCATCTCGTACCCTTCATACAGCTCAACTGCTGAGTTGGTTTTTGACGTAGTGGCAGGATTAGGGTTAAATGAATACATCGACAAACCGGCTGCCGAGGCCTTATACACCGGCATCATGGCCGATACAGGGTCATTTAGCCACAATACATCCGACCCAAATATATATAAAGTAATTGCTGAGTTATTAAAATCCGGGATTAAACCCGAAACGATCCATGCCAATGTGTACCATAATTATTCGGCCGACAGGATGAGGCTTTTGGGGTATTGTTTGCATGAAAAAATGGAAGTGTTACCGGAATATAGGACCGCTTTTATAAGTATTACCAAAGATGAACTAGAAATGTTTAATTTTAAACCCGGTGATACCGAGGGCTTTGTAAACTACCCGCTATCAATATCGGGGATTATATTTTCGGCATTATTCATCGAAAAAGAAGGCCTTGTTAAAGCATCATTTCGTTCGAAAGGCGATTTCCCGGCCAATAGCTTCTCGAAAGAACATTTTGGCGGCGGCGGGCATTTAAATGCTGCCGGCGGCGAGGCAAAATTACCGCTGAAAGAAGCTTTATCAAAATTCAAACAACTATTACCAGGCTATTTGAATCAATTGTTGAATGTAGATAGTTAAGTGATAAATTTATAACAAATGAAACATTTGAAAACAATTAAAGCGTTTACTTTCTTATTGGTGCTGATAATTGGTATGTCATGCCAGAATCAGGATATAGAGGAGGAAACCTATACAAAGCAGGATGAATTAAATGATTTAAATAGTTATTTGAGTGCGCTGATTCAAAAGGGGGACGATATTGACACTACAGAGTCAGGTGTATACTATGTTGTCCTGGAGGAAGGGGAAGGAGATTACCCTTTGCCGGGCGACTCGCTTATTATAAAGTATAAAGGTTTTTTTATTGATAATAGTATATTTGATTCATCAGAAAACAATAATGAGGATGGGACGTTTAGCTTTAATTTTGTTGAAGATCCAATGATACCTGGTTTTGAAGATGTCCTTAGTTTAATGAATAAAGGGTCAAAAATCCACATGGTCATTCCTTCGCCACTTGCGTACGGAGAGGATGGTGGTGGTGTTATGCCTCCTTTCACTACTTTATTATTTGAAGTTGAAATGGTAGATATCTTACCACCATCTTAAGAATTTTAAACAACTTCAATCAGTACCATATTAATGAATAATTTGTTTGTGGAACTTTTATTGCTGGCCGCTGTCGTTGTTTTATTGCTATCTGGTAAAGATAACAACAACGATTACAATAGTTTACCGGGGTGGGGATTGGGACTTCTTGATCATTGTCTGTCAGGAAATAATATCTCCAGGGTGCCTGCAAAATAAGGTCAATACCAGATTGAGTATGAATCGATTAAATCTTTTTAAAAAGCTACTGCCCGGTTTTATCCCGCTGTTTGTTTTTATTCTTGCCGATGAGATATGGGGGACAAAAATTGGCCTTTATGTAGCCATAGGCATCGGAGTCGGAGAAATGTTCTGGGTGTGGGTAAGAGAAAAAAGGCTCGATAAATTTATCCTGTTCGATACGCTCTTGTTAGTTGCCCTTGGGTCGTTATCGCTATTGCTACATAACGAAGTATTTTTCAAATTAAAACCGGGGCTGGTCGAGTTAATATTGGTAACTATCCTGGGCATTTCCGCTTTCTCACCCCTGAATATCATTGGGCTGATGAGTAAAAGGTATTTACAGGATATCCAAATGACGGAACAACAGGTATTGCAAATGAGGTCAAGCCTGAAATACATGTTTTTCCTCTTCCTTTTCCATACTGCCCTGGTGTTTTATTCCACATTTTACCTGAGTAAAGAGGCCTGGGCTTTTATCAGCGGAGGGCTTTTTTATATCTTTTTTGGGGTATACTTTGTATTTGAGGTGTCGAGGCAGCGCATCAAAAAGAAAAAGCTGATGAGTGAAGAATGGCTCCCCCTGGTTGACGAAGAAGGGCGGGTGATTGGCAAAATCCCGCGTTCGGAGGCACATAGCGGCAGCAAACTATTGCATCCGGTAGTACACATGCATGTTATGAATAAAAGTAAAGCCATTTTACTACAAAAACGCCCCATCACAAAAGAGGTACAGCCGGGTAAATGGGATACGGCTGTCGGGGGCCATATTTCAGACGGCGAAACACTGGAAGCCGCACTCAGGAAGGAGTCATTTGAAGAGATCGGGCTTAAAGATTTTTCAGGCAGGCTATTAAAAGTTTACCGCTGGGATACTGAAATAGAATCGGAGCTGGTGTATGTATTTATTACCTACGACTTTAAAAATATCAAGGTACACTCCGATGAAGTTGATGAAGTCAGGTTTTGGACAAAAAAGCAAATTGAGAATTCATTAGGCACAGGCCTTTTCACACCCAACTTCGAGTATGAGTTTAAAATGCTGAAGGAGTTTAAAATTATTTAAGGGGACTTCTAAAAACTAGTTTTGTTCATTACATATTGCAACCCGTAGCTCTAAACCGTATGTAATGATTTTAATCAGTTTTAAGTTGATTCAATTCCTTTAAATTTACAATCTGTTATATATTCAATGTTATTAAGCGATGTTCCTTATCAATCATAGGTTTTTATGAGGTTTTTTTGTTAATTTGTAAGAGGAATCAGAAAGAATTATTACCATGAATACTAAAGAATACCTTGAGAATGTCCCTAATATTGATGAATTGGATGAAAAGATATTGAAACTCATCACTAAAAATGCCAGGATCCCTTTTTTAGAGGTTGCCCGTGAATGTAATGTCTCGGGTGCAGCAATCCACCAGAGGGTACAACGCCTGCAAAATATCGGGGTTATTTCGGGTAGCGAGTTTATTGTAAGCCCGGAAAAGTTAGGGTACGGCACCTGTGCTTATATGGGCATACACCTCGACAGAGCCAAATGCCATACGCAGGTAGTACAACAACTCAGGAAAATACCTGAGATAGTTGAATGCCACTATACCACAGGGCAATACGCCATCTTTATTAAAATACAGACAAAAAACAACAAGCACCTGAAGCGGTTGATTGATGAGTATTTACAGGAAATTGAAGGGATAGCCAGGACAGAAACATTTATCTCGCTCGAAATTGATTTCAAACGGCAGGTGCCAATCCAGTAACGTTATTAAACTCCCTCGTTGCCCTATATTAATGATGGGCTGTATATTCCGGATCATAGGATTCATTATGCTGGCTTATATCCAGCCCGATCCTTTCGCCTTTTGGTGAAATCCTGAGAGGCACAATCATATCGGTTATTTTGTACAACAGGTACGACCCTCCGAAAGTAAATACCCCCACAATCACCAAAGCCAGTAAATGGAACAGGAAAGTCTTTGTTTCGCCATGTATCAGCCCCACGTCTTTAGCAAAAACTGCTGTTGCAATCATGCCAACAATCCCACCCATTCCGTGAGCCGGGAAAACATCCAGCGTATCGTCAAGCGATGATTTAGTGCGCAGAGTGATGGCATAGTTACTGACAATTGCTGCAATAGCCCCAATAAAAAGGCTGGCTCCAACGCTTACGAAACCGGCGGCAGGAGTAATTGCAACCAGTCCGACAACCAGCCCTATTGCGGCACCTATGGCTGATGGTTTTTTCCCTCTCGCAGCATCGAAAAAGATCCATGTCAACATGGCGGAGGCTGAAGCCGTATTTGTATTCATCAGTGCCAGGGCTGCAACTGAGTTGGCTGCCAGTGCAGAGCCGGCATTAAACCCAAACCATCCGAACCAAAGCATCCCTGCCCCCAAAAGTACATACGGTATATTGGCAGGCCTGAATTCTTTATATTCTTTTCTTTTCCCCAGGTAGATTGCCCCTGCCAATGCTGCAAACCCTGCCGACATGTGTACCACTGTCCCCCCTGCAAAGTCGAGGACGCCCCAATTGCGCAGGAATCCGTTCGGATGCCAGGTCCAATGTGCCAAAGGGGCATATATAAAGAGTACAAATAATACCATAAACAGCATATATGCCCTGAAACGCACCCTCCCGGCAAATGAGCCGGTAATAAGCGCAGGGGTAATTATGGCAAATTTTAATTGAAACATAGCAAATAAAGCCAGCGGGAAGGTTGGGCTTAAGTAGGGGTCTGTCGCACCACCTACCCCCCTGAACATTAAGAAGGTTAACGGGTTGCCAAAAAGGCCAAACCCTTCCGGCCCTATACTTTTGCCAAAAGCAATGCTAAAACCAACTACCACCCAGGTCACACTCACCAACCCCATGGCAATAAAACTTTGCAGCATGGTTGAAATAATATTTTTGGGCTGGATCATACCACCATAAAAGAAAGCAAGCCCGGGGGTCATAATTAAAACTAATGCCGTTGCAGTTAACATCCATGCCGTATCGCCCGGGACTATTGAAGGGTCATCCAATCCTTCTACTCCACCGGGAATAAATACCCCTGCCAGGGAAATAAGCCCTAAAAAGGCTAAAATCATCCACCAACTTTTATTTTTTTTCATTTTCACAAATTTGTATTAGCCTACTGTATTACTGTCTATTAAATTTCAGGGGGCTCAAAAATACTAATAGTTTAAATTTATCAATTATTTTTGGATTTTTGATAAGTGATAAATATCTTTTTTAACATTTTGGTAATAAAAGGGGTTCCTGCCGTATATTTTGAATAATTCATGTAAGTTTCATTTTTAACAATCTTTATTTGATTAAAAGTTTAGATTTGAATACTTTTGAAAGATAACTGAAAAGCATTATGACGTTAAAGCATCATTTAGACGAGCCGGATTTAAAAATATTAGACATTATCATAAAAAATGCACGTATCCCGTTTAAGGATGTTGCCCAGAAGGTTGGTATCTCAAGGGCAGCTGTACATCAACGGATCAACAGGATGATTGACATGGGTGTAATTGTAGGTTCAGGTTACACTGTCGACCCAAGGAAAGTTGATTTTAAAACATGTACATACGTAGGTATCTTCCTTGAAAAAGGAGGCGGGTATGCCGATGTGGCAGAGCAACTCAAGCAAATCCCAGAAATAGTGGAGTGCCACTATACTACAGGGCAGTATGCTATTTTTATTAAGGTTTACGCAAGAGATAATGAACACCTGATGAATATTTTGAATAAAAGGATTCAAAAGATACCTGAAGTATCCAGTACGGAAACCTTTATTTCGTTGGAAGAGACTTTTAAACGCACATTGCCTGTTGGCCTTTAGTACCGGGCGTTTTTTTTATTTCAGCCCTCGTTGCCTTACTGCTTCATAGATTATGAGCGAGCAGGCAACCGAAACGTTCAATGACTCAATTTGCCCCAACACCGGTATTTTTATGAGTTGGTCTGCAGCCTTTAATAAAGAGTTTGAAATACCTTTATCTTCCGACCCGGCAATAATAGCCAACGGGATATTCATATCTGTTTGGTAGTACAGCGTTTCAGTTTTTTCGGTTGCTGCAATAATCTTAATACCTGAATCCTTCAATAATTGTATTGTGCCGGCCAGGTTTTGCGAACGGCAGACAGGGATATTGTAAAGAGCCCCTGCCGAGGTCTTTAC
>JAADGO010000094.1 GCA_013152355.1 Chlorobiota bacterium
TTCGAAGTATCAGAGTAGTCATCACCTCTAAATCTAATGCTTCGCCATTTTTAGTTGTTATCCTACACTCCTGAACAAAGAATTTATTTTTCTTTGCTTCAAGTATTGCATTAAGTGCTCCGCAATGAAGGCAAAATTCTGTAGTGCCACATCCTCCCGGTTGTTCATCAGCATGGATACAGTCTAATACTTCACCCGGGCGTAGTCCTAATGCCTTGTGTACATCACTAATATTTAATTTCCTCAAAAAGAACCTGTTTGCAAATACAATTTGCCTTTGTTTGTTCAGTATCACAAGCATGTTGGGTATTGCATTTGCAATTATTGAAAGAAAAGGCTCCTTCTCAAATTCTTTTTTTTGTTCTTTAATTGTACTATCATCAGCCCTTTCGGGTGATGCGTAGAATGTGAATAATCTATCTTCAGCCATTTTTAATACGTCCCTTTTATTAAGTACTATTTATGATAGCAATGAAGTTATTTATGAAGTTATTTAAAGTTAAATTGAAAACCTGCGAGCAACATCTTGATTCCATTGGACTTCAGCTAATTTTCCT
This sequence comes from Chlorobiota bacterium, assembly GCA_013152355.1. Taxonomy (GTDB): domain Bacteria; phylum Bacteroidota; class Bacteroidia; order Bacteroidales; family Prolixibacteraceae; genus JABMQB01. The sequence continues at coordinate 558 of JAADGO010000094.1, forward strand.
TGCATCCCGAGTGTTCGGGATGCAAGGAAAACCGAGCTTCCCCGAGTGCTCGGGGCTGAAAATCAATATGTCACTCTCGAAAATCCCCTTTAACTTTAAACAACTTCAATATATAAAGATAATGGTTTTCATCATATTGAAGAAAGAAATTATAATAAGGATTGATTGATCCTAAGATTAAGTAAAATAAATTGGCATTGTGGGTGGACAGGAAGGGCTTTAACCGGCCTTCATTTCATCATTGCCTCACCGATTATGGCATAAAGGTATATCTTTCAAAAAAGTATAGCTATTTTTTGAATAGTCGATCCGGCAAATAAAATGTTGCAATCCGTTGGAAATAATAATGAAATTTACTTTCAGTGCCATATTGTAGCGGACAGCCTGGTCGAAGGCATTTTGAGATATTTTTTGGGAAGGGGCTTTAAACTCAGCAATTAAATGAGGCTGCCCGTTACGGCTGTATATGAGCAGGTCGAACCGCTGTGGCTGCCCGTTAACCACGACCCTTTTTTCAACAGCCATTAACGACCCGGAATATTTTTTTTCATGAATTAAATAATGGATAAAATTCTGGCGCACCCACTCTTCAGGGGTTAAAACTACATACTTCTTCCGTATTATATCAAAAATGAAGGACTTACCCTCTTCTTCCTTCATCCGTGCATTATATACGGGTAAATTTAATTTTTGCATGAATTATTTTATTTTCCCCAAAGGTAAAAAGGTTTTGTAAATCTATTTGCGTTTGCCTTCGACTCACTAAGGGATTGTGAAGAAATAACCTGCCTGCCTTTTATCTTTCATTTGTATTGGGAGGCGAAAAGTTTATTTTTGTATTGCTACAAAATTGGAAGTATTTTATTATCTTTTCTCAATAAAATTAGTCTTAATTACCATGAAGACGAAGAAAGAGATTGTTGAAAACTGGCTGCCCCGATATACAGGAAGGGCACTTGGCGATTTTGGCAAATATATATTGCTTACGAACTTTCAGCATTATGTGGAAGCATTTGCCAAACGGTTCGAGGTGCCGATTATAGGCGATGACAGGAATATGCCTAATGCTTCGGCCGAAGGGATTACCATCATCAACTTTGGGATGGGCAGCCCCAATGCGGCAACCGTTATGGACCTGTTAAGTGCGATCCATCCCCGGGGGGTTTTATTCCTTGGCAAATGCGGCGGGCTTAAGCGGAAAAATAAGCTGGGCGACCTGATCCTCCCGATTGCAGCAATCCGCAGCGAAGGTACTTCGAACGACTATCTGCCGGCCGAGGTTCCTGCACTCCCGGCATTTAACCTGCAGCGTGCAGTATCGCATGTTATCAAAAATGCAAAGCTCGATTATTGGACTGGTGTTGTTTTTACAACCAACCGGCGGGTTTGGGAATTCGATGTCAGGTTTAAGAAATATTTGACAAAAACGCGGGCAATGGCTATTGATATGGAATCGGCAACTATTTTTACCGTTGGTTTCAGCAACCAGATACCAACAGGGGCATTATTACTTATTTCAGACCAGCCTATGATCTCAACAGGGGTTAAAACTGACAAAAGTGATAAGATGGTCACCTCCGAATTTGTAGATTCGCATATAAATGTCGGGATAGAGTCGTTGCTTGAGATTAAAAACAACGGCCAGTCTGTTAAACACTTAAAGTTTTAGGATGGAATACAAACAAATAATGGATAACCTGAAGAAAAAAATATACCATCCGGTATATTTCCTTTGGGGAGACGAACCATATTATATTGATAAGATATCGGATTTTATAGCCAAAAATGTATTGACTGATGCCGAGAAAGGGTTCAACCAGGCAGTATATTATGGTAAAGATACGGAAGTACAAACCATTTCTGAAGCATCACGGAGGTTTCCGATGATGGCCAACCAACAGGTTATTATTGTAAAGGAGGCCCAGTTGCTTAAAAACATTGAAAAATTAAAGCATTACGTTGAGAATCCTTTAAACTCAACCATCCTGGTAATTAATTATAAGTATAAAAAACTCGACAAGCGTACTTCCTTTGCAAAAGCATTGAACAAACACAGTGTTGTTTTCGAATCAAAAAAGATATATGAAAACAAAATCCCGGCCTGGATTGAGGAATTCCTGTCTGAGTCGAAGTACAGCATTACCCCGCAGGCAGCAGTCATGCTGGCGGAGTACTTGGGGGCGGAGCTTAGTAAAGTGGCCAACGAACTTAAAAAGCTTACCATTGCCTTGCCTGAGAATACCAGGATAACCCCTGAGCATATTGAAAAAAATATTGGTATCAGCAAAGATTATAATATCTTTGAGTTACAAAATGCACTGGGTGAGAGAAATGTATTAAAGGCCAACCAGATTATTAACTATTTTGGAACCAATCCGGGGAATAACCCTATTCAGCGTACAATCTCTTCTTTATATATGTTTTTTGCAAAATTATTCATGTACCATTTCCTGCCCGATAAATCGGAAAGGTCGGTAGCAGCTTCGCTGGGGCTTCATCCGTTTATAGCAAAATCGTATATTCGTGCAGCAAAAAAGTACCACCCCAGGAGATTGTATAATATTATTGGCATTTTACGCGATTACGATATGAGAAGCAAAGGGTATGGCAATGTGTCGACTCCGCCTGCCGATTTGCAAAAAGAGATGGTTTATAAAATTTTACATTAAATTAGATGATTACTTACTTAATAATTGGGATTACTGTCGTTATATCGTATGTAGCCTTTTCAAATACAGGGTTAATGTCGAGCCTTCAGTTTAACCCGGCTTTGATATATAACCGGAAAGAATACCACCGGTTGATCACACACGCACTGGTCCATGCTAATTGGGCCCACCTGTTTGTTAATATGCTCGTACTATTTTTCTTTGGCAGGATGGTAGAGTCGTATTTCGGCTATTTTTTCGGGAACAAAGGGGAAATTTACTTTGTGCTACTCTATATTGGCGGAATTTTATTTTCAAGCTTATGGGGACTGATTAAGCACAGGAATAACTATTATTACAACGCAGTTGGCGCATCGGGTGCGGTGTCGGCAGTTCTATTCGCATTTATTTTTTTCGACCCCTGGGAGCCTCTTTATCTTTTTGGGATACTACCGATCCCGGGAATCATTTTTGCCTCCGGTTATCTGGCCTACTCCTATTTTATGAGTAAAAAGAAAGTTGATAATGTAGCACATGATGCACATTTCCTTGGGGCACTTTACGGGTTCCTGTTGCCGATTGTATTAAATCCGTCCCTGTTTGTCAGATTCATTGATAAACTTTTCATGCTAACTTAAAGGTATGGTTACCAGGTTTGCAGTTGAGGATGGAAAAATAGTCGACACAACGGGCAGGCAGGGATTAGCCCGGATTTTGTTTGAGAAACATTTCCTACTCTCCGAAAAGATATGGTTCTGCCACGGGCAAATGCCTTTATTCGAACAGCATATCCTTATTCTTCGGGAAAAGATCGAGGTATTAAAATTACCGTATCCAAAAGAGCTTCTCAACCCTGATGAAATATTAAGGATTTCAAAAAGGTTGATCAATAAAAATAAGGCATATAAAAGCGGGCTGGCCACATTAGAATTTATTTGGGCAGGCAATGTGCCCCACCTGGTTATTACCTGCACACCATTTAACGAGCAATACTTCCCGTTTCCGGGCAAAGGATTGTTGCTTTCGTTTGCCGACATTGTAAAGTTTTCAGGAAATCCGTTGAATAAATTCGACTTTTTTAATGAAATATTCTGGGAAACACTGAGATACAGGTTACAAGGAGAAAGATATGATGGGACTATAATCTTAAATGAGAAAAAAGCCATTACTGAAAGCATAAGTACGAATATTTTTTTTATAAAGGATAATATTTTGTACACCCCTTCATCAGACACAGGGTGTTATATTGATGCAACAAGGAGTGTGGTTTTAACAGCAGCAGTAATGTTGGGGCTGGAAATTGTTGAATCAGCCAGGTTGGGTAAAAAGATAATTTCTGATATGGACGAAGCGTTCCTGATAGCTGAGGACAAAGGTATGCTAAAGGTTATGGGGATTGAGAACAGGCGTTTTACCCACAATATTACGACAACAATTAATAAAAAACTGAACGAACTGCTTTTAGGTAACGATTGAGGGACTGCCTTAATTTTTTGCATGTTATAAACCTGACCTGCTATAATCCTGTATTGCCTTCATTATTATGCTGAAGTCTAATGGAATCAAGATGTTACTCGCAGGTTTTAAATTTGACTTTAAACAACTTCAATAAAAAAAGGCTCCCTCCCGGAAGCCTTTCGCATATATAAATCCCTGTTTAAAATCTTTTTTCTTTGATACGTGCTTTTTTACCGGTTAAATTGCGCAGGTAGAATATCCTTTTACGGCGAACCCTACCGTGTTTATTTACATCAATCCTGTCGATAAACGGGGTGTGCAATGGGAAGATCCTTTCAACACCTATATTCCCCGACATCTTTCGTACAGTGAACGTTTTAGTTTTCCCGGTACCACGAACCTGAATTACAACCCCCCGGTAGTTCTGTATCCTTTCTTTATTCCCTTCTCTGATTTTATAGTGTACCGTAACGGTATCTCCTGCACCGAATGCGGGAAGTTCGGTTTCTACAGCAAATGCGTTTTCGACCGTTTTAATTAAGTCCATAATTTCTTAGATTTTAATTCATGTTGGCAATATTACACATTATCAGAGTGTAAGAGATTGCGTTTTAATCCGGCGCAAAAATAGTATTTTTTTTTATACCACAAACATGGAATGGCAAAAAGTATCAGGACTTCCCCTTTTCCTTATAACACCTTATCCAGCTTACTTCAAAATTTACCGGCAGGATGGAGCCTGGAATATCCCGCACTACAATACTGCTCAGGTTGAGGTGCATAGGGAATTTAAACTGGCTGGCATCAGTTTCAAATACTTCCTGGTCATTGATTTTCCAAACAAGTTTATCTTTTGATATGCAGAGCCTGAAAAGGTAGGGCCTGCCTTTTTTCAGATTCCCGATTGAAATCCCGTTAAATTCCGTATTCCCATCCTTTAATAAAAATGTGCCAAACCTGTTTTTAGCCCCCATTTCCAGAAGGTTTACCTGAGGAGATACTTTCTCGCCCAGCAAATAAAAAGAACTTACAACCTGCTTTACCGGGTTGAATAGGATTTTTGCTTCAACAATCCCCTCTTCCAGCCAAAAGCTTTCTCCGGAGCACAGCATATCCGATGTATATTCAAAATCGGCAGGCATAAAACCTGATGCGGGATTCCATACCTTTCCTTTGGCATGTTCTTTTTTTATCTGTATCTTAAGCTTCTTATTATCCAATACAATATTCTTCCCGGAATTAAAGCACTGTAGGTCACCTATTTGCGAAAAATTCCCCTTTACCAGTTTATTCCCCCAAAAACTATTGGTAATCCATTTACTCTCATCCAGTTTGCCCGTGTCGAAAAGTTCTTCGAATACTACCTCCCAGTTTTTGAAAAAGTCAAAATCATTTTTCCCCAGGTATTTAAAATATCTAACCAGGTGGGGGAATTTTTTCATGGAGAGGAAATGTTGCTGTTTGCTATACTCTTCCGATTTTTCCCACTTCTTTTTATCTTCCAGGTAGGCTTTTCTTTTCAGGAATTCTTCCGACTCCGTAATTTCTTTTAATTCGAAGTAGCGTTTCAGGTCGAACGAATCTTTTACATCAAGGTAGTTCTTATAAATCTTCGACTTTTCAAAAGCCAGGAAGAATTTAATATCCTTGTCATTCTTAAGCTGTTTATATTGGTTGAACTTTGCATAAGCATCACTTTTTTCAAATTTAGTTTTGTCTTGCAGGTATGCCTTCCTCTGAATAAAGTCATCCGAATTAATAATTATCTCCAGTTCATGGTACCTTTTTAAGTCGTGGCTGCCCGATGCTTCCCGGTAAAGTTTTAGTTTTTGCGACCTCTCAAATCTGAAGTACTTTTTTATCCGGGAATCTCTTTTTAATTCCCTGAGCTTCTTCTTTTTCTCTTTATCTTTTTCGGGTGAATTCCTCAACCGCAGGTAGTCCCTCAATTTTGTAGATTCAGAAAACTCCTTGTGTTCTGCCAACTCTTTCGATCCATGCAGCTCGAAGTAAGCTTTTAGGGGCTTACTTTTTTTCAACTTAACAAACTCCAGCAGGTGCCTTTCTTCCACCGACCCTTTATAAACCTGCCCTTTTATCTGCTTTTTCTCTTTTTGGTATTCCCCTTCTTCAACAAAGTCCTGAAGTTTATAAAACTGCTCTAACTTTTCCGACTTTTTAATATCTTCAAACCGTGTTAGTTCTGCAGAATCCTTCAGTTGTAAATATTTTTTAATCTCTTTCGACTTTGCAAGCCGGGTAAACTCATTTAGCTGATTAAACTCCCTGCTACCTTTAAACCTGAGCGACTCAATTTCTTTTTTCCGCTTTTTAAAATCCTCCGAGTTCACCCACTTTTCCAACTCCAGGTACTCTTTCAACTCATCTGATTTCTCAACTTTCAGAAATTCCTGATAATCATCCCATAAAGCCGCACGCGTGGCTTCAATTTTTTCGGTTGGCTTAATTTTGCCAAGAATCTGAAGTGTAAAAAGTTTAAATGACATTTACAAGAGATTAATTTATTGCCTTATTTTACTTCAAAATTAAAAAACTATATCATTTTGAAACATAAAACACCCCGAAATAAACGCAGCACTGCAAAATTGCCCCTATTTCCTTTGAGCATAAATAGTATATCTGCCATGGAAAGAATAGAAAAGATTAGGGCAATAAAAGTATCGAAACCACAAGAATTAGAGACAGTCCCTAATTCCCGGATAAAATACCATATAAGAATTTCTGGATTCTTTCTACTATATCGTCTATATGGTCGACAGGCGTATGCCCTGCCCCTGGTATTGGGAATACACTGAACCTGACTCCGGCGCTATCCAGTGCGTTTACCAGCCATTCGCAATTGCTAAATGGCACAATTGAGTCGGCCATTCCATGAATAAATAAAGTAGGTGGGTCGTTTTTATCAATAACTTTGTCCATATTTTCTTTGTTCGGGCTTCCCCATAGGTTGATAAAGGCAACCACCCCGCTTTTATCCCACTCTTCGTCCCGGGTGGCATCTTTGTAACAAAGGTTAGTTGAAAGAATCCCTCCTGCCGAACCTCCCCCAATGGTGGCAATATAATTTTTATTGATGCCATATTTTTCACTGTTCTCACGCACCCAACTGAGTGCCATCATAACATCGTTAACGGCATCGTTTAAAGTGCCTTCCATATCTTCTTTTGGATTATCTCTGAGCCTATAATCGGTTGATATGGAAACATAACCTCTTTTTGCGAATTCATTTGCAAGAGTTACGATATACCCCTGTGTTTTGTCGCCTACCCTGAAGCCTCCGCCATGTACCCATAATATGGCCGGCCGGTTAGTCTCCTTGTCGCCTGCCGGAGTATAAACATCAAGGTATAATTTTTC
>JAADGO010000133.1 GCA_013152355.1 Chlorobiota bacterium
TTGTTTTTAGGCAGTCTTTTAGAGGCCTCCTGAGATATATCCCTGCAATAACCGCACGGCAGTATTCCTTTTTGGTACTGGCAATTCACAACATTTTGCATCTTTTTCACAACAAAATACCTTATCTATTGTTATAAAACATAAGGGGGGCTCTTAAAAAATTATTTTTGTAATAAATAGTAATTTTTTGAGTCCCCTTTAACTTTAAACAACTTCGTTAAATGCTTTTTTTGTTAAGAGACTGTTTAATTTTTTATATTTTTGGTAAGTCATAAATTATATGTTATAGAGGGGATATGAAAAACTTACGTTATTTATTGTTCGTTTTAATTGCGTTATTTCTTACATCAACAATTAAGGCTGTAAATGAGGGGGATAAGACTGAAGGTTTCAAATTTCAGGATATCATGGTTTTGCCTGCCACACCGGTAAAAGACCAGTACAAATCGGGTACATGTTGGTCGTTTTCAGGATTGTCGTTTTTAGAATCGGAAATGTTGCGGATAGGGAAGCCTGAAGTAGACCTTTCGGAAATGTTTGTCGTCAGGTACAGCTATTCCAACAAAGCCCTGAAAGATGTAAGGATGCATGGGAGCCTGAACTTTTCTGCCGGTGGTGCTTTTCATGATGTAATAAATGTCATAAAAAAATATGGTATTGTACCCGAAGAGGTGTACAAAGGGTTAAATTATGGCGAGGAAAAACATGTACACGGCGAAATGGACAGGGTTTTAAAAAGCTATGTAGATGCTGTTATTCTGAATAAAAACAAAAAATTAAGTTCTGTATGGCACGAATCGCTAGATGCTATCTTAGATACATACCTTGGAAAGGTGCCCGAGGCTTTTGAATACGAAGGGGAAGAATATACGCCGATAAGCTTTGCCCGTGATTATGTGGGGCTTGATTTGGATAACTATGTTGAGATATCTTCATATTCGCACCAGCCGTTTTATTCGGAGTTTATTTTAGAAGTACCTGATAACTGGGCATGGGGGGAAGTATATAATGTACCTTTAAATGAGTTGATGGAAATTATCGATTCTTCTCTGGAAAGCGGATATACGGTTGCCTGGGCTGCCGATGTTAGTGAAAAAGGTTTTTTAACCAGTAAAAAAGGTGTTGCCGTGATGCCTGAGGTTGACCTGGAGGACATGTCGGATACAGAAATTGCACATTGGGACAGTTTATCTGAGAAGGAGCAGCAAGAGGAACTGTTCAAGCTGGATAAACCTTATAAAGAGGTAAACGTCACGCAGGAAATGCGCCAAACAGCCTTTGATAATTACCAGACTACCGATGACCATGGAATGCATATTATTGGACTGGCAAAAGACCAGAATGGGGAAATGTATTACAAAGTGAAAAATTCATGGGGCGATTACAACCTGTATGACGGTTATTTTTATGCATCAAAACCTTATGTGAGGTACAAAACTACCTGCATAATGGTGAATATACAATCTATTCCGCAGCATATTCGAACAAAATTAAATCTTTAAGGTTTCTTTTAGGCAGCTTCTTAAAAATACCGGGCCTTCCTGTATTTATGGGAAGGTTTTTTTATCTTTGGGCAAGGACAATTCATCCGGGGTTGCCGATATAATGTTGATCACAGGTATGTTAAGATATAAATCCATTACATTTAGAATCAAAGGGTTGAGGGGATGGGCCATTTTATTGTTAATGATTATAACCCCTTTTTTGTCAAAAGGCGATGACAGTGGGTGGTGGAATGCCTTGCATGGCTGGCAGCCCGGAATGCCGGGGTGGAGGATGTGGATCAACATAAGCCCCGGGTATTTGGGCCCCAATGCCCTGCCTGTCCCCGAATTGAAAAGGGGGATTATTACTAATAAAAGTGAAGTGGAGCTGAGTGCTGATTTTCATTTTATGAAGGGGGACCCTACCCAGGACATTGCCGGGAGGATTTATATACCCTTTGCAAATGAGAAGATTGCCCTCGAATTGTACGGGGTGATGGTAGAAAAGTACCAAATGTCGGATGCAGTACGTGACGAACGGATTGCACGCGACCGCGATGGCAAAGGGGTAACCCAGGGAGACCTTTACTTTAGCACCCTGGTTCAGCTGGTTAAAGACAGGAAGTTCCCCAATACATTACTTCGTATGGCTGTAAAAACAGCTTCCGGGGGAGCCTACAACGCAGCCAGGTATTCGGATAGCCCCGGATATTTTTTCGACCTGAGTTTCACAAATAAACGCAAGCCGGATAAAATTGCGGGCGTTAATGTGTTTGCAACAGTCGGCTTTTACAGCTGGCAAACTACCGATGCGGATAATTTGCAGAACGATGCGTTCCTGTATGGGGGAGGGCTTGAGTATTTTAAAGGTTCGTGGACTGCAGCAACTTCTCTTTCCGGCTATATGGGCTATAAAGATGAAAGAGACCAGCCGGTTGTCGTTAATATTGATGTCAGGAAAGATTTTGGGCAGAAGGCTTTAAGGTTGCAGTACATTAAAGGTTTGAAAGATTGGAAATATACTACCCTTAAATTTTCGTTTATCTGGTACTTTAAAGGTGTGAATTAAAGTTTCCTTTTTTATTTTTGAGGAATTGAAAAGCAATACATGTTAAAAATACTATTTCAAAAAAGTTTCCTTTATTTTATTTTACCATTTATTGCCCTGGTGCTGGGTGGTGCTGTATTGTTATTGTTTTTTGAGAAGGGTGATATGCTTTTATCTATCAACAAAATCTCAAACAAAGGGCTGGATACTTTTTTCCTTTTTATTACCAATTTTGGGTTGGGAGGGGTTGTTGCCATAGCCGGAATTTTATTTTCAATATATAAAATTCGTTGGTCGTTGCTTATTTTAACCAGCCTGGGGCTGGTAGGGATATTTACGAACCTGTTTAAAAAAGTATTCTTCCCCGGCCTGACGCGCCCATTCCATTATTTCTTATACGATGATTTTCATCGGTTTATACATGAAGTACCTCTTATATATTTCAGTACTTTCCCATCGGGCCACACCATGGCAATTTTTGCTTTCTGTAGCATGCTGGCATACCTGGCCAGGCAAAAAATATTGAGTGTGCTTTTATTTGCCATTGCATCAATAGTCGGTATTTCCAGGGTTTACCTGTTGCAGCACTTTTTTATTGATATTTATTTTGGGGCGATCCTGGGGGTCATTTCAACTCTTCTGGCCATTTGGTTAATCGATAAGAAGTTGATTAAGAATAAAGCACTCCCGGATAAAGGGCTAATGCAGCTGATCTTTAAAAGGTGAGGGGTAAGTAAGTCAAAGGATTGCTTACCAGTGCCTAGCCCTTTTCTACTTATGGGGTATCGAATGTGCCGGTTAGCCTCTTTGAAAGATCACCATTGTAGCCCCGTAGCCATACTCTTTAAAAGAAGCATCCTGGAAATAATACTTCCTGTATTTTGTTTTAAGCTCTTTAATTATTTCTGCCTTCAGTGTACCCTGCCCAATACCGTGGATAAATACAATACGCTTGGCCTTGTTTTTTATGGCCCGTTCCATTTCCGACCTGAACCTGTCCATTTGAATATCAAGGATTTCGTGGTTGCTTAAGCCTGAATAATTATCGAGTAATTCATGAATATGCAGGTCTACTTCAACAAAATCGGCACTTCGCTTCTTTATACCCGGTTTCTTGGGCTGTATTGATTCTGCTTGTTTTTGCCTCAATACTTCCTGCACGTCCGAATTTGTTAGTTTATCCAGTTCAACCGACTGCAGATTATTTGAGATTGCCAGCAGCAAGGCATTGCGTTTAAAAAACATGGTCTTGAAGAATGTCTTTTCTTTGTAGAACTTTACAGGGTTAACCTTTATTTCTTTAACTACCGGTTGGTATATTTCCCTGCTTTCTTCTGAAAAATAGATGACCTGAAAACAAAAACCGGGTAGGTCTGTCAAATCGATATGGCTAAAGTCTTCAAGGTGTTTCACCGAATTGGGCTCTTGCGTCCCTGCCCAAACACTTTTGTACAAACCATCAACATTATGTGAATAATGGACAATAAGGTGAAAATTACTGTCGTTGACCAGCCATGCCTCAATATCGCCACCTACAGGATTCTCCTCAATTTGCGGGACAAAAGCAAGGTAAAAGTCAGGATTATCTTTACCCTCAATAAATACGGGCTTTGTTTCTGCCTGAAGGATTGGTTCTTCAGTTGATTCAACTTCCCCGGTGTTTCCAGGCAGGCTAAACGATTCTGTGACCTCCTCCACCTTCACCAGCTGGGATATCAGGGTGGGTATTTCAAACCCGTCTTCATTTTCAACATGGGCCAGGTTTTTACCAACTATCCTGGTTACAACCCCTCCTCCAATATCATTCAAAAACTTAACCTTGTCGCCAACTTTTACCATTTCCTTCCATTTTTGGCAAATTTACAATATTTTGGACATCTAAAAGATTAATTTACTTTTGCCTGTCATTTTATGAGCGGCTATTCAAATAATAACTATCCCGATGTGGGCAGCATCAATACAAGGGATTACAATTACGATTTGCCCGAAGAGCGGATTGCCAAATACCCATTGCCCCAAAGAGATGAATCGAAGCTGCTGGTTTGGGAAAAAGGACATATTTCTGAAAGCAGGTTTAACCAATTGCCTGACTTACTGCCACAAAGCTCAATGCTGGTGTTCAACAATACAAAAGTCATCAGGGCAAGGCTACTTTTTCAGAAAGAGACCGGGGCAAAAATCGAGATATTTTGCCTGGAGCCGGTTGACCCTTCAGACTATCAACTGGCATTTATGCAAACATACCGGGCCGATTGGAAATGTTTTATCGGGAATGCTAAAAAATGGAAAGAGGGGCAGTTGAAAAGGGCCGTAAAAATAAAACAGGAAGAAATTACCCTTACTGCTGAAATGCTCAAAAAAGGGCAGAATGATTACATCGTGCGGTTTCGATGGGGTAAACCGTACACATTCAGCGAAATAATAGAAAATACCGGGATTATCCCCATACCCCCTTATCTGAACAGGGAAACCGAAGAGAGCGATAAAAGCAGGTATCAAACGGTTTTTGCCAAAATAAAAGGCTCGGTTGCCGCACCTACGGCAGGGCTTCATTTTTCCGATGAGGTTTTAAAAAAACTTGACGGCAACCTGGTCAGGAGGGCTGAGCTGACCCTCCATGTGGGCGCAGGTACTTTTCACCCGGTAAAAACAGAAACCATAGCCGGGCATATTATGCACAGCGAAGCGGTGACAGTTTCAAAATCATTGATATACGAACTTATTCAGTGCGGGGGAAATAAAATTATTGCTGTTGGCACAACCTCGGTGCGTTCGCTTGAAAGTTTATACTGGCTGGGTGCCCGGTTGAAAAAGGCTAAACCCAACTCGCCGGATCTTCATATTTCACAATGGGAGCCTTATTCTTTAGAAACAAAACTCACTAAAACAGAGGCATTGGAAGCTATTGTAAATTATATGGAAACCTCGCTACTTGAGGAGCTTCACTTTTCCACCCAAATTATAATTGCCCCGGGTTATACATTTCATATTATTGACGGTATGCTAACTAATTTTCACCAGCCACAAAGTACTCTTTTACTGCTCGTTGGTGCATTCTTAGGAGACGATTGGGTAAAGGTATATAGGTATGCGCTTAATAATGGTTTCCGGTTTTTAAGCTATGGCGATAGTAACCTGTATTTAAGGTAAATGTAAGCTGGCAGTTATAGTGCTAACCAATTCATACAATTCTTTATTCTCGGTTCGAATAGAAGCGGTCCAGGATTGAACCATCATTTGCTTCTTTTGATAATGATTCAATAACCTTTTTCGGGACCTCGAATATATCAAGTATGATAAGCCCATCCAGGCAGTTGTTGAATTTCGGGTCGACATTAAAACCTATAATCTTAGCATTTAGCTTAATATATTTTTTTAAGAGTACCGGCAAGCCTGAGTTCAGTGCATCAAGGTCGCCAATACATTTGTCGAGCTTATTGATGTCCTGCTCCATATTCTCCATCAGGATATTTATATTGGGGTTGTTGCTTTTGAATTTGTAACGGTTCCTTGGTTTTATGTTTACTGCTTTACGCCAATCAAAATGGTTGGCCATAATGAACCTTATAATCAGGTCTTTCGATATTTTCGAATAGTTATTACTGATGCTCACCGGGCCTATCAGGTAACGGTATTCTGGGTTTTTTAGCAGGAAGTATAAAATGCCTTTCCACAAAAGGAACAAAGGCATGGGTTGGCGTTGGTATTCTTTAATTACAAACGAACGCCCAAGCTCAAGGCTCTCATTTAAGACTGTTGTGAATTGATGGTTTGCCCTGAATAAAGTATAGAAATAAAAACCACGTTTACCATACATCCTTAATATTTCCTTGCCTTTCCCAATCCTGTATGCCCCAACCAATCGTTCTTTATCGTCATCCCATATAAACATTTGGTGGTAATACAGGTCAAATTCATCAATATCAATACTGCGGTTTGTCCCTTCGCCAACTTCCCGGAATGTAATTTCGCGAAGCCTCCCGATTTCATTTAAAATATTGGGTATTAGCTTTGAGGGGGCACAGTATATGGTGTAGTTCTTTAGTTTTAATAATGTAAATTCATTTTTTATATGTTGAATCTCATTCAGCAATACCTCTTTAGGCATAGGTTCAATAATAGGTTCAGGCTTGCTGCCGGGTTTGAGCGGATAGTTAAAAAACCATTTTATTTCTACTTTCGACCTGGTTTCCATGCTATATGTTTTGGCCCTTAGGTACCTTCCGAAATGGTATGTGTCGGCAAATTTTTCCTGGTCTGCAACTCTTATCGGATTGCCAATCCTTACCCTGATAGTTTTATTGCGCCTGCTTAACAGTTCTGTTGGTAGTTTATTAGCCCGGAAAGCAGGGTAGATCTTTTCAATCAGTTTTATCAGCCGGCTGCTTGACCCCTGGAAATAGATCGGTACGACAGGGACGCCCGCCTCTTTTATAAATTTAATTACCGGGTATTGCCATTGTTTGTCCGAAAAATTCATAAAAGTTTCGTAGCTGCTTGCCTCGCCCGAAGGGAAAATGCTTAATACCCCGCCCGCTTCAAGATGGCTTAATACAGATTTTACCCTATTGGGGTTTATTTGGCCATCGTCTTCAGGGGCAAAAGGATTATCGGCAAGGAAATAATCGGCAATTGGTTCGATTTTTCGTAACAGGAAGTTGGGAAGCACCTTGATATCGCTACGGGCCAATGTAAGTATCTTAATCAGTAATATGCCGTCAAGCCCGCCAAACGGATGGTTTGAAACGGTAATTACCGCCCCCTGTTCAGGAATCCTTTTTAGTTCGTTTTCATCAAATTCAAACTTGACCTCTAAAAAACGGATAATTTCGTCAATGAATTCAATTCCCTGTTTCTCACTTACTTTCCCAAAAATATTATTCAGCTTATTGAATCGAAGTATATACATTAAGAACCTGGCAAAATACTCTCCCCCAAGATAGGTTAACGCAGGACTTGACTTTAAAAAATCTTTTGGTTTTAAAAGTTCCATTTGCCATTCCAATAGGTTGTTAAAAATAAGCATCGCTTTTGATATTGCGCAAAAAAACAATATGTTTTTTATAATATTCATAAATTTTCATCCAAAACTGTTGTATTATTGTTGCTTGTAGAGTGAAGAAAGGTAAGGTTAAGATGGCTTATGTAAACCAGGATATAGATTTATGGCTTCCTTCTAGTCGTAAAGAGTTGGAAAAGAGGGGGTGGGGGAGTGTTGATGTAATCCTTTTTTCGGGCGATGCTTATGTCGACCACCCATCGTTTGGGGCAGCGGTAATCGGGCGCGTTTTAGAGGCCGAAGGCTTAAAGGTGGCAATTGTCCCGCAACCCAACTGGCAGGATGATTTAAGGGATTTTAAGAAACTGGGGAAGCCAAATATGTTTTTTGCCGTGACAGCAGGGAGCATGGACTCAATGGTAAACCACTATACGGCTAATAAACGGAAACGCTCAAACGACTCATATACCCCCGGGGGGAAGCCTGGCTACAGGCCCGATTATGCTACAATTACTTATTCGAAGATTATCAGGGAGTTATACCCTGAAGTCCCCCTGGTAATAGGAGGCATTGAAGCTTCTTTGCGGAGGGTGACCCACTACGATTACTGGTCGGATAAATTAATGCCTGGTATTTTGGCTGATTCCGGTGCCGATTTGCTTTTTTGCGGAATGGCCGAAAAATCTATTGTTGAGTTTGTGAAACTGCTACAAAAAGGAGTACCCATCGCGAAGCTTACAACCATTCCCCAAACGGCATTTATTAAGCCTGTTAATGAGGACTATGCAACAAAACCTGGTTGGGAAGAACTGGAACTTGCTTCGCATGAAGAGTGCCTGGCCGATAAAAGGAAATTCGCACGTAATTTTATGCATGTCGAAGAGGAGTCGAACAAAGTGCAAGCCTGTAAACTGGTTCAAAAGGCAGGCAACCGGCAGATTGTGATAAATCCCCCATGGCCTCCGTATTCAGAAAAAGAGATTGACCGGGTTTATGATTTGCCTTACACAAGGCTGCCGCATCCACGGTATCATAATAAAGAAGCGATTCCTGCCTATGAAATGATCCGGCATTCGATTAATATCCATCGCGGTTGTTTTGGCGGTTGTACATTTTGCACTATCTCAGCCCACCAGGGCAAATTTGTTGCCAGCAGGTCGGAAAAATCTATCTTAAAGGAAGTTGAGAAAGTAACGCGAATGCCTGATTTTAAAGGCTATATCTCCGACCTTGGCGGGCCTTCGGCAAACATGTATAAAATGAAGGGTATCCATCAGGAGGTATGCGACAAATGCAAAAGGCCATCATGTATTTTCCCATCGGTATGTAAAAACCTTGATACCAACCATAAGCCGATGACCAGCCTTTATAAAAAGGTAAGGAGCCACCCGAAAGTAAAAAAGGCATTTATCGGTAGCGGGATACGTTACGATTTGATCCTGGAAAAAACCGGGAGGGAAGAGGTGGATGAAAAAAACATGGATTACCTTAGGGAAGTGATAAAAAACCATGTCTCAGGAAGGCTAAAAGTAGCTCCCGAACACACTTCGGACGAGGTGCTTAAATTTATGCGGAAGCCTTCGTTTGACCTGTTTAAGCAGCTTTATCACGAATTCAAAAAAATAAATAATGAGGAAAACCTAGGCCAGCAGTTGGTGCCTTATTTTATTTCGAGCCACCCGGGCAGCCGCACCGAAAACATGGCAGAGCTGGCAATAGAAACGAAAAAACTGGATTTCAGGTTAGAACAGGTACAGGATTTCACCCCAACACCAATGACCCTGGCTACTGTCACCTTCTATTCGGGATACCATCCATACACCATGCAGAAAGTGTATTCAGCCAAAGGTAAACAAGAGAAACTCAATCAGCGGCAGTTCTTCTTTTGGTACAAGAATGAATACCGAAGGTCGATCATTAACGAATTAAAGGCAAAAAACAGGGAGGATTTGGTAGTGAAATTGTTCGCAAAAGGGAAATGATTTTGTTTGTGTAGTTATCTTTCAAAAGGCTCGCCAGTCTTGACTTTTTTTGTTTCGTTTTTTGCGTCAAGGCAAAAAATGAAATCCAGCCTGGAAAGACAAAACAAGAAGGGTAATTCTGCGTTGAATGAATTTATGCCAATGATCAGAGATGACTAATCTAAAGGTAGGCAGGGGTAATTTTCAGATAGCTTCTCAAGTGGAGGGGTATTAATAATGAAGTTGTTTAAGGTCAAATTGAAAACCTGCGAGTAACATCTTGATACCATTGAACCCCAGCTAATTTTCCTTGCATCCCGAACACTCGGGATGCAAGGAAAATCGAGCTCCCCGAATGCTTGGGGCTGAAGATCAATCTGTCACTCTCGAAGATCCTATTTAATTTTAAACAACTTCTACACAAATTTTCGACTGAACCTGATTAAACCCATGATTTATTTATAAGTTTGCACCTTCGAAATTGGTTTTTTTTTAGCTTGTTTTCTGTTTTATTATTTCGGATAGCTATGTAGGCTGATGAAATAATTGACTTTTAGAATTTTCTATCGCTTGACTTTATGAAATTTCTTTTTAGTTTTGTTCCAAAGAAAGTTTTCTTGTTTTTCTTGTTTGTAAAACAACAATCTTCTTACACTCAACAAACTTTCTGTTTTTTCATAAATTTCTTGGGATAAATTAGGTAACTTATTATGAATGGAGAATCATTAATTTTATTTTTTGTTATTGCCGTTATTCTGGTGGGTGGTGGCATTGTTTTCGCCTTAATAGTTGCACCGAGGTCCTCTAATTCTCAGAAATTCGAACCTTATGAATGTGGAATCCCCACCGAAGGGCCTACATGGATTCAATTCGGGGTAGGTTACTACCTGTTTGCCATTATTTACTTGGTTTTTGATGTCGAAACAGTATTTCTTTTTCCCTGGGCTGTGGTTATGAAATCAATAGGTATGCGGGCTTTTATCGAAATAGTTATTTTCTTTTTCATTATTGGCCTGGGCCTTTTGTATGCATGGAAGAAAGGAGCATTGAAATGGGTTTAAAGATTAAATCGATGAAGAACGAGGACTTCAGGGATAATGAATCGCTGGAAGCCTTGAAAGAGCTGAGTAATAATATTTTTTTAACAACAATTGACGAAGTGTTAAATTGGGGGCGCTCTAACTCGATCTGGCCACTGACCTTTGCAACCAGTTGCTGTGGAATTGAAATGATGGCTGCCGGTGCATCGCGGTACGATTTTGCCCGTTTCGGAATAGAGGTTTATCGTGCATCACCACGACAAGCGGATGTTATTGTTGTTGCAGGAACTGTCGTTCATAAAATAGTTCCCGTATTAAAACGGCTTTACGATCAAATGGCCGAGCCTAAATATATTATTGCCATGGGAGCCTGTGCCGTATCGGGAGGCCCTTTTTTTTATAACAACTATTCGGTGGTGCGGGGGGTCGACCACGTGTTGCCGGTAGATGTTTATATTCCGGGATGCCCACCCAGGCCGGAAGCCTTACTTTATGGCGTAATGCAACTTCAGCGCAAAATAAAGTCCAAATCACTGGCAGGGAAATATAAAAAGGATAGTGGAAAATCTAAGGTTAATGAAAAATAAAGAAGAAATTAAAGGGCTTTTAACTAATTTGATACCTTATGGGATCATTAAAGAGGGCATACAATACCCTGAATTAACAATACCTTCGGAAAGACTGCACGAAACGGCACAAAAATTAAGGGGCAATAAGGACACCCCCTTCGATTATCTTATCAGCCTTACGGCAGTTGACTATCTGACAAAGTTCACAATGGTTTATCATATAGAATCAACCCTTACAAATGACCTTGTGGTTGTGAAGGCTGATGTGGAAAACCGTGAAAAGCCACAAATTGATACGGTTTCTGATATCTGGGCTACTGCCGAATTCCATGAACGGGAAGTGTACGACCTGTTTGGGATCAGATTTAACCAACACCCCGACCTAAGGCGGTTGTTTTTAGAGGGGGATTATGGTTATCCTTTAAGAAAAGACTTTAAAGACGATATTAATATAATTGAACTCCCGAACTGATATGAGTGAAGAAGTAATAAAAAATATAATCGTAAGGGAAGATGAGGATTATATTATTAATATGGGGCCGCAACACCCTTCCACCCATGGCGTTTTAAGATTGGAGGTTTGTTTGAACGGAGAAACCGTGAAATACATGGTCCCGCATATTGGGTACATTCACCGGGCAATTGAGAAGATGTGTGAGTCGGATACATACACGCAAATTATTCATCTGACCGACAGGATGGATTATCTTTCCGCCCATATAAACAATGAAGCTGTTTGTTTGGCTGTTGAGAATGCGCTTGAGGTTGATATTCCTGAACGTGTAAAATATATAAGGGTGGTTCTTGCCGAACTATCCCGTATTGCATCGCATCATTTGTGGTGGAGTGCCTTTGGTATGGACCTGGGGGCCCTGACTACCTTTTTTTATGGTATGCGTGACCGCGAAAAGATCCTTGCCATCTTTGAGGAATCTTTTGGCTCCCGTTTACTGCATAGCTTTAATACACCTGGGGGGCTGATGCATGATGTGCATCCCGGCTTTCAAAAGCATACCATGGACTTTGTCCACTATTTCCGGAAAAAACTCCCTGAGTACAAACAATTACTAACCGACAACGTAATTTTCCAAATGCGTACCAAAGGAATTGGGGTAATGCCCCGCGATACAGCCATCTCTTACGGTATTACCGGCCCCTCGGGAAGAGGTTCTGGGTTTTCATGCGACATCAGGAAGGCAGCCCCTTATGGAATTTACAACCAGGTGGATTTTAAGGAGGTTTTGTACGACAAAGGAGATTCTTTTGCCCGCTATATGGTGCGTATGGACGAAATGGAGGAGTCGTTGAAAATTATTGAACAGGTGGTAGATAATATTCCAGGAGGAGGCTTTGCCGCAAAGATGAAGCCAGTTATTAAACTTCCGGAAGGAGAGTATTTCCAGCGGGTTGAAACTGCCCGTGGCGAATTGGGTGTTTATATTGTGAGTGATGGGAAGAAGCATCCTTACCGGGTCAAATTCCGTTCCCCCAATTTCAGCAACTTATTTATACTGAATTCATTGGCTTCGGGAAACAAAATTGCAGACCTGGTTGCTATCTGTGGCTCGCTTGATTTGGTAATTCCTGATATTGACCGATAAACCTTATAGATATGATCCTGAGCATTTATAGTTTTTCAACTTTAACAGCAAGTATCGACAAAACCTTGCACAGGGCAATGCCCCCCAGCATAGCTGTTCTTGCCGAATTTGTTTTGATAGGATTGTTGTTTTTAATATTTTATGCGCTGCTTGGTTTGTTCCTGGTGTACCTCGAACGTAAAGTTTGTGCGGTGATGCAGAACCGTATCGGACCCAACCGGGTAGGGAAATGGGGGCTGCTGCAAACGATAGCCGATTTGATAAAACTTCTCACGAAAGAGTTGATTACCATCAAAAATGCCGATAATTTTTTATTTAACCTGGCCCCCTTTATTGTTATTATCTCCTCTTTTATGGCCATAGCTGCCCTTCCCTTTGCCAAAGGCTTACAGGCCATTGACTTTAACATTGGGATCTTTTATGTAATTGCCGTATCCTCTCTGGAGATTGTTGGGGTCTTGATAGCAGGTTGGTCCAGTAATAGCAAATATTCGTTGATTGGGGCCATGCGTAGTGGAGCCCAGATTGTGAGTTATGAACTCTCTGTGGGATTGTCATTACTTTCAATCGTTATTTTTTCCGGAACTATGCAATTGTCAACTATTGTGGAAAGCCAGGCCGATGCCTGGTGGATATTTAAAGGGCATATTCCTGCGTTTATTGCTTTTGTCATTTATTTAATTGCAAGTACTGCTCAAATCAACCGCGGCCCTTTTGACCTTGCCGAAGCCGAGTCGGAACTTACTGCAGGGTTCCACACAGAATATTCGGGAATTAAATTTGCTTTTTTCTTCCTGGCCGAATATATCAATATGTTTATTGTGGCGGGCATTGCTGCAACCATGTTTTTCGGGGGCTGGATGCCTTTTCACATTGGGCACTGGGAAGGTTTTAACGAGGTGATGGATTATATCCCATCTATCGTATGGTTTTTTGGGAAAACCTTTTTTATTATTTATTTAATCATGTGGTTTAAATGGACTTTCCCACGCTTACGAATCGACCAGTTGTTAAATCTGGAATGGAAATACCTGTTGCCGCTAAGCCTGATGAACATTGTGATAATCTCTTTTGTGGTGCTGATGGGTTGGTATTTTTAATTGAAGATATTGAATAATAAATATGAATAGTGTTATAAAATACTTTACCGATATTTATAAAGGAGTCCGCTCCTTATGGGCAGGTATGATGGTAACCGGGAAATATTTTGTGAGCCCCGGGGAGATTGTAACTGAACAGTATCCTGAGAACCGGGCTACCCTGAAAATGGAAGAACGATTCAAAGGAGAAGTAGTTATGCCACATGATGAGAATAACCAACACCGTTGTACCGGATGTGGGATATGTGAGATAAATTGCCCCAACGGCTCTATCGAAATCATTACCGAAAGAATCCCTAACGAGGAAGGTAAGATGGTACGTGTTATTGATAAGCATATTTATCATTTATCAATGTGTACTTTTTGTGAGCTGTGTATTAAAACGTGCCCATCTAATGCTTTAGCGTGGGGGCAAAACTTCGAACATGCCGTATTTGACAGGTCAAAATTGACCAACGTCTTAAACAAGCCGGGTTCATCACTTAAAAAGAAGGAGGCTAAATTATGACCTTAAATGTTCTCATGTTTTATTTGTTATCAGGGACTATTCTTACGTTCTCGGTTTTGACAATCACCTCCAGGAGGATGTTGAGGGCAGCAGTTTACCTCTTGTTTGTACTCGTAGCGACCTCAGGGCTTTATTTTTTATTGAATTACCAGTTTCTTGCAGCAATACAACTGACATTGTATGCCGGGGGCATCGTTGTCCTAATTATCTTCAGTATTTTGCTTACCGGCCATATAAGCGAGAAGTTTAAGAATCCGGCACCCTGGAAGTTATGGATGGGCGCCAGTGTGTTTATAGTAGGTAGTGCTGTGGCTTTGTGGGCACTGCTTTCCAATGAGCTTGTAAGAGATACAGGGGTGGAAGAGGTACAGATTGATATGCATCTGATTGGGAATCAGCTTATGGGAACAGGAAAGAATGGCTTTGTCTTGCCTTTTGAGATTATCAGTATATTATTACTTGCTTCTATGGTTGCAGCCATAGTTATTGCTAAAAAAGAAAACAATTAAAAACAGACCTACCATGATACAGGGAATATCAATTCATCATTTTCTTATTGTCAGCACCCTCATGTTCTTTATAGGAATAACGGGCTTCATAATTCGCCAAAACCTAATTACCATTTTGTTGTCTGTTGAGCTAATCCTTAATTCGGTGGTGATTAACTTCTTGGTTTTTAACCGGTATCTCTACCCCGACCAATTACAGGGGCATTTCTTTTCGCTCTTTATAATAGGTGTTGCAGCTGCGGAAGCTTCAGTGGCAATAGCCTTAATCATAAATATTTATCGGCGGATTCATAATATTGAGGCGGATAACGTGGATAGAATGAAATTTTAAAAGAACTCAAACCTGTTTTGCCATGATTGATTTTTCATATACAATATTAATCCCCCTTATCCCATTTGTGGTTTTTCTTATCACCGGGCTGCTGGGGATGAAGTGGAAGCCCTTGGTTTCAGGTATTATTGGAACCATTGGCATGGGGATTTCGTTTGTGTTGTCATTGTTTGCCGCTTACCAGTATTTTTTTGTTACAGTAGCCGATGGTTACCATGCTATTATCCCGGTAAATATGCTCTGGCTTTCGTTTACCGATACTTTGCAAATTTATATGGGGATATTGCTGGACCCCATCTCTGTGATGATGCTTGTGGTTGTTACCACCGTTTCTTTTATGGTGCATATTTACAGCCTTGGGTATATGAAAGGGGAAAAAGGTTTTCAGCGTTTTTACGCATTCTTATCCTTATTTACTTTTTCCATGCTTGGAGTGGTGGTGTCCACCAATATTTTCCAAATGTATATTTTCTGGGAACTGGTGGGGGTATGTTCTTTTCTCCTTATAGGCTTTTATTACGATAAACCTTCTGCAGTTGCTGCAGCAAAAAAAGCCTTCATTGTTACCCGTTTTGCCGACCTGGGTTTTTTGGTTGGGATACTGTTATTGTCATACTTTACAGGTACTTTCGACTTTGATAAGCTTACCCAGCCCGGCACTAGTTTGTTTGCCGGGATTGCAGGTGTCAGTTTTCTTGGGCTTTCCGGTATCTCCTGGGCAATGGTTCTTATTTTTATGGGAGCTGCAGGCAAGTCTGCCATGTTCCCGCTTCATATATGGCTCCCCGATGCTATGGAAGGCCCTACCCCTGTGTCGGCCTTAATTCATGCGGCAACTATGGTGGTAGCCGGTGTTTTCCTGGTTGCCCGTTTGTTCCCTATTTATCATTTCCAAACTCCTGGCGTATTGGTTTTTATTGGTTATGTTGGAGGTTTTACTTCACTCTTTGCCGCCGTAATCGCTATTACCCAAAACGATATCAAAAGGGTGTTGGCCTATTCTACTTTGTCGCAGATAGGCTATATGATGGTGGCACTGGGGGTTTCCGGCTACGGTGGTGAACAGGGCCTGGGGTTCATGGCATCTATGTTCCATTTGTTTACCCATGCCATGTTTAAAGCCCTCCTCTTTTTGGGTGCCGGCTCCATTATTCATTCCGTACACTCAAACCTGATGAAAGATATGGGCGGCTTAAGAAAGTATATGCCTGTTACTCATTTTACTTTTTTAATAGCCAGCCTTGCTATATCTGGGATACCCCCCTTTTCCGGTTTCTTCAGTAAGGATGAAATTCTGGCAGCAGCTTTCCAATCCAATAAATTCCTATTCTATGTGGAATATATTACGGCCGGGATTACCTCATTTTATATCTTCCGCCTTTATTTTAATATCTTTTGGGGAAAGGATACAAAATATAAACATATACCCCATGAAGCCCCGCTGAATATGGCCATACCATTAATTGTTTTGGCACTGGGGGCTGCTTTTAGCGGATTCATACCTTTTCATAACCTCGTAACCTCCAATATGAAACCATTTGCTATTGAGACAAATTTTTTGATTGCCTTGCCTTCGGTAGCAATAGGCCTCCTTGGAATTGCGGTTGCCTGGGTATTGTACAAGAAAGAGAATGACCTTTCCGGTAAAATTGTAAAAAGGATGGGGGTACTTTATACAGCCACCTTCCATAAATTCTATATTGACGAGATATACCTGTTTGTTACGAAAACAATCATTTTCAATTATATAGCAAGGCCTATAGCATGGTTCGACCACAACGTTGTGGATGCATTTATGATTGGCATTGGGACAATGTCTATGAAGTTTTCATATAAAATTAAACGTTTGCAGTCCGGTGAACTCCAACAATATGCTTTTGTTTTTGTTGCCGGGGCTTTGGTTTTGGGGCTCTCGTTACTCTATTTTTTTGGGTCTCATTGATGAGTGGGAAATAATTTTTAAGAAGTTAAACTGAATAAAAAAATATAAAAGGTGAGTATTCTGAGTTTGTTTGTGTTGGTTCCTGTTTTAACCATTATGGGGATCTTATTTACCAAGGGCCTCAGGGGAGCCCGGATGGTATCAGCGGTAGGAATGGGGATACAGTTGGTGCTTGCTGCTTTCCTGGTGTTTTATTATTTCTCAGTCCGTGGTGCAGGTAACCTGCACGAAATGGTTTTAACGGCTGATTATACCTGGTACCCCAGTTTAAATATTCATTATTTCGTAGGGGTTGACGGTATCTCCGTTTCGCTGATTGCACTGACTGCCATTGTTGTTTTTGCAGGTATTTTTGCATCATGGGAAATGGAATCCCTTTCGCGCGAGTTCTTTATAACCCTTATTTTATTGGCGACAGGAGTTTTTGGTTTTTTTATCTCACTTGATTTGTTCACGTTGTTTCTCTTTTATGAGTTGGCAGTGATCCCCATGTACCTTCTCATCGGAATTTGGGGAAGCGGCCCTAAAGAGGCTTCGGCAATGAAGCTTACGCTGATGCTGATGGGAGGGTCTGCTTTGCTTCTGGTGGGTATTTTCGGGATCTATTTTAATTCTGCCCCGGATGGAGGGCAGTTCACCTTCAATATTCTGGAGATTGCCAGGGTCCATATCCCCGTAACTGCCCAAAGATTCTTTTTCCCGCTCACTTTTATTGGCTTTGGTGTACTTGGCGCCCTTTTCCCCCTTCATACCTGGTCACCCAGTGGCCATGCCTCAGCACCTACAGCAGTATCGATGCTTCATGCCGGGGTATTAATGAAACTTGGGGCGTATGGCTGCTTCCGTATTGCCATTTATCTGATGCCGGAGGCTGCCAAAGAAATGGCCTGGATCTTCATTATCCTGACTTCGATAAGTGTGGTTTACGGGGCTTTGGGCGCTATTATGCAAAAAGACCTGAAATTTGTTAACGCTTATTCTTCCGTTAGCCATGTGGGGCTTATCTTGTTTGCCCTGTTAATGATGAATAAAACGGCTTTTGACGGGGCTATTTTGCAGATGATCTCGCACGGGCTGATGACAGCACTTTTCTTTGCTTTGATTGGTATGATTTACGGGCGTACCCATACACGGAATATTGATGAAATGGGTGGGCTGATGAAAGTTATTCCCTTCCTGGCGGTTATGTATATGGTTGCCGGCCTTGCATCGCTTGGTTTACCGGGCTTCAGTGGCTTTGTTGCCGAAATGACGATTTTTGTCGGAGCATTCCAACATCCGGGTATTTTTTATCGCATTGCCTCTATATTAGTTGTTTCATCCATTGTTATTACCGCAGTGTATATACTTCGGGTTGTGGGTAAATTGCTTCTGGGGCCTATTAAGCAGGAGGCACACCTGAAAATTAAAGATGCTACATGGTTTGAGAAATTAAGTACCACTACCTTGTTGATTGGGATTGCAGGTATAGGTATATTCCCGTTGTGGCTTTCCAATACCATACTGGACAGCTTGCAACCAATCATGGATAAGTTGGCTATTTATTTGCATTAAAATTAAATTTGAAAAAGATACAGTTATAAATATCGATATAATGATGGATTTTAGGTATATCTTACTCATGCGCCACGAATTGCTCCTTGTCCTGGCTGCAATTATTATATTAATAGTAGACCTTTTCACTAGCAACGGGAAGAAAACCAATCTGATTAAGTTTTTCTTGTCTCTTTTTGCCCTGGTAATGTTTATAGGTTTTATTCCTGCAAAATCGGGTATAATCTTTGGCGGGGCGTTTCATGGGAATCCTTTGATAGGCTTTTTTAAGAACATCTTAAACCTGGCCGTGATGATTATCTTCTTGCAATCGGATGGCTATTTGAGGAAGAGTGAAAATTCAGGGAAGGTGGGTGAATTCTTCGTGTTGATTATTTTAACCCTTGTAGGGATGGACTTTATGATCTCTTCGGGGGATTTCCTGACATTCTTTATCGGCTTGGAAACTGCCTCTATCCCGATTGCCGGATTGGTAGCTTTCGACCGGTATAAAAGACGTTCGGCAGAAGCTGGGGTTAAACTTATTTTGCTGTCGGCCATATCCTCCGGGATTTTACTTTTTGGGCTGTCGTTGATTTATGGTGCAACGGGCTCCATATATTTTTCCGATATTGCCGAACATATCACAGCATCTCCTCTTATCATCCTAGGGTTTATCTTCTTTGTCAGCGGAATGGGGTTTAAAATTTCCCTGGTACCCTTTCATTTATGGACTGCCGATGTTTATGAAGGGGCGCCTATGAATATTACCGCTTACCTTTCCGTGGTATCAAAGGGGGCAGCTGCTTTTATTTTTACCATTATCATATATAAAGTTTTTAAGAATATCACCGGTATATGGGAAACAGCCCTCTATACACTGTCCATTCTTACTATGACGGTGGGTAACCTGTTCGCTTTGCGCCAGGATAATATTAAACGTTTTTTAGCTTTTTCTTCCATAGCACAGGCAGGTTTTATCCTTTTGGGGATTATGGGTACAGGCAGTCTGGGAATGGGCTCCCTTGTCTATTTTATTCTGATCTATGTGTTTTCCAACCTGGGGGCTTTCGGAGTGGCATCGGCTATTTACAACGAATCGGGTGTGGAGTCTATCTCGGGGTACAATGGACTTTATTCCACCAATCCCAGATTAAGCCTTGTGATGATGCTGTCGTTATTCTCTTTGGCAGGAATTCCTCCGGTTGCCGGGTTCTTTGGGAAATTCTTCTTGTTTACCTCCGCCGGAAGCCAGGGGTATTTTATACTGATCCTGATTGCTGTACTGAATGCAACCGTTTCTTTGTACTATTACCTGGGTGTGGTCAGGGCCATGTTTATTAATAAAAACGACAACCCTGTCCCCTCTTTCCGTAGTTCAAATACCATGCGGATAAGTCTTTTGTTGTGCGGCGCAGGTTTACTTTTTATAGGTTTTGTTGGTGGTATCTTTGAATACATCTTGTCCATTAGCCATACTCTTTTTTAACTAAAAATTCTTCAAATGCCTTTAAACCAGGGAAAACATATCATAAAAGAAATTGATGGAGTCCGTTGTAGCCTTGTAGAAGAAAATATTCCTAAAGACAGGGCTGATTTCCTGAGGGAATTATTGACTCATAATGGTTTCGATGTGAAGATTGAGCAAAATAATGGAGATGATTCCTTGTTTACGATTGGGGTTACCGACAAACTGTTTAACCCGGTGGTTTACGTCTATGAACTTTGCCTGAAAACGCCGGGTGGCAAAATAGTAACGCCTGCCTATTGGCTGCAACTGGCACCGGAGGGGATTAATAAAGGTGAGGAGGATTTTTACTGGGGCTTAAAGACTTCCTGAACGATAAAAAAATAAGTTGAAATAAAGGGGCTAAATATTATTTTACTATCTTTCTCTCCCATTAAGCTTGGGGTTGTTTAAATTTAAACAACTTCATATCCTGGTTTCTGATACCCATCCCGATTATTACTGATTCGGCTGCTTTCGGGAAGGCCTTTTCCTGGGTTGTAGCCTTTGGGATTTCAAAACTAACTACTAAACTAAACTAATAACTATGAAAATTTACAATCAACTGATTTTCTCAGTATTGTTCCTGTCCTTAATTACTTGCGGATTGGGCAATGCACAAAACTTAAATGCTTTTAAGCTTGTTGAACCCCCGGATGGCAGTATGCCCATAATCCGGGATAAGATGTGTTTTAATGGTTATACCAGTTATTGGAATGATACCTACCGGAATTGGTATCGTTATGGAAACCTTTTTAAGATGGTGGTTGCCGATGTTTCAGCCACCGTTGCGCAAAACAAGGTGGATATAGCCGAAGAACTGGGAATTCCCGGTTTACACATGGAAGAGGGTTTTATAAAACGGTTGTTCGAAACTGATGCAACGTTATTAAATCATCCGACAATAACAGAGCTTGAAGCTGCCTCTGCCGGGGAAGATGTGCTGGTTTATGCTTTGCCCGGCTCGGAGGTTGGGAAAAAGCTTCTGGTTTTGGCTGGTGACCTTAATAAATGGAAAAAGGGATTGACAAGCCACCAGTTTAATGCGCTTGATTTCACATCTACAGATGCTTTTTGCCTGGAGAATAAGGATAGGAAAATATTTGCCGTTATATCTTCCGATACTAAGGCATTGGAAAAATTTGATAACCTGCAAAGAAAAGCCAAAGAAATTATTGAGTTGTATGATTTGCGTAAAGGATGGATGGGGGCGGAAACTTTATATATGTCGGTTACAGCTACCTACGGACACCCACTTGATTTGATTGGAAGAGGGATGGATGAGGGGAATACCTGGTTTGTTTTTAGTGGCTACAACGACTTCCGGGCAAAAGATGAATATATTTCATGGATGGACGAATTGGGAAATCCTGCCCTGGTGGATGTGGGCTCATTTACCCCCTCATATATAACCGGCAGCCGGAATTTTTTGTTTGGCTGCGATGATTATGAGGGGCTTCAGGAGCAGGATATTACCAAAGATGAGTATGTGGAATTTGTTCATAAAAAGAATGGGTTTATTTACCGTCCGGTATACGATACCATTGCTGACCATCATCAGTTTGATGGATATGTGGCCATTGAAGGTAATAAGGAACAGATTGACGAGGAGGACGTTCCTTTTGTAACCCTGACAGGCAATTTATCCGGTGGTGCTGCTTCGTCAATGGTTTTGTTTATTGAAAAGGGGACTAAATTTACCAAGGACGCCTTAGTTAATGCCATCAGGGAAAGGAAATCTGTTGGCGTGCTGCCCGAAGGTAAAATGGTGGGGGCAGCTATTTACCGCAATACCCTTCAACTGTTGTTGCTCGACCGGGTTTACCTGGAAGAATATTATGGAGACCGGATCAGCCTAAAAGCCGAAACCCGGGGGTCGGAGCTTAGGCTTAGCCTGGTAAACCATTATGCCCATCCGGTTTCAGGAAAACTATCGGTAGTGTTGCCCCGGTATCTGGAGTTAGCTGATAAAGAGGTAGAGGTTAGCCTGCCTGCCTTTAGTGAAAAGGATTTGAAGTTCAGGTTGAAAATAAATAAAGAAGCCATGGGCAAGACTAATCCTATAGGCCTTAGTTTTGAATGGGACGGGAAAAGGAAATCAACCGTTACTATGATGAAGATGCCTCCTGCTGTTATGGTTCATCAGTTATTATACGGGCAATCGCCGGTTGTGGAATACCCGGTGTCGGTGCGGAACTTCTCCCGTCAATCGTCTTTTCCTGTTAAGGTACAGGTTTACAAAATGGGGCAACCCGGAAAAGTTATTCTTGAAAAAGAACAGATTTGCACACTTGCCCCGGATGCTTATACCGAATTATTCTTTGATCTGGAAATACCAGCCGGCAGTTACCGGGTTACAGCTTCTGCATTAGGTACACTGGCTGAGACTCAGCTTGGCGTTGGTAAAGAAGGCGGCAAGCCGATTTTGTCACTTGTCGACCTTAATTCGGATGGGGTTAAGGAATACCGGATGGAAAATGACCAGGTTAGGGTTACTTTATTAGCCACCGGAGCCCGGGTGATTGAATACATCGTAAAAAGTAAAAACGATAATGTACTATTCAAAAAATGGCCTGGGAAACCTATTGATGATAAACGACCGTTCAGAAAACGGCAATTCTATCCTTTTGGTGGTTTTGAAGATTTTCTGGGGCAGCCCAGTATGGAAACCCATAAGGTATATGATGTGGAGATAGTTAAGGACAAAGGCTCAAGTGTGAGTGTGAAAATGACAGCCGATTATTTCGGGAACAAACTGGAGAAGATATTTACTCTATATGGGAATTCCCCGCTTTTGGAGGTGAAATTCAAGCTCGACTTTAAAAATCCGGAAGCTAACATGATTGGGCCACAGCCTATATTAGAGATGGGAAAAGAGCATGGCCCTGAAGATGTGTTTGTGGTGCCGGATATGGAAGGGTTGTTGGAATACCGTATGCGGCCGGAAAATTATTATGGGCACATCTTCTATTTGGAAGAGGGGTGGAATGCCGGATATGATACCAAAGAAGATGTTTCATTTGTTGGGGCTTTCCCGGTTGGCCAACCCGAATTCTTGCACATGTGGATGAACCACCCGAAAAACCCCGGATCACATTATTATTATATGGAGTTTCAGCCCTGGGTACATATTGTCCAAAAAAATAATATGTATTTTTCTTACTATATGTGGGCTACCGAAGGAAGTTGGAAAAAAGGCGTTAAAGCTCTTCGGGAGAGGAACCTGGTGATGACAAGAAAGAGCCAATAAAACCCATCACCTGGAGTTTCTTTTAAAGAATGGCGGCATGAGTCGTATTAAAGATTTAATCAACTAATTATAACATATATACGAATGAAACAAAAATTATCCTTCCTACCCCTGCTTTTTGCTTTGATTATCTTAGGGAGTAAAATACAGGCAAAAGAAACACTGATTGTCAAGCATGTCGAGTTGGGTTACCCTTGCCCGGCTATCCCTTTTTATCATTTTTCGGCCGATTTGGAATTGCCTGAACCTTCGATTATTGAAGTGCAGGCTGCGGTAAATGGAAAAATTCTTCGGGCTACCGACCTGCACCGGGCTAAAGATGCGATGGAACTAAATCATCCGCCTTTGTCGCATCGCCCACCTTCGGGATATGGTTTGTCGCAAGATGGTACGTTGTATAAAACCCCGCATCTGGTTGGCTGGGTAAGGTGGGAGCCCGGTAAAAGTTATACAATTAAATTATCAGTACGTATAAAGAAGAGTGTAAAGGGCCTGGCAGACGATACCTGGCTGTCGAGTACAGTAACGGTTAAAGCCCCTGAGGGAGTAGCTGTATTCGACCCGGCCTGGAAAAATTATAAAGCGGTAGTTGTAAGTGAAACTGCCGGAATCGGCCGGAAGTCAGAAGCCGTTGAGGTGTTATTGCCCTTTTATCCTGATGAGGCTTTCGATTTAAAGCGGGAAATCCGTGTTGTAGCGGTCGATCCGCAAACACATGCCTTATCGGGTGTGCCATGCCAGGTTTATGACTTGGAAAAATTTATGTTGGAAGACGACATGGCACCGGATGAGAACGGCAAGCCCACCCGTGAAGTGCCTTTGTGGTATCCCACGATAAGTGCAAGGGTGGCTTTTATAGCCGATGTGCCGGCAAATTCCAGCAAGGTTTACCTGGTATACTACAACAACGATAAAGCTATGTCTAAGGTTTACAGCAGCCAACTGAAGGTACAGGGTGAAATGCCAGGTATAAGTGTGGAAAATGGAGTGCTTTCAATTGTGCTTCATCCCAATTCGGGGCATGTAGACCAGCTGACCCTGGACGAAAAACCGGAATTCCCTCTATTTCACCGGATGGAGACCAATGGAGCTATTCACTGGAACCCGGGTATTTATTCGCCGCCACGCCCGTGGACACATACGGCCGATTGGAAACCTCCTCAACATATAAACCTTATTTCTGGCCCGGTTACTGCCGTTGTCGAATTGTGGGGTAACTTGCGAGATATTCCGGAGGTAGATGCCTCGGTGCGGTACGAATTTTTCCCCAATGTCCCCTATTTTTTTAGTTCCACCAGTATGCGGATTAATAAGTCCATTAATTGTATTGCTTTGCGAAATGGGGAGATTGTGTTTAAACGTGAGCTGATGACGCATGCTGCCTGGTACGATGTGATTCGCGATAGGGTGATAACTTATAATGTAGCTGATATGCCCGACCTCACCGACCTGAAAATGGAGGCTGATGTGCCGTGGATAACCTTTTATAATAGTGAGGAAGGTATTGGTTTTGCCGGTATTCAGCTGGATTACACTAATGCCGGGCTGGAATCGAGGGAGCGGTTATTGAATCCGTATATGTATATTACCGGAGGCCCATGGATTTACTGGGCACGTGCTTTATCGCTTCCTTTCCTGTCGTCTAATATGCAACAAATGGTGCCGGCAATGAAAGGGAATTTCTTCACAGAAAAATGGGCGTACCTGGTTTATAAAATTGAAGATGCTGAGAACCCGTATCAGCCGGTTTTGGAATGGAGAAAACGTCTGACTAGCCCTTTAAGGGTGCACCTGGTGGAAGAAGTAGATGACCGTGTTTCCAAATCGGTACAGGAAATATTTATCGATGAAGGACGAAGTGGCTGGGAAGAGCGTGAAACCGGAAAACATTAATTAATATTGAAAGAGATTGACTAATTTAGAATCAAATAATATGAAATTAAGGAATATATTATTTATAATAATGGCATTAACTATTTCAACAACGTTGTTTGGCCAGGGAAAATTACTTTCCGAAAGGTTGGGCTATAAACCAACGGATAAGCTTTTAATTGTTAATTGTGATGATGTGGGTATGTGCCATGCTGCAAACCTGGCAGCAATCCAGGGGTTGGAGGAAGGGCTAATCACTTCAGGCACGATTATGGTGCCATGCCCCTGGTTTCCGGAGATTGCCGATTATGCTGCAAAGAATAAGGGCGTGGACCTGGGGGTACACCTGACGCATACATCGGAATGGAAGTATTACCGTTGGCAACCTTTATCAGATATTTGTTTGGTGAAAGGGCTTGCAGATAAAATGGGATTTATGTGGCGCGAGGTAAGTGAGGTTTACGAACATGCAACCCCGGAGGAGGCCCTGATTGAAGGGCGTGCGCAAATCAGGAAAGCCCTGGATGCAGGTGTCCCCGTTACACATATTGATTCGCACATGGGTACACTGCAATATAAACAGGAGTACATGCAGGTATATTTGCAATTGGCAGTTGAATTTAACCTCCCGGTACGTATGGCGTCACAGTCTACTTTGGAAAGGATGGGGGCTCCCGGCCTTCGTGAAACATTTGCCGGGGAAGGGATTGTTTTCCCTGATTATTTTGTTTACGATGAATTGGAGTCGTATGATAAAAATGATGTAAAGGGTTTTTGGGAAGGTGTTGTCCGGGGCTTAAAACCTGGTGTTACCGAGGTTTTTATACATGCATCGACCCCGGGCGATGAGATAAAATCTATAACCAATAGCTGGCAGACACGGATTCAGGAGTATGAGCTTTTTGTAACAGACTCCGGATTTAAGGCACTCCTTGAAAAAGAAGGGGTTAAACTAATTGGTTACCGCCCATTGCTGGAACTACAACGGTCGATCAAAAACAAATAATATTGTAATGTATTGGGTTTGTTAATTACCCCGGGATACCCGGGGTAATCTTTTATATTATTTTTCTCACCTGCCTGTAAACATTCTCACCGTTAAAACCAAGTTTTTCATCCAGTACTTTATAAGGTGCTGAATAACCAAATGATTCAAGTCCCCATGTTTTACCATTTTCGCCAACCAACCCTTCCAGTGTTACGGGCAATCCTGCCGTCAGTCCAAATCTTTTTATCCCTGGCGGAAGTATGCTTTCCTGGTATTCTTTTGGTTGCGAACGGAATAAGCCTTCGGAAGGTACGGATACAATACGTATTTTAATTGCATCTTTTTCTTTCAGCAATTTTGCTCCTTCAACCAGTGTAGAAACTTCGGAGCCGCTGGCTAATAAAATTACATCAGGGGTGCCTTCGCAGTCTTCTACAATATAAGCACCTTTTTCTGACTGCAATGCTTCACTATAACGGTTTCCTTTTGCAGGCAAGCTTGTAATATTCTGACGCGACAAAATCAAGGCACTTGGTGTTGCTGTGTTCTCAAGAGCCAGTTTCCATGCAATGGTTGTTTCATCGGCATCGGCAGGGCGTAGTACCAGCATGCTGTTCCTGCCTTTATGGTTTTTCAGTTTCTCCATCAGCCTGAGTTGGGCTTCCTGCTCTACAGGCTGGTGGGTTGGGCCGTCTTCGCCTACACGGAAAGCATCGTGAGTCCATACATATTTTACCGGTATCTCCATTAGAGCTGCCAATCGTAAAGCCGGTTTCATGTAGTCTGAGAATACGAAGAAAGTTCCGCAAACCGGGATAATGCCTCCATGCAATGCCATTCCGTTTGCCACGGCAGCCATGGTTAGTTCGCTAACTCCGGCCTGTAAGAAAGAACCGCTGAAATCGCCTTTTTTAAAGGCAGTGGTTTTTTTTAGGAATCCGTCTGTTTTATCCGAATTTGATAAATCGGCTGATGAAACAACCATGTTTTCAACCTTGCTGGCAAAAGCTGCTAATACAGTGCTTGATGCCCCACGTGTGGCTGAATTGGCTTTTTGTTCAATCTCCGAGAAATTAAACTCAGGTGCCTTTTTGTCGAGGAACCTATTAAGTTTTGCAGCTAATCCGGGGTTGGCGGCTTCCCATTCGGCTTGCTTTGCTTTTTTTGCGGCAGCAGCTTCAATTAGTTCTTCTCTGCGTTTTGCGTACGCTTCTTTTACATCGTCAAATATTACAAATGGGTTTTCAGGGTCGCCGCCTAAGTTTGTAATCGATTTTACGAACGATGCGCCTGCATTGGTCAGCGGCATACCATGCGTGGAGCATTGCCTTTCGAAGCTGTCTCCATTCTCAGTAATTGCGCCTTTCCCCATTATTGTTTTGCCAATTATCAGGGTTGGCCTTTCCGATTCGTTATTTGCTTCTTTTAATGCAGCCCTGATTGCTTCGGCATCGTTGCCATTAATTGTAATGACTTTCCATCCCCATGCTTCGTATTTTTTTGCAGTATCTTCTGCTGTAACTTCGTCTGTTGAGGTAGAAAGCTGGATGTCGTTCGAGTCGTAAAATAAAATCAGGTTGCTCAGTCCCAGGAATCCTGCTATCCGCCCTGCCCCTTGGGAAATTTCTTCCTGGACACCCCCGTCTGATATGAAGGCGTAAGTTTTGTGCGCCATCCATTCTCCAAAACGGCTAACCAGGAACCTTTCTGCGATTGCAGCTCCAACAGCCATTGTATGCCCCTGCCCAAGTGGGCCTGAAGTATTTTCCACTCCACGTAAAACATCTAGTTCAGGATGCCCGGGGGTAACACTGCCCCATTGGCGGAAATTTTCCAGGTCGGACATAGTATAGTAGCCGGCTAATGCCAATACGGAATAAAGCATTGGAGACATGTGCCCGGGGTCCAGGAAAAACCTGTCGCGGTTGGGCCATCCCATATCGGAAGGGTCGTAATTTAAGAATTCAGAGTAAAGTATATTAATAAAGTCGGCACCTCCCATTGCACCCCCCGGATGCCCTGATTTTGCTTTTTCTACCATTGCTGCAGCCAGGATACGAATATTATTGGCTGCCTTTTCTACTACTGCTGTGTTCATGTTGGATTATTGTATTTTAAATTCATATTCAAATAAATAAGTATGAGGGAATGTTTGAGCAAAAATAATAAAAAAGAGGGGTATGCCTCATGAAACCTTTCTTTATATCAATATTTTCTTTATTATTCAACAAATTTTTAAAGTATCCTTATTGTGTAATTTTAGGGGTTTTATTGAAGTTGTTTAAAGTCAAATTGAAAACCTGCGAGCAACATCTTGATTTCATTGGGCTTCAGCTAATTTTCCTTCCATAGCTTTGGCTATGCAAGAAAAATCGAGCCTTGCCACTGATAATCAATCTGTCACTCTCGAAAATCCACTTTAACTTTAAACAACTTCATTGCTACTTGTAGTGGAATGTTATTTTAAATTTCTATGTTGCATCTGTAATTTATATACGATGGATTCAAATATATTAATCATAAATAGTGCAGAACCGGGGGTGTCTGAGTTTTATTTAAGTATAGAGGAGGTTTTAAAGCCATTAAATACCCGGTTTAAAAGTATTGAGTACAAAAAATCGCAAGATATTGATTTTAGCCATTGGGATGGAATCATCATAACCGGCTCGCCGAAAGGAGATGATATTGTTGCTCACCACCTCCCGTATTTTCAGTGGATAACTACTTGTGGGAAACCAATTTTTGGGATTTGTGCAGGGCATCATATTACGGGCGTCCTTTATGGGGCAAAACTATTACGAAACAGAGAGCCTGAGTCGGGTGATTCAGAGGTAGATATTATTAATGAAGACCCGATATTGGATGGTATCCACTCGCCTTTTAAAGTAAAACAGATGCACAACGACTCGATTACTTTACCAGGTGGTTTCATTCAATTAGCGACTTCCCGCGTATGTAAAAACCAGTTAATGAAGCATAAGGGCAAGCCGGT
This sequence comes from Chlorobiota bacterium, assembly GCA_013152355.1. Taxonomy (GTDB): domain Bacteria; phylum Bacteroidota; class Bacteroidia; order Bacteroidales; family Prolixibacteraceae; genus JABMQB01. The sequence goes on from JAADGO010000133.1 coordinate 29,235, forward strand.
TTATACCTGCCAGTTCCACCCTGAATTTTATAATGCGGATATTTTCAGGAACTTTATTCGAATTGTGGACAACTCTCTGAGCCATCTGAAATAAGTGGGCATTTCATAAAGTTGTGGACTAAGGGATTGTGAAGAAATAACCTAACCGTTTTGACTCGTTCTCTTGCACGCTAACTTCGTTAAAAAGCCTCGCCGTAACTATGGCTATCTGCGTTTTTTGCCTTGTTATCGCACAAAATAATTACGTCAATTCCAGTCATGTTATTTCTTCATAATCCCTAAACATAAATTTTGGACAATCTGAATAAGAAAAAATTAACATCAGCTACTCCTCTTTTAGTGAGGGTTTCACTTTAAGTGAAGCCCTCACTACTAACAGGAAGTACTAAGACTTGGGTGTTCCATACCTATGTCAGGCAGGCTTATTGGGTTTGTCTTTTTGAAAAAATCCCCCCCCCCACAATTTCAATAAAAACCACCTTTCCACACCTGCGTGGAAGGATGGTTTTTACATATAATTTTTAAACAGTCTCTAAATCAGGATATTTTTTTTCCCCGGCTTTTCTTCAGGTCTGAGAATTCTGTCCCATGCTCGTGTACCGATGAAACAGCACGCCCTGATGGGTCGGCATTGTTCTGGAATGCCTTGTCCCACGCCAAAGCCTCGCCTGTACTACAGGCAATTGAGGGGACAGAAGGTACACAGGCAGCAGCCTGGTCGGATGGGAAATGTTCGCTGAAAATTACGCGGTACATATATTCCTCTTTGTTTTGAGGTGTACTTACCGGGAAACGGTATTCTGCATTTGCCATCATATCGTCTGACACCTGCTCCTGCGCAATTTTTTTCAATGTGTCGATCCAGCCATACCCGACACCATCCGAGAATTGCTCTTTTTGCCTCCAGGCAACACTCTCGGGCAGGATGTCTTCAAAAGCTTTCCGTACGACCCATTTTTCAATTTTGCCGTTTTTCGACATTTTATCTTCCGGGTTGATACGCATTGCCACATCAATAAACTCTTTGTCGAGGAAAGGTACACGCCCTTCGACACCCCATGCAGCCAGCGACTTGTTTGCCCTTAAGCAATCGTATAAATGAAGGCGGCTTATTTTCCTGAGCGTCTCCTGGTGGAACTCCTTTGCATCAGGTGCTTTGTGGAAGTACAAATAACCACCGAATATTTCATCGGCACCTTCGCCGGTAAGTACCATTTTTATACCCATCGACTTAATTACACGGGCAACAAGGTACATTGGTGTAGAGGCGCGTATTGTGGTTACGTCAAAAGTCTCCAGGTGGTAAATCACATCGCTGATAGCATCCAAACCCTCCTGGATGCTATAATGGATTTCATGGTGGACCGTCCCGATATGGTCTGCTACTTTTCGTGCAGCAGCAAGGTCGGGCGAACCTTCAAGCCCGATAACAAACGAGTGCAACTGAGGCCACCATGCAACTTGCTGGTCGCCCGATTCAACCCTTTTTGCAGCATATAGTTTGGCAATAGCCGAAGTAATGGAAGAATCCAGCCCTCCGGATAACAATACGCCATAGGGGACATCGGACATCAACTGGCGATGTACAGCATCTTCCATGGCCTTCTTCAGTTCCTCTATATCGGTTGTATTGTTTTTAACATTCTCATAGTCCATCCAGTCGCGTGAATACCACCTTTTTATTTCACCTTCTTTACTATAAAGGTAGTGGGCAGGTGGGAATTCCTCAATCTTCCTACAATAACCTTCTAAAGCTTTCAGCTCGGAAGCCACATAAAAATTGCCGTATTCGTCCCATCCCATATATAGGGGGATGATACCTATATGGTCGCGGGCAATTAAGTATGCGTCATTTTCTTCATCATAAAGTGCAAATGCAAAAATACCATTCATATCATCAAGGAATGCTGCCCCTTTTTCACGATATAGTGCCAGGATGATCTCGCAGTCTGATTTAGTGAGGAATTTGTAGTCCTCTTTTAGCTGGCCGCGGAGCTCAATGTGGTTATAAATTTCGCCATTAACGGCTAAAATAAGTTTCCCGTCATCGCTGTATAGCGGCTGCCCTCCCGACTCCGGGTCGACAATCGAAAGCCTTTCATGTGCTAAGATTGCTTTATCGCCACAGTAAATCCCCGACCAGTCGGGCCCTCTGTGCCTTAGCCTTTTCGACATTTTCAATACCTGCTTCCTCAAACTCTGCGAGTCAACTTTCAAATCAAAAACACTAACTATTCCACACATATTTTATGTTATTATTTTATTTACTGAATTCACGAAGCAAAAATAATCACTTTGTTATTATTTGCAAATAAAATACGACAATTTTCTATTTAAATAAAGGTAATGCTTTACAAAAGCGTGAAAAAGGCACTGTTTGTATAAAAAGTGTAAAAGTGCAATATTTTGTTTATACCCCCTTTTGCAATCAAGAATCAACCTGGAAAGCATGTTTTTTTGAAGCCTCCCCCCTGGATATTTCCTTTACTTTGCCAAATTTTTGTTAGGATGGGGGGATTACCCCTTAAATTTTTATTTTAGAGTGTTCTATATTAGAAAGAGTAGAGTAGGGAAGATGAGGTATTATTTTTTTATACATTGAACCTGAAATGCATGATGTCGCCATCCTGCACCACATATTCTTTTCCTTCGACAGCTATTTTCCCGGCTTCGCGGCAAGCATGTTCCGAACCATATTTTATATAATCGTTATATTTTATGACTTCTGCACGTATAAACCCCTTTTCAAAATCTGTATGGATAATCCCGGCAGCTTGTGGTGCTTTTATCCCGTCTGTAAATGTCCATGCCCTTGATTCGTCGGCCCCGGTGGTGAAATATGTTTTCAGGTTGAGGAGGTTATATGCTGCATGTATCAGTTTATTCACGCCTGGCTCGTCCAGTCCTAATTCTTCAAGGAAAAGCTGTTTTTCCTCATATTCTTCCAGTTCGGCAATATCGGCTTCAGTAGCTGCTGCAATTACCAGGAATTCAGCAGTTTCTCCCTTAACAGCCTCTCTTATAGCATCTACGAACTTATTCCCATTTTTTGCTGAGGCTTCATCCACGTTACAGACATACAAAACCGGCTTGTTGGTTAACAGGAAGAATTCTTTGGCAATTTTTGCCTCTTCGCCGGATAGTTTTAATGTACGTGCCGATTTCCCCTGCAACAAAACCTCACGGTAGCGAAAAGCAACCTCAACCATTTTTTTCATTTTGGGGTCATTATTGTGTTTTGCCTGTTTTTCCAGTTTTTCAATACGGCTTTCAATGGTTTCCAGGTCTTTTAATTGTAATTCAAGGTCGATAACCTCTTTGTCCCTGACGGGGTTAATTGAGCCATCGACATGCGTAATATTATCATTCTCAAAACAACGCAGTACATGTACAATAGCATCTGTTTCACGGATATTTGCCAAAAATTTGTTCCCTAAACCTTCGCCTTTGCTGGCTCCTTTCACCAACCCTGCAATATCTACAATTTCGATAGTTGTGGGTATTACTTTTGCCGGTTTGTCAATTTCTGCGAGTTTTATTAAACGTTCGTCAGGAACCGTAATAATCCCAACATTGGGTTCGATAGTACAAAACGGGAAATTAGCAGATTGAGCTTTTGCATTCGACAAACAATTAAAAAGAGTTGACTTGCCAACATTGGGCAACCCTACAATACCACACTTCAATGCCATTATCTTTTTTATTTAAATTAGTTGTGCAAAGTTAATGGTTTCGTACACTCAATTCCTGATTCTGTTAAAAAAGTTAAAGAAGGTGCCTTAAATAAAATATAGGATATATCTTAAACCTTTATTATTTTAACAGGTCATACAGGAAATAAAAGTTTATGCACAAGAGCGACCGGGAATTGATTGCAGGCTTAAAGGCGGGGGAAATGCAAAACCATGCCTTTCAAATGCTTGTTGAGAAATACCAGGAGCGTTTGTACTGGCATATACGCAGGATTGTGCTTGACCATGACGATGCAGACGATGTTTTACAAAATACATTTGTGAAAGTATGGAAGAACTTAAATAATTTCAGAGAAGAATCAGGGCTTTATACATGGCTTTACAGGATTGCCACAAACGAATCATTAACGTTTATTAATTCTAAAAAGCGGAAAAATATGTTCCCAATGAGCGAGTTAAGCGACTACCTGGTGGATAACCTTGAGGCAGACCCGTATTTTGATGGCGATGAGATACAGGAAAAACTTCAAAAAGCGATAATTACCCTACCAGAGAAACAACGCCTGGTTTTTAATATGAAATATTTTGACAACCTGAAATACAAGGAAATGTCCAAAATACTGGATACATCGGTTGGGGCTTTAAAAGCTTCGTACCACCATGCGGTCAGGAAGATTGAAGAGTTTTTAAGTAAAATAGAAGATTAAACCTTTTCCGGTTTGTTCCGTCAAAATACTAAATTGCGATATGGATGATTTAAAGAAAATAGCGCCAAAATTGTCAAGTGTAAAAAAAGGCAACCCATACAGGGTGCCAGGCAACTATTTTGAAGATTTTTACGCACGCCTTGAACCGAAACTCCATACGGAAGGTGCAGATAAGAAGAAAAGGCAAACGACATTTATCAGGCTGTTAAAACCGGTACTGGGGCTGGCTGCAAGTATCACCTTAATCTTCCTGATTGTTTACTGGCCATTAAGCAGGTTTGATACGTCTCCCGTTGCCCAAAACAATTTTTACCCGGGACAGAACGAAAAAAATGAACAATACTCAATACTTGTTGACGAGCTGGATGAGAACTCTTTATTTGCACTTCTTGAGAATAATTTGGAAGATGGGAATTATAGCGATGATGAACTAATTGGGTATCTTAGTACTTCATTTGACGAATACGAACTTTTTCTTGAATCAGATAAAAAAATGAAAAATGAAAAATAAGAATCTTTTATTGTTGATTGCATTTATTTTTGCATTTGGAACCCAGGCAATTGCCCAGGGAGGGCACAAAAGGCCTGATTGGGATAGGTTCCGTGCTGAAAAGATATCATTTATCACGCAAAAACTGGACCTGACGCCTGACGAAGCACAAAGATTCTGGCCTGTATATAATCTTTTCGATAAAAAAAAGATGGAAGTACTTGCCCGAAGGAGGAAGTTAGAAAGGCTTGCCCAGGGCGGCGATGGTAATTACTCGGAAAAGGAGGTAAGAGAATTGACATACCAGGTAGTGCAAACCTTTCAGGATGAAGCCGGCCTGATGAAGGAATACAATGAAAAATTCCTGGAAGTATTACCTCCCGAAAAAGTACTCCGCCTCTATCAAACGGAAAATCAGTTCCGCATGTATATGCTTAAACGGTTCCGTATGCGCGGGAAAGGGGATTTGTAACGGTTGATTTTAAACAACTTCAATAAGCCTTCCTTTATCTAAAAATTCAATTGTTTCATTGATCCCTTTATACATTAAAGTATCCTCATCAATAAACCTTACTTTCAACCTGTATTGTGCAAGAAAGCCATCGAGGTATGCCGATGTTTTTTTAGGCTTCCTGAAATCCATTGCCTGGGCCGCATTGTATAATTCAATGGCTAGTATTTTCTGGACATTTAATACAACTTTTAGAGCTTTTGTAGCTGCATTGCCTCCCATGCTTACATGGTCTTCCTGCTCATTTGACGAGGGTATGGAATCGACTGAAGACGGTGTACACAATTGTTTATTCTGGCTTACAATTGAAGCCGCCGCATACTGCGGGATCATAAAACCTGAATTAAGCCCTGGGTTTGCTACCAGGAATTCAGGCAACCCCCTTTCGCCGGAAATAAGCCTGTAAGTACGCCTTTCAGAGATGCTTCCAAGTTCGGATACGGCAATTGCTAAGAAGTCAAGAGCCAAAGCCAGTGGCTCGCCATGGAAATTCCCCCCTGAAACAATTAAATCTTCATCGGGGAATACGGTTGGGTTATCGGTAACCGAGTTTATTTCTGTTTCAATAATACCCGAAACATATTTTACCGTATCTTTTACTGCGCCGTGTACCTGTGGGATACAACGAAATGAGTACGGATCCTGGATGTGTTGCTTTTTTTGTGCAATAAGCTGGCTTCCCTTGAGTAAAAGCCTGAAATTGAATGCTGTTTGTGCCTGCCCTGCATGTGGGCGGATTTTTTGAATGTTTTCGAGGAAAGGCTCAATTAACCCATCAAAACTATCCAATGACAATGCACCGATGATATCGGCGTATTTTACAATCCTGAAAGTCTTCAGTAACGTGTACACTCCATGGGCACTCATAAACTGGGTGCCGTTTAATAAAGCTAACCCCTCCTTTGCCTCCAATTTTACAGGCTCCCACCCAAACCTCTTCATTACCTTTGAAGCATCCTGCTTTTCCCCTTCGAAATAAACTTCTCCTAAGCCCAATAGCGGCAAAAAAAGCATGGCTAACGGAGCAAGGTCTCCACTGGCGCCCAGTGACCCCTGTTCGCATACAACAGGAATAATATTGTTGTTGAACAAATCGATTATTCGCTGGACTGTAACCAGTTGTACGGCAGAATTCCCTTTTGCAAGGGCATGGGCTTTTAAAAAGAGCATCAGCCGTATAACATCTGAAGGCACTTCGGGCCCAATGTTGCATGCATGCGAAACAATTAGGTTCTCCTGAAGCTTGCTTAAATCGGCATTGGATATTTCGATGTCGTACAAAGCTCCAAATCCGGTGTTAATGCCATACATCGGCCCATCGGTTTTTGCAATTTTTTCATCCAGGTAATCTTTACTTTTCTGAATAAGCTTTTGGGATTCTTGCGACAACTCCAGTTTTATATTATTCTCAAGTATCTTTTCTATTAACTCAAAGGTTATATCGGCGGGGGATATATAATGAATTTTATTTTCCATGGTAACTATTTAATAAGAGTTAGGAATTTTATGCCTTCAATAACGAAAGCATGGAAAAAGGCAGTTGGATTTGAAAGCCCTCATGGGAAACGTATGTCGCCACCAATTGTTTTAGCCAGACGATTTGTCTCGGTAGTTTTTCGCATAGGTTGATTTTGAGGGTAATTTCGGGTATTTTTTACTATTCAGAAAGGATTTTTATCAGTTCTGATGAAGTTACCAATTGCTGGTTGCCGGTTTCCATATTTTTCAACGTCATTTTTTGCTGTTGTATTTCCGATTCTCCTGCCAATACAACATAGGGGATTTGCTTCCTGTTGGCATAATTCATCTGCTTCTTCATTTTAGCCGGCTCGGGGTAAATTTCTGCATTAATCCCTTTTTGCCGCACTTCAGATAAAATACCCAGACTATATAGCTCTTCGTCTTTCCCGAAATTCACAAATAAAATTTTGGTAGCCTCTAACGATTCTGATGGGAATAATTCCAGTTGTGAAAGGACATCATATATTCTTTCTGCCCCAAAGGAGATGCCAACCCCTGATACATCCGGCAAACCGAAAATCCCTGTCAAATCATCGTAACGCCCGCCTCCGCAAATACTCCCGATCTCAACATCTTTGGCTTTTACCTCGATAATTGCGCCGGTATAGTAATTTAACCCACGTGCAAGTGTTAGGTCAAGCTCTGCTTCTACCGGCAGTTGCAGTGTTTCGAAATAGCTAAAAAGAGTGTTTAATTCGCCAACCCCTTTTAAGCCTGTTTCCGAACCGGCCAGAATACCCTCAAGTTGCCGGAGTTTTTCAGAAGTTGTGCCTGCCAAATGCAAAATGGGCTGTAGCTTTTTTATGGCTTCTGCCGGGATGCCTTTTTCAGCCAGTTCAAGATTAACTTTATCCTGCCCGATTTTTTCAAGTTTATCAATAGCCACTGTAATATCCGTAATTCGGCCGGCTTCGCCAATAACCTCAGCAATACCTGCCAATATCTTACGGTTATTGATTTTTACTACTGATTTAATTTTCAGCCTTTGAAAAACATCGCCAATAATCTGGGCCAGCTCAACTTCGTTAAGTAAGCTGTTGCTGCCAATTATATCTACATCGCACTGGTAAAATTCACGGTACCTTCCTTTTTGTGGCCTATCGGCACGCCAAACAGGTTGTATCTGGTATCGTTTGAATGGGAAAATAATATCGTTGCGGTGTTGCACCACGTACCTGGCAAACGGGACGGTTAAATCGTAACGCAACCCTTTTTCTGAGATCTTAGTGGTGATTTTCGCAGAATTCTTTTCTTCGAGGAGGACGTCTGGCACTTTCGAGATAAAATCGCCAGAGTTTAAGATCTTGAACAACAGCTTATCTCCTTCTTCTCCGTATTTCCCCATTAATGTTGACAGGTTCTCCATGGAAGGGGTCTCAATAGGCTGAAAACCATACAACATGAAAACCTCTTTAATGGTATTAAAAATATAGTTGCGCCGGGCCATTTCAACCGGGGAAAAATCGCGAGTCCCTTTTGGGATCGAAGGTTTTTGTACCATTGTGCTTGCTAAAAAAATTTATAGGATGCGAAAATAAGCATTATTTTATAAAACACAGAGTCAATGGATAACGGTAATGGATGCCTTCATTCGCTTTAACTGTACCAATAATTACCAGGATCAGCCAGGCAATCCCAAACCCTATCAGCATCAAAACCCCTATTCCGATAATAATAAATAACGCTGAAACAATAAAAATGAGTGACCATGTAATTTGAAAATTCAGGACTTCTTTCCCCTGGTCTGCTACAAATTCATATTCATCTTTTTTTATCAGGTAAATAATCAGCGGCCCGACAAAGTTGCCAAAAGGGATTCCTATAAAAAGGGCTAAAGCTGTAAGGTGGCATAGCATTCCCCACATTTTTTCATTTGGGTCGGTAATAATACGTTCCATAATAGTATCTTTTAGTTGAACCAAGTTAGGTAAATTTTAGCATATTTTGAGACTGTTTAAATTTTATTTTTATGAATTATTATAGTGTTTTTTTTTGTCAGATAAAGCAATTTTGAGGCGAATACAACATTGTATTTAACGATAAATTGCTAAAATATGACGGAAAAAGACGCATAATAAACGTAAAGGATAATTTTTAAACAGTCTCTTGTAATGAATGGATTCGCCAAAGAGCCTGGCAGAGTGCCCAAATTAAAAGCTATTCCTTTTGGTGGTCACGGGGAAAAGGGATAAATTTAGCATACTGATTTCAATACAAATCTAAACCAATTGATAATGAGAAGATTCGTGTTCATATCCTTGTTTATTCCTTTATTTTCATGTAACATACAAAATCAAACTCCTGATTTACCGGATAAGCCCAACATTATCTTTATATCTGCCGATGACCTGGGGTATGGAGACCTGAGTTGTTATGGGGGGAAAGACATACTAACGCCGGAACTGGATAAACTTGCTGCAAGTGGGGTCAGGCTTTCAAATTATTATGTAAACTGCCCGGTTTGCTCACCTTCCAGGGCATCATGGTTAACCGGCAAGTACCCCGATAAGGCCGGTGTGCCCGGAGTGGTCAGGCCTATTGAGAGTATAAATTTCGGCTACCTCGACCCTAATACAACGCTATTGCCTGCATTGCTGAAAGAAGAAGGTTACCAAACCGCCCTCATAGGGAAATGGCACCTCGGACTCGAAAGCCCAAACCTGCCGAACGACAGAGGGTTTGATTATTCAAAAAGCTGGTTGAGTGGGATGACCGATTATTACACCCATATTCAGCACGGCCAAAATTTTTTGAGGGAAAACAACAAAGAATTTAAAGAGGAAGGGCATCTAACCGGATTAATAACAAAATGGGCAATCGAATACCTTGATAATTATAAAGAATCAGATGGTCCGTTATACCTTTACCTGGCATATACCGCACCGCACGACCCCATTCAGCCTCCGGAAGAATGGCTTGAGAAAGTAAAGGGGAGAGAATCGGGGATGAATGAAAAAAGGGCAAAAATAGTTGCGCTCATCGAACATCTTGACTTTAACATTGGGCAGGTTTTGGAGAAGGTCAAATCGAAACTCGACATGAATAATACTATGATCGTATTTACTTCCGATAATGGTGGCAACCTTCGATTTAATGCTTCAAACGGTGAGCTGCGGGGTGGAAAGCAGGACATGTACGAAGGGGGGATCAAAGTCCCCTGCTTTGTTTATTGGCCCGGGAATGTGGTTGATACCAACGTAAGTGACGAGCTTATTGCGGGGATGGACTGGTTTACCACTATATGTAACTATGCCGGGGTGTCAGATGTCCCTGAAGTAGACGGGATTGATATTTCACCAGTATTCAATAAGGGAGGGCACCTACCCGCCCGGACTCTGTTTTGGGTAAGGCGAGAGGGCTGGAGATACGTGGGAGTAGCCTACTATGCAGCCCGTTACCTGAATTACAAACTGGTTTATAACAGCCCGTTTGAGCCTATGCAGTTTTTCGACCTGGAGCAGGACCCCAAAGAACAGTACCCTTTAAAGGAAGGGGATAACCCTGAATTTAAGAAACTAAAGTCAGCATTGGTTAAGCATATTCAGGAAGCAGGAGAAGTCCCGTGGCAAAAGAGAGGCGATTAAATACTATGTCCCACTTCCGGCAAGTGAGACTTTGGCTAATCCTAATTTAGCTAATTAACCAGGTAAATATATTCCATGTCCAAATGAAAGCGGAGGCATATTTCATGATATGCCTCCTTTATTTTGCCTTTTCAGTAAAATTTATTTTGTGAGTTAGTTAATATTAACTAACTTTGTTGCAAGTTGATTAATGAATTTATTGTGATAAAGTTTTTGGACAAAAAAAAGCAGGATTTGAACACA
>JAADGO010000142.1:0-1334 GCA_013152355.1 Chlorobiota bacterium
TGTGCGCATGCAAACAATCCGAATGCAAGCGCAGCCATGATAAACAGTAATTTTTTCATTTTAGTAATTTTTAAATTATTTTAGAGACTGTCTAAATTACTATCCGATTCTAAAGGAATTTTGAAGTTCTAAAAACTACCATTTTATCCTCCGCCCGATGTTCCATTCAATAAAATCGGATTCCTGGAAATGGAAGGCACGTAAGCTCACCCCTAAAAAATAATCTTTTAGGAAATGGTATTTCACACCAATGCGCTGGTAAAATCCGGGCGTTAATCCTGAAGCCCTTTTCCTGTAAATATAGAATCCGGGCTGTAAAACAAACGCCAACCTGTCGACAACAAGCTCATAGGATGGGTAAATATTAACATCGAGGTGATCGCCAAAAGGCTGGCCGACAGGGTCCAGCTCACCTTCTTCAACAGCAATCTGAGCATTTATTGCACCATTATACCCAATCGAAAAGCCAAAACCTACTTTCGATTTATAATTAAGGCTTCGGCTGAATGTATTATTGATACCATAGACAGGGTAATATACGCCTTCGTATTTTGTAATGATATCAACATCGCCTCCTTTATAAATTACGTTTTTCACACCACCATAAACATCAATATCCCACTCGAAATGTTTCTCAAACTTGGGGACGTCCCTTTTAATAAATGAATAGGAAACATTGTTCAACTGGTATCTCATGCTAAATTTTACGGCCTTAGTATTTAATCCTTTGTTTGGCAATTTGAGTTTGCCATTTGAGAAATGGTAGAATCCGTATCCTGCACTCAAATAATACCTCCGGGCAACCCGGTACTCCAGGTTAAGGCCTGCCTCGATATAAGTACTTTGCTCGGCACTGATGGCGATGTTGTTCGGGTTTTCAACCGGGTCGAAGCTATTCCAGTTAAATGCCAGCCCTAACCCCAATTCGTAATTAAAGCTAAATTTGTTAATTCGTATGAAAGGTGCTGAAAAAAAACCATAAACAGAGATAGGGACACCAAGTTCTTTGGTTTCATTAAAAAGAGCCGAATAAATTCCAACACCAAAAACCGGGTATCCGTAAACCTGTTCCCACAACTTATCGCCTTTGGTTTGTTTCAGCAACAAAAACGAAATCGAATTGTAAGAATCGATGGTATCTTTCAAAAAATTATGCCCGCGTATAAATTCATTAGTCGGGATTACACACCCGTTTTGAAAACCCGCGCGTATAAAAATGGGAGTATGGGTCAGAAAGGAATCAAGTTTTGTTTGTTGTGCCCTTAAAACCATTGGTTGAATCAACACAAAAACCAGCAAAATAATCTTAACTTTAAACAACTTCATGAATAAAA
>JAADGO010000142.1:1470-8716 GCA_013152355.1 Chlorobiota bacterium
ATTTTAAATTTTATTACCGGCCATTTTTTTCTTTACTTTATGAATAAATTTATGATTTACAAGTGGAAAAAGGATTTGCAAGCGACAATAATGCAGGGATACACCCGGATATTTTAAAGGCTATTGAAAAAGCAAACAAAGGGCATGTAATTGGCTATGGGGATGATAGTTACACCCAAAAAGCTATTCAGCTCTTTAAAAACGAATTTGGCAAATCAACAGAAGTTTTTTTTGTGTTCAACGGGACAGGGGCCAACGTAGTAGGATTATCATCGGCAACACAAAGCTACAACTCCGTAATTTGTGCCGGGACAGCTCATATCCAGGAAGATGAATGCGGTGCACCTGAGAAATTTACCGGGTGCAAACTAATTCCACTCCCTACTGAAAACGGAAAAATTACGCCGGATGAGATCAGCAAACACCTGGCAGGTTTTGATTTTGAACATCATTCGCAACCAAAAATCATTTCAATTTCGCAGGCAACGGAATTGGGTACGGTATACCAACCCGATGAGATTAAAGCCATTGCCCGGCTGGCACATGAACATGAAATGTACCTCCACCTGGATGGGGCACGACTAGCTAATGCTGCGGTTTCACTACACCTGCCTTTTAAATCCTTTACCAAAGACTGCGGGGTGGATATCCTATCGTTTGGTGGCACAAAAAACGGCATGATGATGGGTGAAGCAGTACTCTTTTTTCACCCTGAATTGGCAAAAAACACTAAATATATCCGCAAGCAGAGCATGCAACTTTATTCAAAAATGCGTTTTGCCGGAGCCCAGTTTTTAGCCTACTTTGAAAATAGCCTTTGGAAGGAACTGGCAACCCATGCCAACAAGATGGCAAAATTACTGGAAAGAGAGATACGAAAGATACCTGAGATAAGAATCACCCAACAAGTTGATGCTAACGGGGTTTTTGCCATTGTCCCGAAAAGGCTGATTGCCCCTCTTCAGGAAAAATATTTCTTTTATGTATGGGACGAAAAACAGATGGAAGTACGCTGGATGACCTCGTTCGATACCACTGAAGAGGAGGTTTATGATTTTGCAGATACAATTAAACAAATACTCAGGTAATGCCAATATTCAACTACCGCCCTAGCAACCAGGACAATATCGACCACAACATGGAGAAAAGGATACTTATCCACAGCCTTATTTTCCCGGCAATCATCCTATTCTTTTTCTGGTTGGTAGAGTTTATTGAGCAAACTTTTGGGCTGAGTTTTGTGAGAGGCGGGATTTACCCATTACATATAAAAGGTATACCGGGAATCCTTTTTTCACCATTTATCCATTCCAGCTATAACCACCTCATAGCCAATTCCGTACCTTTCTTTATTTTACTGTCGGCACTTGTTTATTATTACCGGAAGATTTCCTACCGTATTTTTATCCAGATTTACCTCATTTCCGGGATATGCGTTTGGCTGGGAGCCCGCGAAGCCTGGCACATCGGGGCAAGTGGCGTGGTTTACGGAATGGCGGCATTTCATTTTTTCAGCGGCATTTTACGGAACGATTTGAGGTTGCTTACGATTTCTGTACTGGTAGTTTTTTTATATGGCGGCATGTTTTGGGGTATTTTCCCCATGAAACCCGAAATTTCCTGGGAGTCGCATCTATGGGGTTCATTGTCGGGTGTGGCCCTGGCAATTTATTACCGGAAATACGTTGTCAGGCGTGAAAAGTTTGATTGGGAAGACGAATCCGAGGATGAGGATGAGGATGAGGGTGGGCCGGAGGATACCGGTAATGTAAGCAATAAAGGAGCTCAGAACGTTTCTACCTCCTATGATTTTTAACGTTGCATAAGAAACCATAAAAATGGGGAACAACCTGCCTGACTGTAATTCAGTATTAAATTAACCAGTTTTCCACTGCCGTCAGGCAATTATTTTTGTTCATTGTCGTGCCAATACATAAAAAGTTTTAATTTTGCGACCATATTTTAAGAAATACAGTTCTAAATAGAATGATTAGCAGAAGGATTATCAGAATAAAGGTACTACAGATTTTGTATGCCTATTACTCCTCGCCGGAAAAGTCGATAAACAGTTCTGAAAAAGAACTTTTTTTCTGTATTCATAAGGCTTACGACCTTTACCATTATTTATTCGACCTTATACTTGAGGTTGTTAAATACGATGAAAGACACATAGAAATCCGCAGGAATAAACACCGCCCAACCGACCAGGACCTTCATCCCAATACCCGGTTTATTGACAACAGGTTGATTAATTTACTAAAACAAAACAAGCAGTTAAACCTATATATCAGCCAGAAAAAACTAAGCTGGGTAAACCACCCTGAGCTGATTAAAGAATTGTATAACCGCCTGGTTGAGTCGGATATTTACAAAGAATACATCGCTTTGGAGGAGAGCACCTTTGCTACCGACCAACGGTTTATTGACAAAGTGTACAATAAAATCTTCCTTTATTGCGAAGAACTTTACCAGGTACTTGAAGAGCAAAGCATCTACTGGAATGACGATATTGAGTATACAATATCAATGATATCAAAATCATTAAAAAAATTCCGCGAAGATTCTGACGGGCAGCAGCCATTAATGCCTTTGTTTAAAGATGAAGAAGACCGGGATTTTGCAAAAGGGCTTTTCAGGAAAGCTATTATAAACCACGATGAAATAAGGGGGCTTATTGATGTCCATTCGAGGAACTGGGACCTTGACAGGATTGCTTTTGTCGACATCATCATTATGCAACTGGCCATTACCGAATTTTTATACTTCCCAACAATACCTACGAAAGTCACATTAAACGAGTATATTGAAATCACAAAATATTACAGCACTGAAAAAAGCCGCAGCTTTATAAACGGCATCCTGGATAAAACACTTAAAGACCTGAAAAAGTCAGATATGGTAAAAAAATCGGGGAGGGGATTAATTGGTGAAGTTTAAAAATGAATAAGCTATTATTTTTTATAATTTTAACTGGGTTTACTTCGTGTGGCCGGGGTACGCAACACAAAACACAGGCACAAGAGCCAAATTTAAAAAATGTTGGGGTTACACAGTTTGAGTTTAAAGAAGAAATACATAATTTTGGGGTACTGCAGGCCGGTGAAATTGCAGTTTATGATTTCAGCTTAGAAAACACAGGGGAGGATTATTTAATCATAAAAAGCATTGATAAAGGATGTGGCTGCCTTGAGGTGAAAACCGATAAGGCGGTATACCCTCCGGGGTCAATGGGGCTTGTTGAAGTAACCTTCGATACATCAGGGTTATTTGGGAAGCAATTTAAAATGATAAAACTGTATGTCAATACGCAGGAAGGCACAAAAGAATTGGCTGTAGTTGCAGAAGTTAAAAACAATGACATAATTAAATATAAACAATAAATTTTACACTATGAATTATATTCTAATGACACAACCGGCAGGTGGCGAATCGAATCCGTTAGCATCATTCCTACCTTTGATATTAATCGTGGTTGTATTCTATTTTTTCATGATCAGGCCACAAATGAAACGCCAGAAAGAGATGCGTAAATTCCGAGAAAACCTTGCCAAAGGCGATAAAGTAGTAACTACCGGTGGAATATATGGTAAGGTAGTAGATATCAAGGAGAGTATAATAATCCTGCAGATCGACAAAGAAGTTAATATTAGAGTGGACAAGAGTGCTGTGATAAAAGACATGAGCGATGCTCCTCGGCAAAAGTAAGTTGTAATGATTTTATTGAAGGGGTTGGGTTTACCAACCCTTTTGTATTTTTCAATAATACATTACAGAAGGCCTTAATTTCATGTATAAATGGTTATTTTTACCTGATAAAATAAATCAACGTGGAAACGGGGAAATTTCTTAAGATACCGGGGTTTTCTAAATTAGAGAAGCTCAGGCAGGATAAACGAGTAATTGTATACCTTATTTGTGTGCTTATTGCTACCATTTTGTGGTTTCTTAATGCACTGGGCAAAGATTATAATACTACCCTCGAGTTCCCGGTAAAATATGTAAATGTACCTAAGAACCGGTTTCTGGCAAACGACCCCCCCGAATATTTCAGTTTGAAAGTTAATGCGCACGGGTTCTCTTTATTACGCCAGAAACTCCACTTATCATTCACCCCCATCATATTAAATATAAATTCGTTGGTATCGAATGCAAAACCCAACAGCCAGCTTAGTTACGTGATACGTACCTCGGGGTTGATCAACAAAATATCCAAACAAATAAGCAATGAAATCAGCATCCTTGAAGTCGAGCCTGAAATATTAACTTTAGTACTTGATAGTTTAAGGTCAAAAGAGGTACCTGTTTCAGCAAATATCGGGTTAACGTTTAAAGCACAATACGAAATAACATCCCCAATAGTAATAACCCCCAGTACTGTTAAAGTTGTTGGCCCCACGACTATATTAAACAAGGTCGATTCTATTTATACCGTGAGGAAAGAGTTTAAGAATGTGGAGCAGGATATCAATACTGAGATTGAATTAATCGAGCCAAAAAAAACACACTTAACACCAAGGAAGGTTAAAGCCATTATCACTGTCGATGAATTTACGGAAAAAATACTTACAGCGCCTATTACTGTTAAGAATAAGCCTGATTCGGTAAATGTCAAATTCTTCCCTGACAAAGTAAAAGTTTCATTTATGGTAGGGCTAAGCAGGTTTTCCGGTATCTCTGGCGATGATTTCCTGTTCACTGTCCCGTATAGTGTTATTCAAAAAGGAGATGCCCAGGTAACGGTTACCCTGGAAAAGCACCCAATGTTTATTAAGAACCTGAAGTTCACCCCCGAAACATTTGAATACCTGATTGAAAAAAAATAAATATGGCACTGAAGATAGGAATAACCGGTGGGATTGGGAGTGGCAAGACTATTGTTTGCAGGCTCTTCAAAATACTTGGGGTACCGGTATTCGAGGCTGATGCGGTTGCAAAAAACATAATAAACAACGACCCTGATACCAGGAAAAAACTCATCCGCCTTTTTGGCTCCGGTATTTATACCCCTGAACATGTAATTGACAAAAAAAAACTGGCTTCCATCATTTTTAATGACAAATATGCACTGCAAAAAGTCAATAAACTGGTTCACCCAAAGGTAAGAAATGAATTTGCACTATGGGTAGAGCAACAAAAAGCCCGTTATGTTTTGCTCGAAGCAGCCATCTTGTTTGAAAGTGGCTTTGATAAGTTAATGGATCAGAATATTTTAGTCGTTGCAGATAAAGAGGTAAGGATACAGCGGGTTATGGCCCGCGACCATATTTCAAAGGAGCAGGTATTAGAACGTATGAGTAAGCAATGGCCCGATGAGAAAAAAATAAAATTATCGGATGCCATAATTAAGAACAACGATGAATTACTGATACCACAGGTATTAAGAATAAATGAAAATATAAAAAAATATGGCAAAGTTTGGTAAATGGATTGGAGGAGGGCTTGGCTGGGCATTTGGAGGCCCCATTGGAGCAATAATAGGATTCACAATAGGGTCGATGGTAGATGGCAGCAGCCACACGGCAGTGCAGGGAGTCAGGAAAACAACCACCGGGGGTTATGTGATGAGCCTCCTTGTGCTGGTTGCAGCAGTTATGAAAGCCGATGGCAGGGTATTAAAGTCGGAACTGGACTACGTGAAAAAATTCCTGGTACAGAATTTCGGGGAGGACTCGGCGCACGAGGCTATAAAAATGCTGCGTGGCCTTCTAAACCAAACAATCCCGGTTACCGATGTTTGTTTGCAGATTCAGCAAAACATGAATTATTCGTCAAGGCTGCAACTGGTACATTTTTTATTTGGGATTGCCAATGCCGATGGGCACGTTGATGCCACCGAACTGGACCTCATAAAACATATATGCCTGTCAATGGGGATCAATAATTCGGATTTTGAGTCAATGAAGGCAATGTTCGTAAAAGATACGGGGTATGCATACAAAATACTAGAAATTGAAGAATCGGCTACAGATAATGAAGTAAAAACAGCCTACCGCCGGATGGCTATAAAATACCACCCTGATAAGGTGAGTTACCTGGGGGATGATTTCCAAAAAGCAGCAAAAGAAAAATTCCAGAAAGTCAATGAGGCTTATGAGATGATAAAGAAGGAACGGGGAATTGCATAACGAGGCAGCCCCCTCAAATTAAAACCGGCTACTGTTTTATTTTGCCAGGTCTTCAAACTCTACATCTGTGTAACTTTTTTCAACAACCTTTTGCTCCTCTTTACTTCCGTCAACTTCGGTATTATCATTATATACCCTGGAATCCTGAACCGGTTGTTTTTCCTGAATGTAGTCGATTACATCCTGTAGGTTGTCAATAAATTTATTGAAGTCTTCTTTGTACAAAAACACCTTGTGTTTTTCGAAATGGTATTTTCCATCGCTTTCAAACTTCTTTTTACTTTCGGTGATAGTTAAATAAAACTCATCATTACGGGTACTTTTAACATCAAAAAAATAAGTCCTTTTACCAGCTCTGACTACTTTAGAATAAATCTCTTGTTTGAATTTACTTTCAACATCACTCATTCCCTCATTTTTAGAAAAGCCTTCCATCCTTAAAATATTTTCAGTTAATACCAATCATAGTAGCTCAAAAATATAAAAAAAAAGACAGAATTATTAAAAAGTGTTAACAAACACTAAATATCTGCTACATTTTAAAAGCATTAAGCCTTATTTATATTCATTCTATCAATTTTTCAGGCATAAAAGCATTTTACAGCATCCGGGCATTTACCCCTGCATACCTGCAATTCATTTTGTATCAACCGTATATATATGCCTGGGGACTATTTGTAGATTTCTTTCTTTGCTGCTAAAAGAGTATTATGAAGTAACGAAACACGGGTCATTGGCCCTACTCCGCCCGGTACCGGCGTTATGAACGAACATTTATCAGCCACTTCTTCAAAAACAACATCTCCTTTTAACTTAAAACCGGATTTCGTTAAATCAGACTTAACCCTGGTAGTGCCTACATCAATAACCACAGCCCCTTCTTTTACCATATCTCCTTTAACAAACCCGGGGCTTCCCAGTGCAGCAACCAGTATATCGGCATTGCTGCATATTTCTTTCAGGTTGCGGGTACGGCTGTGTGCAACGGTAACCGTGCAGTTTATACTTTTCTGCGACATCAAAATACTTAACGGGCGTCCTACGATATTGCTCCTTCCAATGATCACACAATTCTTCCCGCTGGTTTCGATGTTGTACCTTTTCAATAATTCCACGATACC
>JAADGO010000074.1 GCA_013152355.1 Chlorobiota bacterium
CGATTTACGGTTAACTAACTCGAACCGGCTCTTGCAGCTTGTAGCTTTCAGTTCACGCAGATTCCGCAGAGATCGCAGATTGCCGCAGTTAATAAATTTAATTCCCGGCATTCATTAATTAGGTCATTATACTTACAGTTTGCAGCTTGTAGTTTGCAGCTTGTAGTTTGCAGCTTGTAGCTTGTAGCTTGTAGCTTGTAGCTTGCAGCTCTTTATCTTTCTACTTACGACTTTCTACTCCCTTGCTTCCCATCCATAATCAATATATTTCCAGGTAAAGTCATCATTTTTTACTTTTATTAAGAGGAATCCTTCTTCCATGCCAAACCGCGGCCCTTTCCACCAACCGGCACAAACCGCGCCCCCTGTTATATAATGTATTCCGTTGTAATTAATATCCTCCAGAAAGTGGAGGTGCCCCTGAAGCACTATTTTTACATTATAGTTTTCCAGTATGTTAATAATCTCCCTTGCATTTGTAATTATAGAACTTTTTTTAAATGCTTCGGTCGGCCCATGCATAATCTGGTTCCCAACACTTAACAGTGGGATATGGGTGCTTACCACTACAGGTTCTTTTTTACCTATGGCTTTTAATTCGTCTTTTAGCCATTCAACCTGAGTTGAATCAATCAGTCCAAAATAGTGCTTGTCGCCTGTATAGCTGATCCCATCTAAAATAATAAAATGCCAATTGTTGTATTCAAATGAATAATACCGCTTGTTCAAACGGTTCTCATACATTTTCTTGCCATATTCTTTATGGGTTGGGTCAATACCGCTTTCTTCATACAAACCAAAAACTTCATGATTTCCCATGGTGTTGAATACAGGCATATCAAATTGTTGTATAGTAGTTTCATATAAATCGTACAGGCTATCGCTTCTTGAATAGGTTTGCCCAAGGGCGTCCATAATTAAGTCACCACCTGTCAGCACAAAATCCGGTTTTAAATTATTTACTGTTTCAATAGCCTGTAAAAACCCTTTAGTTGCATTTCTTTCAGGTTGCAGGTGAATATCGGTCATAAAAACAAAGGAGAACGAGTCGTTTGAAGTTTTCTCTGCTGCCAATGATTGAAATGCCACAAGAAAAAACAGGGCTAAGAAAAACAGGTTGATTTTTTTCATCTTTACTATTTTTTATTTGTTGAACAAGTTATATAAAGAGGCCTCTAAAAAACTGGTTTTTAGAGGCCTCCTTATATATTCCGGTCTTATTAGGGATTACTTCGCCCAGTCCGGTTTAGGGAAATCCCTGATTGGCGAATACCTTTTATATGTTTCGAATATATCAGGGTCCTTGCCTACTAAGCGGGGGTCTCCGGTTTTAGTCAGGAAAGAATCCATTTTTGCAATCAGTTCATCCTTTATTACCTGATAATCGGGGTTGGTGGCTAGATTATCCAGGCACATGGGGTCGCGTTTGATATCGAACAGTTCTATCTCAGGGCGCTTAGCAACAGCCCAGTCAAAGTATTTGCCCCATTTCTTATCATCGTGGTGTTCAATAAGGAAATCTTTTGAAGGGCAGGCATCAATGTCGGTAAAAGCATAATCATACATGCCTGTTGCTGGATTAATTTGCCCGTACATTGGATATAATTTACCCTCTTTATCCAGCATTTGTGGTGCGCCGGCCGGCCAGCGTTCAGGTTTAAAGTTCTTAACTAACAGGAATTGTTTAGTCCTCATCGAGCGTACAGGGTATCCAAGGTTATGCCACCGCGATGACGAATGCCGTTCACGCGATGAGAAAACAAAATCCCTCCCTTTCAATACCGTTGAATCGGTATTTGTCAGCAGGTTTTTAATACTTTTCCCGGTAATGGGCAACATCCCTTCCTGGGTTACCCCGCAGATATCCAGGATTGTAGGGGCGAAGTCGGTGAAGCTTATTAGTTCATCCAAAACCCTTCCCCCGGGTATTAATTTTGGTGAAGAAACCGCCAGAGGCACGTGTATCCCATATTCGTAACCATTGGCTTTTGCCCTGGGGAACGACATCCCGTTGTCGGAGGTAACAATTACAATTGTATTGTCCAGTTCGCCTATCTCTTTCAGGTAATCAAGCATTTCACTTAAGTGCTTATCAAACCATTCAATTTCGATAGCATAATCCGCTATGTCGTTTCTAATTACACTGGTATCAGGCAGGAACCCGGGGACTTTAGCCAATTGAATGTCTTTCCCCAATCTTTTGCCGCTCCCTTTCTCAAATGAGCGGTGTGGTTCGAATGCCCCATACCAAAAATAGAATGGCTGGCCATCTTCTCTTTCCTTAAGGAATTTTTTGAAGTTGGCAAAATAATTTTCCTTGTGGATACCATTGGCAGGAGGCCCGTCCGGGTCGTCATCGGTGTATTTAATGTCGTTATAAACAGGCCCGGCAGGGTTGTGTAGTCTTCCACCAATTTTCCAGTTAAACGGGTCGCACCCTTTTCCTGTATAGCCGATTTTGTATCCGGCCTTTTCTAATAAATCGGGGAAAGGCACATACTTTTTTGGGTATTCGCTGGCATGTTGCCCGGCCTGCTCGTTTTGCCACGGATACCGCCCGGTAAGTAATGATGCACGCGATGGTGCACACCCTGGCGAAGCAGCTATACAATTGGTGAATAAAATACCTTCCCTGGCAACCCGGTCGAAAGCAGGGGTTTGTATCAACTTACTTCCGTTGATGCTTGTGTGTGCAAAGCTTTGGTCATCGCTAATGGCAATAAGTATATTGGGACGCTTCACCTCAGCCTTTTGAGATTCCTGGCAGGATGAAATGAAGAGAACAAGCAGAAGTGGCAGGTAGTTAAGCAAAAATTTAGATTTCATTTTTTTATTTTTATTTATGCGTATTTTTTATAAAATGAATTAACTCTGGTTTGTAAAATTAAATAAAAAACCGGAAAGGGAAGTTATTGATGAGAAAAAAGATATAGCTATATGTGGATTTGAATATAAAGGCTACTTTTATATTGAATATGGCAACATTCACATAAACTTTATGTAAATGTTTTTGTTAAATTCACAAAGCAATAAACAACTTCAATAAAAAAAATCAATGGATAATATTTCACCTGTCGGCAGTATAGAACCTTCGGCTCTTGAAGAAATTTATCAGTCATTCCTTGAGGATCCTGATTCGGTAGGTAAAAGCTGGCAGCAATTTTTTGCCGGGTTTGAACTGGCAAGGAAGTCATATCCTCAAAAAGTCCCTGCCCGGCAAATAGAAGGGTTGGATAAAGAATTTACCATTCACAACCTGATACATGCATACCGGCAAAGGGGCCACCTGTTCACTAAAACAAACCCGGTTCGTACCCGAAGGAAATACCGGCCTACATTAGATATTGAGAATTTTGGGCTGGAAAAACCAGACCTGGAAAAAACATTCAGGATCGGGACTGAGATTGGTATTGGCCCGGCAAAACTAAAAGATATTATCCAATTCCTTGAAGATACCTATTGCCAGTCGGTCGGAGTGGAATATGTTTACATGCGGAACCCTGAATTGGTAAAGTGGCTTCAGCAAAAAATGGAAAGCACCAGGAATTCGCATGACTTTTCAGAAAAGAAAAGAAAGCATATTTTTTACCACCTGAAACTGGCGGTTGGTTTCGAGAATTTTATTCATAAGAAATTTGTCGGGCAGAAAAGGTTCTCTTTAGAGGGGGCGGAAACATTGATCCCTTCACTGGATGCGGTAATTGAACATGGGGCCGGATTGGGTATCAGCGAATTTATTATTGGAATGGCACACCGTGGAAGGCTAAATGTGCTGGCCAATATTATGCAAAAACCGTACGAAAATATCTTTAAAGAATTTTATGGGAAAGAATATGAGGACGATATTGAGTTAGGTGATGTAAAATACCATTTAGGCTATGAGAATGTGGTAACCACCGATTCGGGGAAGAAGGTAAACCTTAAACTGATGCCCAACCCATCGCATTTAGAGGCAGTAGCCCCGCTGGTTCAGGGCATGGTACGTTCGCGGATCGATTCAATTGGGGAAGGGGGATATCAAAAAGTCGCCCCGATTATTATTCATGGTGATGCAGCCATTGCTGCCCAGGGGGTGGTTTATGAGGTTATACAGATGTCGCAACTTGATGGGTACAAAACAGGGGGGACAATTCATTTAATCATTAACAACCAGGTTGGTTTCACCACTAATTACCTGGATGCACGGTCGAGTACCTACTGCACCGATGTTGCAAAAGTAACCAGGTCGCCGGTTTTCCACGTGAACGGCGATGATGTGGAAGCTCTGATTTATACGGTCAGGCTGGCAATGGAATTCCGTCAGGAATTCCATAACGATGTATTTATCGACATCCTTTGTTACAGGAAGTATGGGCACAACGAAAGCGATGAGCCCCGTTTCACACAGCCATTGTTGTATAAATATATTGCTAAGCACCCCAATCCGAGAGATATTTATTCTGAGAAACTGGCAAAGCTGAATATCCTTTCAAAAGAGGAAGGACGAAAGGAGATCATCGATTTTGATAAATACCTTGAGGGGAAATACGATGATTCGAAGAAGATCGAGAAACTAAAGATCAGGGAGTTTCTGCTTAAAGAATATGTACAGTATGAAAAGCCGTCCGCTACTAACCTGTCCAATGTGCCTGAAACCGGAGTTGCAAGGGATGTATTAACCAATATTGCCAATAAAATTTTAGAGGTGCCTGAGGGGAAAAGCTTTTTCAAAAAGGTAACCCGTATCCTGTCCGACCGCAGGATGATGGTATTAGACGACCGGCTCGACTGGGCAATGGGGGAATTGCTTGCATACGGTTCGTTGGTAAACGAGGGGCACAGGGTGAGGGTGTCAGGGCAGGATAGCGAAAGAGGGACTTTTGCCCACAGGCATGCTTCCTTTGTATTTGAAGATTCGGACAAGAAATATTTCCCGTTAAAACATGTTTCAGAAGGGCAGGCGCCTTTCTGTATATACAATTCATTGCTTTCTGAATATGGGGTTTTGGGGTTCGAATATGGCTACGCATTGGCCCAACCCAATGGGTTGACTATCTGGGAAGCCCAGTTTGGGGATTTTCACAATGTAGCCCAGGTTATAATCGACCAGTTTATTGCATCGGCTTATGAAAAATGGGGGCTGATGAACGGCCTGGCATTATTCCTTCCGCATGGTTACGAAGGACAGGGGCCGGAACATTCAAGTGCCAGGATAGAAAGGTTCCTTACGCTGGCGGCAAACAATAATATGCAGGTAGTTGTCCCTACTACCCCTGCTAATATGTTCCACCTGTTGCGCAGGCAGGTAAAATGGAAAGTACGGATTCCGTTAATTGTATTTACCCCGAAAAGTTTGTTGAGGCATCCGATGGTTGTTTCGAAAATGAAAGATTTTACAGATGGGGCTTTCCGTGAATTAATAGACGACCATTATGCCAAGCCGCAAAATATTGAAAGGTTGGTTTTTGTGTCGGGACGATTGTATTACGACCTGGCTAAACGGAAATTGGAAGAGGGAGCCGAACATATAGCCCTGGTGCGGGTAGAACAATTGTACCCCATCCCGGCCAGGCAGATTGAAGAAGTCGTTGAAAAGTATTCAGCAGCGAAAAGTATAATTTGGGTACAGGATGAGCCCGAGAACCAGGGAGCATGGCCGTTTATCCACAGGAAGCTGGGCTACCTGGGTATTAAAGTGGTGGCACGCCCCGAAACAGCAAGCCCTGCCGGCGGGTTGTTGGAGAAGCACTTATTACGCCGGAACAAGATACTGAATACGGTATTTACTAAAAAAGAAGTTTAAACCTCTTCAATAATAATAAAATGATAGAAATTAAAGTTCCCAGCCCGGGAGAATCAATAACCGAAGTTGAAATTGGAAACTGGCTGGTAGAAGATGGTTCCTTTGTTGAAAAAGGGCAGGAAATAGCAGAAGTAGAGTCGGATAAAGCAACCCTGACTTTAATCGCCGAAGAGGGAGGTAAGATTACCTTTAAGGTTGAAGAGGGGCAGGCAATAGCGGTCGGCGAAGTGGCATGTACAATTGATACGAGCGTAGCCCCTGTTGCAAAAAAAGAAAAGGAAGAGCCTGAAAAAGAGGTGGCGGGATCTAAAACGGCTGATAAACCCAAAGAGGTATACCAGGGCAGCACGGCAGAGAGGGAACCTAAAAATGATATTGGAAAGGTGAAGGTTACATCGGTGGCCAAAGAGATGATGAAAGAAGCCGGGCTTACTGTTGATGATATTATCAGTGGGTTGAAGCGCCTTGGTAAAAAAGAGGTTGAGGCAGTGATTTTTTCTTCGGAAGCAAAACAGCAAAATGGAATTGGTGAGAGCAAGCCGGCTTCGCGCGAGGCGAGCCGCAAACGAATGTCAATGTTGCGGCGTAAGCTTAGCCAACGGTTGGTAGCTGTGAAGAACGAAACAGCCATGCTGACCACGTTCAATGAGGTGGATATGGGCCCCATAATGGATTTACGGAAGAAATACCAACAGCAGTTTATTGAAAAGCATGGGTTTAAGCTTGGATTTATGTCGTTTTTTACAAAAGCTGTAGCCATTGCTGCACAATCCCACCCAACGGTTATTTCGATGATTGACGGCGATGAAATCGTAACACCCGGCTATGTGGATGTAGGTATCGCAGTCTCCACGCCAAAAGGGTTGATGGTACCCAATGTACGCAATGCCGAAAGTAAAAGTATTCCTGAAATAGAGATGGAAATTAAGGAGTTGGCTGAGAAAGCCCGGAATAAAAAGATATCTGTCGAGGAGCTTTCAGGTGGTACGTTTACTATCACTAACGGCGGTGTATTTGGATCTTTGCTGTCGACACCCATTATCAACCCGCCTCAGTCGGCTATCCTCGGGATGCACGCTATTGTTGAGCGGCCCATGGCTGTAGGCGGGCAGGTAGTTATCCGCCCCATGATGTATATTGCCCTTTCATACGACCACCGTATTATTGATGGTAAAGATTCGGTAGGGTTTTTAGTGGAAGTTAAACAACTACTCGAGAATCCCGGGCAAATGATTACCAACGGGAAAGATATTGGGGAGTTGTTGTTGGGGATTTAAGATTGAAGTTGTTTAAAGTTAAATTGAAAACCTGCGAGCAACATCTTGATTCCATTGGACTTCAGCTAATTTTTCTTCCATCCCGAGTGTTTGGGATGCAAG
>JAADGO010000167.1 GCA_013152355.1 Chlorobiota bacterium
ATATGCCCCCATTGTTGGCCCGTAAAGCGGCTGCAAATGTAAACACCTTTTCCTAACACCCAAACTTTTTTTTGATCTTTTTTTTGAGAAAAAAAACCATCTCTCATATCTCCCTCTTTTGCAACAACTAACAGCTAAAAAAAAATAAATGACCGACCGTTTTTTACGTAAGAAGTTTAATATTGGTTTCACTCCCTGTAAAGAATTTTTCAACAAAATACCAATACAGATAAACTGAATTAGGTTCAGATATTGCCTGGAAATTACATTGCCCAACAATAAAAAAGCCGGTCAACCCGGCTTTTAGAATGTATGAGGCAGCCTATTCCTTCTCAAATTTATATACTCCTAAATCACTCAATTCAGAAGACCGTATAAATTCGGCATGTGCTTTAATCTGAGCCTTGGCAAGATTTATATAATTCCTTGTAGATTTTAGAAATGAATTATCACGGTTCGTATCCAGCAGGAGCAGGTAACTCATAATAATATGCCCTGCCATTTCGACCAATCGCCGTGCATGGAAGTCGATAAACTCATTATCATCCATTTTCACCACTTTTTTAACTGCCTGTTCGTAGTCGTCAGTTAAAATAATTAATATGCGGCGCAGGTATTCTAATTCAGGAGCAATTTTCTCTGCCTCGTAGGCTCGGATCTGATTAACGTAACCACCTGTAGTAACCCCACGAATAGCAGCAACCACCTGCAACTGGGTTGTCCCTTCATAGATTGAAGTAATGCGTGCATCGCGATAGATCCTCTCAACCGGGTAATCTTTCATAAACCCTGATCCTCCATGAATCTGAACTGCATCATAAGCCAGTTGGTTACTATACTCACTAGCCATCCCTTTGGCAAGCGGTGTGAAAATATCAGCAAGCTTCTGATATTTTTTCATTTCCATGCGTTCTTCTTTTTCCAGTTTCCGCTCTTCTGAAATATGCATATAAGTTTTATACAAATCTACAAACCGGGCTGTTTCATATAACAATGTACGTGAAGCATCCAGTTTTGCTTTCATGTTTGCAAGCATCTCATAAACCGCAGGGAAACGGATAATAACCTGACCAAACTGTACCCGCTCTTTCGCATAAGCCAGGGCTTCGCGGTAAGCTGCCTCACAAATCCCAACTGATTGAGCCGCGATTCCCAAACGGGCACCATTCATAAGAGCCATTACATATTTAATGAGGCCCATCTTCCGGCTGCCGACTAATTCACCGGGGGCATCTTTAAAAACCAATTCGCATGTTGGGGAGCCAATGATCCCCATTTTATGCTCAATACGGCGGACTGACACACCTCCGTTTTGCTTATCATAAATGAACATGGACAAACCACGTCCATCTTTGGAGCCTGGTTCAGAACGTGCCAATACCAGAGATATATCGCCATCGCCATTGGTAATAAACCGTTTTACGCCGTTTAACAACCATATTTGTTTTTCTTCATTCCAGGTTGCTTTTAGCTGTACAGCCTGTAAGTCGGAACCGGCATCCGGCTCGGTCAGGTCCATTGCCATTGTTTCGCCTGCACAAACCCTGGGCAGGTATTTTTCTTTCTGCTCTTCTGAAGCATATTCATTGATTGTTTCTGCACAATCCTGAAGCCCCCATATATTCACGAACCCGGCATCTGCACGTGAAACGATATCAGCAGCCATAATGTAGGGGACAATAGGGAAGTTTAACCCGTTATATTTACGAGGAAGCGACATCCCCATTAACCCGGCCTTATTCAGGGCATCTATATTTTCCTGGGTGCCACGGGCATAAATTACGTGCCCGTTTACAACATGTGGCCCTTCAGCATCGATACTTTCTGCATTTGGTGCAACTATATCACCACATAATTCGCCAACTACTTCCAAAACTTTATCAAAGCTGTCCAGTGCATCTTCATAATCCATGGGTGCATAATCGTACTTTTCTTTTTCAGTAAAGCCCCGTTCTTTTAAACGGACTATTTTTTCCATTAACGGATGTTGAAGATGGAATTTCAGTTCTATATTATCGGTATAAAAATTAGCCATAACTATTAATTTAAGTGCTTCCAGGAATTACTTGGTGTTCGTTCTATAATACTTAATCATTTTAGGAATAACTTCAGCAACATTGCCGGTAATTACAAAATCGGCAATGGAATTAATCGGAGCCTCAGGGTCGGTGTTAATAGCAATAATCTGTGCCGATTCTTCCATCCCTGCACGGTGCTGTACCTGCCCGGAGATTCCGCAGGCAATGTATAATTTAGGCCTTACAGTAACGCCTGTTTGCCCAACCTGGCGTTCATGGTCAACATAACCCGCATCGACAGCTGCACGAGAAGCACCAACTTCGCCACCTAAAACGTCAGCTAATTCATATAAAAGCTGGAAATTCTCTTTTGACCCCATTCCATAGCCACCGGAAACAACAATAGGAGCCCCCTTGATGTTTACTTTGCTTTTTTCCATGTGACGTTCAATAATCTCTACAGCAAAATCATCATCTTCCACATACTTGCCAACATCAAGTTTTACAACTTGCCCTTTGTATTTTGTGTCGAGTACACTTTTTTTCATTACCCCTTCGCGGACGGTTGCCATTTGCGGGCGGCAATCGGGGTTTATTATGGTTGCAATAATATTCCCGCCAAAAGCAGGACGTATCTGGTAAAGCAGGTTTTCATATTTTTTACCCTGTTTTTTATCCTCGTGGCTGCCTATGAGCAGGCTTGTGCAATCGGCTGTCAGCCCACTATGCAAAGCTGAAGAAACCCTTGGCCCCAAATCACGTCCGATTGAAGTAGCCCCTAATAAAGCAATTTGCGGTTTTTGCTCCTCAAAGAGCTTCACAACTACTGCGGTATGGGGCTCAGTCCGGTAAGGATACAAACGTTCATCGTCAGCAGTATATAAAATATCTACCCCGTATGGGAGAATCTGCTTTTCAATTCCTTCAAGCTTATTGCCAATGACAATTGCTTCCAGTTTACAATTTAGCTCATTTGCCAGCGACCTCCCTTTAGTCAACAACTCCTGGCTAACCTCTGCAACCTGGCTATCTTCAATTTCACAATATACAAAAATGTTGTTCATAATCATCTGTGTTAAATTTAACCAATAGTGTGACTTTCAAACAACTCCTTCATAAGTTGCTCAATATCGTTATCCGAGGACGTTAAAACCTTTGCCTCTTTTGCCTGAAGAACAACATTTTCAATTTTCTTCACTTTCGTAGGCGACCCAGCCAGGCCAAGTTCAGCCGGATTCGATTCGATATCGTTCACTGTCCACTCCCTGATATTCAGGAAGGGGCGGTTGTTGTACAAATGAAGATAATCTTCGTCTGCATTTTGAAGTTCAGTAATGGTTTTCGCATGCTTATATTTCATCAGTAGCTTAGCATTACGCGCACGGCATGCCGGAGCCGAAGCATTTACCGTCATAACCATCGGTATTGGGCAACTAACTGTTTCGACCCCTCTTTCCAAACGGCGTTTCAGGATAATACGCCCTTTTTCTATCTGCCTGATTCCCTCGACATAGGTAACCTGCGGCAAGTTAAGTTTTTCGGCAACCTGAGGGCCTACCTGGGCGGTATCGCCATCGATAGCCTGGCGTCCGGCAATAATAATATCATAATCTATCTTTTTCAAAGCCTGGCTTATAGCATACGAAGTAGCCAATGTATCAGAACCGGCAAATGCCCGGTCGGTTAATAATATCCCATCGTCTGCACCCCGGAACATGCCTTCTCTGATAATCTCTGCTGCACGGCCGGGGCCCATTGTTAAAATAGTAACCGTTGTGCCAGGGAAATCATCTTTAATCCTTAATGCCTGTTCCAGGGCATTTAAATCTTCAGGATTAAAAATGGCAGGCAGTGCTGCACGGTTTACCGTACCATCTGCCTTCATCGCATCTTTACCAACATTCCGGGTATCGGGAACTTGTTTGGCTAAAACGATAATTTTGTAACCTTTCATGAGTATATTTTCTAATGTTTAATATTCTTTATATTGGTTTTCTTGAGCTTCACCCTGCTTTAAGATTGTTTAAACCTAAGTAATAACTTCGGTTGCAATCTATAACGAAGCGGACAAATATAAATATTCAACCAGTATGAAGCAAGGATGAAGCGTAAACTACCTCCTCTTTTGAATAACCTATATATGATTTATAAGCAGAATTCCGGCAAATATATCATGAAAACCCTCCTACACAACATATATATTCAGGATTTAAAACAATTAACCTATATTTTCGAAAATTCTTATCCTGCCAGGCATACAATCTATTTAAAATGATTTTAATTTATTTTCAGTCAATTACTATTGATTTGCCGGCATTATTCGCTATTGCCGCAGAGATTATTTAGAACCTACCATTTATTACAACCCGGTTTTCATAGAGGGCTCCTTTATCAATACGTCCTCCCCTAAAAACGATCTGTCCACACCATTCAGTCCGGGATTAGATAAATTTGTTTTTCTAACAGACTAACGAATACGAAAGGAATGATTCCTAAATGGGATGTAAGCCGGCACCGGCCAAAGATACTATTCTTATTTTATTGATATTATTCACCCTATTGATTTTTTCCTGTAAAAAAAGAGATAGATGACCTGGTTGGCACACCGATTAATGACCCTAAAGAAGGAGGTAAGGACACTCCAAGAGACACCTTCAATATTCACAATATTTCTGACACCTATCCAGTCCTGTATTTATTTTCCAATGTTATGAATTGGGGGCCTTATAATGTACATGACCCATCCATCATGTATGATGGTGGTTATTTCTACTCCTACTCTACGGATGTTGCCTACAGGCAGCAGTTATTACGAACCGGGGCACAAATCCGCAAGTCACGTAACCTCATTGACTGGGAATTTATTGGCTGGGCATTTAATGGTACTCCTTCGCAGGCAGCAAACTATATTAACCAAAATGGGGGGACGCCATTCGAAAGCGTATGGGCACCATATATTATGAAATCAGGTAATGAGTATCGATTATACTATTCATCATCGTCTACCACACCAAAACTTAGTGCCATTGGATTAGCTGTCAGTTCAAAGCCGGATGGCCCGTGGGTAGAAAAGAGGCCTGGTAGTTACCTCTAAAAAGAATATAGTTATGGCCAATGCCATTGCCCCAGTGTACTGGTAACACCCGGTGGCACGCATTGGATGTATTACGGTTCGGCATGGGATTGGGAAAACAAAAAATCCTGTATTGTTTTTACCGGGTTAAATAATAAAGGAACAGCCATTTGGGGTAAAAAATAGAGCCCTCTTTTTAGAAACTGCCTAAATTGTATTTTAACTTTAAACAACTTCTATTAAAAAAGGATGAGGAGTGAAAAATAAAACCTCATCCTTATCGTACAGCCTACCCCAGATTCATAAAAGAAGGATCATATTATAATTGCCCCTTTTATCATGGTGAATGAATGTGCAGGGAATTCGTATGTAATTTTAGCTGCCTTTTTTACTTTAACCGAAGGTTTCTGAATCGTTTCAACCGTAGTTTTGCCAAAGTCATTCTCAGACTTTATACCCTGTCCGTTTACCTCATAAATTTCAAAATCGCCATCAAACAAACCCTCCTGCGAAATAATATCGGTAATAATGGCTTTGTCTTTATTCCTGTTTACAACACAAAGCACAACTTCACCATCCCTGTAAGTTGCCGAAACATCTAAATAAGGGACATCCTCCTGTTTGGTAGAAGATTCATCCAACCCGATAAAAAATTTATCAGTATCATAGGTTCCACAATCAACAGCAACATCCAGGGAAGTCCCAAATACATTATTGGCAAACAACGAAAGTGGATAGTAAATAGTTTGCTTAAATATACCTGATTCGCTTGTAAAAATTGGAGCAATCACATTAACCAACTGTGCCATATTTGCCATTTTTACTACATCAGCGTTTCTAATGAAAGCATTTAAGAACCCGGCAATTACCAAAGCATCTTCCAGGTTGTAACGTTCTTCCAATGCGTGGGTCCCTGTCATAAACTCTCTCCCTCTCGCACGATACCATACATTGTATTCGTCCCAGGCAATGTATATTGGGTCTTTACTTTCACGCTGAGCATAGGCCATTTCTTTCAGGATCATTCCTTTAACAATCTGTGTTCGATCTTCCAACACCAATGGCGTAGCAAGGTAGTTGTAATAATTGTCGCCTACGTTGCCCACGTAAATATGTAAGGCAATGTAATCTATCACATTGCGTAGTTCGTGCAGAATGGTAGCATTCCATTCGTTTG
Organism: Chlorobiota bacterium; assembly: GCA_013152355.1. Classification (GTDB taxonomy): domain Bacteria; phylum Bacteroidota; class Bacteroidia; order Bacteroidales; family Prolixibacteraceae; genus JABMQB01. The sequence continues at coordinate 6,269 of JAADGO010000167.1, forward strand.
GGTCGGCATTTGGGCGATAATTCGATGACCCGGCAGCTATTAATTTTATATCTGGCGAGGTCAGTTTCATCAATTTTGCTGCTTCGCGGGCTTTTTTACTGTAGTCTTCAGCATTCAGATGCCCCATTTGCCAAAATCCATCCATCTCATTCCCCAAACTCCAATACTTAATATTATACGGTTCGGGGTAGCCATGTTTTTTACGCAGTTCGGCATAAAATGGCCCTTCTTTCACATTGCAATATTCCACCCAGCTTTGAGCTTCCTCAATGGTTCCAGTCCCCAGGTTTACAGCAAAATAAGGTTCGGCATCAACACGGCGGGCAAAATCAACAAACTCATTAGTGCCAAAGCGGTTGCTTTCCAAACGGCCCCAGGCCAGTTCCATGCGAGGCGGACGTTCTTCTTTGGGTCCCACACCATCAAGCCAATGGTAGTTCGAAACAAAATTGCCTCCGGGGTAACGTATCAATGAAACATTTAGCCCCTTTACGGCTTCCAATACATCCAGCCGAATCCCATCTTTATCAGCCAGGGGCGAACCTTCATCGTAGATCCCTCCATATACGCACCGTCCGAGGTGTTCAACAAAGTTCCCGTATATATTTTTACTAACCTCCCCAATACGCCGGTCGATATCAATCTTAATTCGTGCATTCTGAGCCACCGTTTGCCCGGCAGATAAAATTCCTGCAATCAAAAAACCCGCCAGAAACAGGTTCCGTAAATTCTCTTTATTTGTTTGTCTCATCCCTTTCCTATTTAATAATTTATTTTAGTCTCTTGTTACTCATCGATAAAAGGCCATCCTTCAGCATCCCAGCCCAGTTGTTTTATTATCAGTTTCGGCTTCCCTTCATCGCTTATGTCATAGCCATGGAAAACCA
>JAADGO010000114.1 GCA_013152355.1 Chlorobiota bacterium
CGTAGCTATGGCTATGCCTGCGTTTTTTGCCTTGTTATCGCACAAAATAATTACGTCAATTCCAGTCATGTTATTTCTTCATAATCCCTAACCATTATTTTCAATTAACAGCTTTTTCCTACCTTTGCCACTTATTTAGAATCTGTAAAAATGGATTATACGGGGAGAAAAGCTGCTTTTTATACGCTGGGGTGCAAACTCAACTTCTCAGAAACCTCAACAATTGCCAGGTCGTTTACCGACAAAGGGTTTGAGAAGGTTGATTTTAAAGATAAAGCAGATGTGTACGTGATCAACACCTGTTCGGTAACGAACCAGGGGGATAAAAGCAGCCGGAATATTATACGCCAGGCTGCAAAGCGCAATCCGAATGCAATGGTCATTGTTGTTGGATGTTATGCACAATTGAAACCCGGGGAGATCGGGCATATTGAAGGGGTTGACATGGTGTTGGGGACGAAAGAGAAATTCAATATACCAAAATACTTAGGCACTCTGTCGAAAAAAAACCATCCTGAAATAGTTACAACCAGGCAAAGCAACCTGACTAATTACCACAAAGCTTTTTCATGGGGCGACCGTACGCGGAGTTTCCTTAAAGTACAAGACGGGTGCGACTATTATTGCTCATTTTGCACAATCCCACTCGCCCGTGGGAGAAGCAGGAACGACAACATTGCCAATACCGTAGCAGAAGCTAAAAAAATACTTCAAAAAGGATTCAAGGAAATTATTTTAACCGGCGTGAATATTGGCGATTTTGGTAAATCGACCGATGAAACATTCTACGATTTACTGGTTGCCCTCGAACAAGTGGAAGGATTGGAAAGGCTGCGTATCAGTTCTGTTGAACCCAACCTGCTAAAAGACCGGATTATTGAACTGGTTGCCAACTCAAAAGTACTTATGCCCCACTTTCATATTCCGCTTCAATCGGGGTCTGATGAGGTACTGTCGTTGATGAAACGGAAATATTCAACAGGGTTATTTGCTTCGCGGATCAAAAAAATCCGGGAAACTATCCCCGATGCATTTATTGGCGTTGACGTTATTGCAGGTACAAATGGCGAAACAGACAAACTTTTCCAGGAATCATACGACTTTATCAACCAACTGGAAATATCGCAGTTGCATGCCTTCCCGTATTCCGAACGTAGCAAAACACAGGCTCTAAAGATACCCTGGAAAGTACCGGTGGAAGAGAGGAAAGAAAGGACGCAAAAATATATCAACCTGTCGGAGAAAAAGCTACGGGCTTTCTATGAAAAAAACTTAGGCAGCAAAAGGACCGCCTTGTTTGAAGAGCAACACAATAAAGGGAGGATGGTTGGTTTCACAGAAAATTATATACGCGTTGAAACGGATTATAATGAGCAACTGGCCAACAACCTGGTAAAGGTTAAATTATTGTCGGTAAACACAAACGGGCACGTTGACATTTCATTCTCCAAATAATTTTATCGTAATTTTAGGCAGTCGATAAAAAGTAAACTATGGATTATCAGGGAATATGCTTCAGTGTCAAGGAAATTGCCCGCCGGGCAGGTGGCTTTATCCGCGAAGAACGAAAAAAATTATCCAAAGAAGATGTGGAGACAAAAAGCCCTGCAAGCTTTGTTACCTATGTTGACAAAACCTCTGAGAAGGACATTGTTTCGGCATTAAAGAAGCTATTGCCCGAAGCAGGATTTATTACTGAAGAGGGGACTGCTTCTTATTCAGGAGAAAAATATAAATGGGTTATTGACCCACTGGACGGGACTACAAACTACATACACGGAATTACCCCCTACTCGGTGAGCATCGCTTTAATGGAAGAAGATGAGATTGTGCTTGGCGTAGTTTACGAAATAGGGCTTGACGAAATTTTTTATGCGTGGAAAGGCAGCCCTGCCTATCTAAACGGGAAGGAAATTAAGGTATCCAATTCATCAATGCACGAACAATGCCTGATTGCAACCGGATTCCCATATTATGCCTTCGACAGGATTGACGGTTATATTGAAGTATTACGATTCCTGATGAAAAACACCCGGGGGTTGCGGCGGCTGGGTTCTGCAGCGGTCGACCTTGCCTATGTTGCCTCCGGCCGTTTCGATGCCTTTTACGAACACGCGCTCCATTCCTGGGATATTGCCGCAGGTGCATTCCTCATCCAACAGGCAGGAGGGAAGATTACCGATTTTAGCGGAGGCGGAAACTGGTTGTTCGGCGGGCAACTGGTTGCAGGCAATGAAAACTATTTCAATAAATTTCTTGACGTAATCAAAAAACACCTCGGATAACCCTGCGTTCAGATTAAAACCCCATTCTCAGTGAGGCAATAAGATTTATCCCGGGGGCAACAATCCCCGAAGAATAAGGGCGGTAACGTTTGTCCAGGATATTTTCAATACCCCCGGTAACCGAGAAGTGCCTGTTTAGTTTAAGTGCAGCTTTGAAATTTAAGGTCCACCACGAAGGAGAATATGGATTCCCATCTGCATTTATGGCATATATATAGGGTTTATTCCTTTCGTCACTAACCAGTTTTTCATAGGGTATCCCGCCACTGTACCGGGCATATAGGTCGAGGTATAATAGTTTATTCTGGAAGATCAGGTGAGAGTTGCCAAATCCGGGAGGCACATGCCGTAAAGGAAGCCCGTCAGAGTCCTCCCCTTCCAGGATGGTAACCGAATGCCTGGTACGTAGCGACCTGGTTATCAGGTATTCAACAGAAAAACTGCCTCCATAGATAACTGCCGATTCAGCATTAACAAGAGCCTCGACTTTACTCATTTCCCCATCATACATAATTGAGTCCTGCCCATTGACAGAAAAGCTTCTCCGAACCATAATATCATCCAACTGCGTATAAAATACATTTATTTCCCACTTGGCTTTATTGTGGTAACTCCGGATTACCCCAACCTCAATATTTTTTGCATATTCAGGTTTCAGCCCGGCATTCGGGACAATAACATGGCCCGGTTCCGAGTCGAAAACTTTGGCGATGTCATCAATATTTGGCGCCCGGAAGCCGGTTGACCCGTTAATATTTAGCTGCCACCCGGAAGCCGGGTGAATAACAAGCCCGATATTGCCATTCAATGCTGAATTTATGCAATCGAAATTATTAATAGGGAAATTATAAAACTTATCTGAGAATGTGCCTTTTATTGCAGTTTGTGTGTAACGCAGCCCCGTGTGCAGGGTAAATACCTGTTTATAATTGAATTTATAAATAAAATAGCCCGCCATACTTGAATATGTCGAGCCATCCGGGTAGCGTGAAGCTATCTCCCACATCGTCCCATCCTGAATATTCTCACCTTCCCCTTTAGAATTCACACGGTTAAAATAACCCTCTGCCCCATAATAGAAAAAACTATTTTTACCTATTATTTTGTCAAAGTCTACATTTACCGAAGCAACAGAAAGATTTTCCTTCCTTCGGGATATTTCCGGCGAATTGATTTTCCGGCTATTCCTGCTTTCGGTATAAATCTGGTACCCGGACAGGATATTGAGCTTGTCGTATAGCCAGGTTTTTGTTTTATACTGTGCCTCAGCTGTAAATAGTGTCCATTTTTGCGGGCCGTAATACCAGTCGCCATATTTAAGCTCGCCGCCTTTGTAAACAATCAGCCTGTCGTACCTGGGAATGTCGGACGTACTTGAATGATGGATACTCAGGTTTATTTCGAATTCCCCGGAAGGGCGGTAACGATATTTTGACAGCAGGTTGAGTTGTTTGTAGCCTGAAGGCCTTTGCACTTGCGGGTCAGGATTTGAAACGGTTTCATCTCCATCCCAATTTGGCTGGTATACAACATATTCAGGCCTCAAATATTCATCCGGCCCATCCGAGCCCATTTTGAGGTCGTCAAAGTCACTATACGTCACACTAACCAGGGCTGCCCATTTATTTGTCCCAAAATTTAAATTGCCATGGATGGTTTTCTCTCTGTTGGCAGACGAATACCTGGTGAACATTTGCTGCGACCAATTCGAAGATTCGGTAGTAGAAAGTTTGGGTTTTAGTGTACTAAAACTCATAACCCCACCCAGGGCATCGCTTCCGTAAATAACCGAACCCGGGCCAAAAATCACTTCAGTATGCTCAATACTGCCAACATCAAGCGAAATAACATTGTGCAGGTTCCCGCTACGGTATATTGCATTATTCATTCTTATCCCATCAACTACCAGCAACACCCTGTTGGCTGCAAACCCACGGATCATGGGGCTTCCTCCACCCATCTGGCTTTTTTGGATGAATACACCTCCTTTTAAGGCCAGCAGGTCGGCAGTAGTCTGGGGGGTTTGATAGGAAGCTTCTTCCGCACTGATGGTTACAATCTTATTGGGCACTTCGGCTTTCGATTCTTCCCTCCTGCTTACCGAAATGACAATTTCATCAAGCCTTACCGGGTCTTCATGGAGGAGAACCTTGTTGTTGTTTGCCCAAATATTCTCTTTATTTGTTTTCAATTTTAAGTAAGACGAATGCTGGAAAATAATCGGGGTCTTGTCGCTGAACTTATCAATATTAGCTTTCCCGTGTATGTCGGTCTGTTCCGATGACCCTTCTGAAAAAATAATTACACCTTCAACAGGCTTGCCTGATTTTGCATTTAATACAATAATATCCTGGCCCCAAGTGAGACTTAAAAACACAATTGCAAACAACAAAGTTAAAAGGTACTTCACTCTTTATCCGTTATATAATAACGATGAAAATTACAATAACTATGCCGATAAATGATCGTTTTAAGGATTTCTTTTGTTTGATTGGCATAACATTTCTGTAAAAAAGTTGAATCGTTTGCCCATTCCGTAATTTCAGGGAAATTCCCGGAGAATCTTTTAAGTACCTTAACCCCAATGTTTTCGAGGGAAGCAGCATTGCAAGCCTGTTCATATTGGTTTTTCATTGGAATGACGCATAGCTTTTTCCCAAGATATAGAGCTTCGGCAGGAGTTTCGAACCCGGCTGTGCATAAAACCCCGGCACAACTTATAAGGCTCTCTGAAAATCCTGCTAATGAAACAGGCCTGATTGTAACGTTTTTCCGGGAGTAAGCCCTTTTTGAATGTTTGGAGAACACCTCCCATTCAATGTGTTTGATTTTTGATAATGTGGATATAATATCCTCATCGCTGTATGCCGGCAGGTAAACTGTATAATGCCCTTTATTAGTTGGCTTTGCATTATATACAGCCGGGCGGATTACAGGCGTGAAAATGGTGTGCCCGATAGGATCGAAGTGGAATCCGTATTTAATAGTAACGGGGGCATAGTTTTTTAATATCAATCTCCCGGGAAAGTCTGAAGTAGCGGGTTTGGGAGCTTCAGAATGTATTACTGCATTTTGGTGGCTTAAGCCTATGCACTGTTTGTTCCGGAGGAGGCAGGCCCAGGCCGAGACAGGTTCAAAGTCGTTAATTATTAAATCGTACCTGTCAACCGGAAGCCGATAAATGTCTTTGATCAAACGAATCAATTTCATCCCCGAAACCGTTCCTTTTATGTCGACCCCTCCTGTTTTACCAAAGATGAAACTTAATCCGTACAACGAATAATCAACTTTAAAGGGCAGGGCCAAATCCGACTGGATCCCGCTCACAAGCACATCTGTATCGGCCATTTCTTTTAGTAACGGAACAATCTCTGTTGCCCTTGCAACATGCCCGTTTCCTGTCCCCTGTATTGCATATAAAATCTTCATTACAATATTCCTGTTATGGCAAACTCCTCCAATATCTTCCGATATATCTGTTTCTTGCCGGGGATAAAAAGGTCGTCATGGCTCAAATCATCATCTTTTTCATTACTGAAATAAACCAGTTTCCATTCTTCATCTGAATATTCGGCAGCGGTATAGTGTTCAACCCAGTCGCCACAATTGATATACCTTACCGACCCCGACTCATCATAAATCATTTTATCGGCAGGCAGGTGTGTATGCCCGCAAATCACCGTCTGGAATTTTCTTTGAATTGCAATGGCTCCTACCAGTTTCTCAAACCTGGTTGTTATCGCTGCATTTTTCTGTTCGTGCCCTTTTGTTCTTTTGTATACGGTAATTCTTTTACGGCTAAATACCCCGAGGAAAGAATTAATAACCGAGACCAGGCCATATAAGGCTGCACCAAACTTTGCCAGCCATTTTGCGCTGTGGATAATCGAATCGAAAATATCGCCATGGAAAATCCAGGTGCGTGTACCACCCAATTCCAACTCAAGTTGATTCGCTATATGGAAATTGCCCAATTGGGTCAAATCAAATTTACGGAGGATTTCATCGTGGTTGCCACTGATGTAATGCACTTTAGTGCCCTTCTCCATCATTTTGACAACCTGCCTGACAACCTTAAAATGAGCCTTAGGGAAGTAATTCCTCGTAAAGCGCCAGGCATCTATAATATCGCCGTTCAAAACCAAAATCTCAGGGGAGATACTTTTAAGGTACGCTACCAATTCAATAGCTTTACTGGCAAATGTAGCAAGGTGGACATCCGAGATTACAACCACTTTGACCTTACGACTGTCGTCTGGTTTCATCCAAAAAATGTTTTTGGCAAATAAACCAAGTTTATATTATATGTGCATTAATTAAAAAACAAGTTTTAATTAACAATTAAAGGGAGTTCGTTAATTCATTGTGAAGTTGTCCCATATAATACACTGTGCCTCAGAAGCTGTCTAAAAACTATCCTTTTATTTTATTATGTGTCTTTTTCGTTTATACTTCGTTGAATTTTCCTTAAATAGCTGGTGTTATTCGCGTCAAATCCGCCTTGTCTAAACAAAAAATACATCATAATAATTCTAAAAAACAAAATTTAGACAGCTTCTGAGGCAGACACTTCGTGCCTGATTTTCCCTGACATAGAAAAATACCAGGGTGGGTCAGGTTTTTTTCTTGTCCAATTCAGACTTCCCCCTATTCCCCGGCTGCTGTATGTGGCGTAGTTTTGTAATGACAATAAAGTTATTCGCAGGCAACATATAATAAGCCTGTTAATTTTTAGAATGTACGTTAAAGTTTATTAAAGTTGAGTTGTTGTTTATCCGATCATAGTTTTTAGTTGTTGGTAAAACCTTCCTTGGAAACTTAATTACCTCCAGGGTAATTTTCTCCCCTCCCGACTTGTTGAAGCGGGAGGGGAGTTGGAAGGGAAGGCCTCCTAAAATTATCCTTGTAGCTTATGTGTTTATACCAGTCCCTGTGCCATCATTGAGTTTGCTACTTTTACAAAACCGCCAATGTTAGCACCTTTAACGTAATTCACCCACCCGTTTTTATCGGTGCCATATTTTACACACATGGCATGAATATTCCTCATAATAGTGTGAAGTTTATCATCCACCTCCTCGCGGCTCCAGCTAATACGCATACTGTTTTGGCTCATTTCGAGCCCTGAAACAGCTACCCCGCCTGCATTGGCAGCTTTACCGGGGGCATACAAAATTTTGTTACTCATAAATTGATGTGCAGCCTCATAAGTCGAAGGCATGTTAGCACCTTCGGAAACCACAAAACATCCGTTTTTCAGGAGAGTTTCCGCATCACTCCCGCTTATTTCATTTTCAGTTGCGCATGGCAGTGCCACATCGCATTTAATAGCCCACGGACGTTGTTTATTCATATAACGCACACCATATTTTTCAGCATATTCCCTTATCCTCCCACGGTATACATTTTTCAGCTCCATAACATAATTCAGCTTTTCTGCATCAATTCCATCCGGGTCGTAAATTGACCCGCTTGAGTCGGATAGAGACACCACCTTCCCACCATATTCAATTACCTTTTCAACCGCAAATTGTGCAACATTCCCGGAACCAGAAACCGTAACTATCTTACCTTTAAGGCTGTCGCCTTTTGTATTCAGCATTTCTTCAGCAAAATACACTGTGCCGTACCCGGTCGCTTCGGGCCTGATGAGTGAACCTCCCCATTCGATACCTTTACCCGTTAATACTCCTGTAAATTCATTCCTTAAACGTTTATACTGGCCAAATAAAAAGCCTATCTCCCTGCCCCCAACGCCTATATCCCCCGCCGGGACATCGGTATACTGCCCGATGTGGCGTTGCAGTTCGGTCATAAAACTTTGGCAGAAACGCATTACCTCATTATCCGATTTATTTTTTGGGTCGAAGTCAGAACCTCCTTTGCCTCCACCCATAGGTAATGTTGTAAGGCTGTTTTTTAAAACCTGCTCAAAAGCTAAAAATTTCAAGATGCTGAGATTAACGGTCGGATGAAACCTTAGCCCCCCTTTATAAGGCCCTATGGCTCCGTTCATCTCAATCCGGAACCCTCTGTTTACATGAATCTGCCCTTTGTCATCGGCCCAGGGAACACGGAACATTATAACCCTTTCGGGCTCAACCATCCGTTCCATAATTTTCGACTGGATGTATCTTGGATTCTCTATGAGGAATTCTGCCAATGTCTCAATAACTTCGTGTACTGCCTGGTGGAACTCGACCTCTCCCGGATTTTTGGTTTTTACATAAACCATAAAATCATTGATAAATTGATTTGCATCTTTTGTCTCCATAATTTTTGAAGTTTTTATTCATTCAAGATACAAAAATAATTGTCTAAATATCAATATGTTATTAAACATTACAACAAGCCGTGCTACAAATAATATGTAATCAAACAGCATTAGATAATAATAATCTGAAAGAAACACCATGGAATTTATTGCCGTTTAACAAATCCTGTTAAAACAAGCACTTAATTAACATAGTTTTCACCGATTCCCAATTCTGAAGGATATAATTTCTTACTGCCAGCTATAAAAAACTAATCAGGAAATTACAATCGGTAACCCTCACGCATAATTCAACAAATTCCCTAACTTTGCGGCTTTAATTTGAAGATTTTCACATGAAGATTTTCACAGAAGTTGTTTAATGTTAAAGTGGATTTTCGAGAGTGACAGATTGATTTTCAATGGCAAAGCTCAATTTTTTTTGCATAGCCAAAGCTATGGAAGGAAAATTAGCTGAAGTCCAATGGAATCAAGATGTTACTCGCAGATTTTCAATTTGACTTTAAACAACTTCACAATTAAGGTAGTAACATGGATTATAAATTCAATGAAATTGAGCCCAAATGGCAAAAATATTGGGAAGAAAATAAAACATTTAAAACATAAAACATTTAAAACAACCGATGATTACTCAAAGCCAAAATATTATGCACTCGATATGTTTCCTTACCCATCGGGGACAGGGCTGCATGTAGGCCATCCCGAAGGTTACACCGCAACCGATATTGTGAGCCGTTACAAACGTATGAAAGGCTTTAATGTGCTTCACCCGATGGGGTGGGATGCATTTGGTTTGCCGGCCGAACAATATGCCATTCAAACCGGGACCCATCCTGCTGTAACAACCCGGGAAAACTGCGATAATTTCAGGCGGCAGATCAAGGCACTGGGATTGAGCTACGACTGGGACAGGGAAATCAATACTACCGACCCCAAATATTTTAAATGGACTCAATGGATATTTTCAAAATTATATAATACCTGGTTCGATAAAGAACTTGAAAAAGGCCGCCCGGTCGATGAACTGCCAATACCTGATGAAATTAAAGAGAACGGTGTAAAGGCAATCAGGGATTATGTGGATGGGAAAAGGCTTGCCTATTACGACAATGCACAGGTGTGGTGGTGCAACCATTGTAAGATCGTATGTTCTAATGAAGAGGTACTTACCGATGGCAACCATGAAAAATGCGGGAGTCAGGTAGTTCGCAAAAACCTAAAGCAGTGGTTGTTACGCATCCCACATTATGCAGAAAGACTTCTGGAGGGTTTGGACGGGCTCGACTGGCCTGCCGGGGTAAAGGACATGCAGAAAAACTGGATTGGCAAATCGACCGGTGCTGAAGTCGATTTCCAGATAGATGGGTTAACGGAAAAACTGCGTGTTTATACCACCCGCCCCGACACCTTGTTTGGAGCTACCTACATGGTTATCGCCCCTGAGCATGAGTTGGTCGATTCGATTACTCTTGAAGAAAGAAAAGACGAAGTAAAAGCATATATAAAAGCAGCAGCACTAAAGTCAGACCTGGACAGGACCGACCTGGCAAAAGGAAAAACAGGCGTCTTTACGGGCAGGTATGCCATCAATCCGGTTAACGGGGAGAAAGTCCCCATCTGGGTAGCCGATTATGTGTTGATGGGCTATGGCACCGGGGCAATTATGGCAGTACCGGCACACGACACACGCGACTTTGAATTTGCCGAAACGTTCGGTATCCCAATCATTTGTATCCTGGATCCGGGAGATGCCGCCCACGAAGAGAGAGACCTGGTACTGGCAGGGAAAAAATGCTGGACAGGAGATGGTAAATATGTCAACTCGGCAAGTGCAAAAACCGGGCTTAGTATAAATGGGCTAAATAAACAGGCCGGTATAAAAACCGTTATTTCCTGGCTGGAAGAAAAAGGGCTGGGCAATGCTTCAGTGAACTACAAAATGCGCGACTGGCTGTTTAGCCGCCAACGCTATTGGGGTGAGCCTTTCCCGGTAATCCACTGGGAAGATGGCGAAGTTTCCATTCTGGACGAAAAAGAGCTGCCCCTGCAGCTTCCGGAGCTCGAAGAATACACGCCGGGAGATTCGGGAGATTCGCCTCTGGCAAATGCCACCGATTGGGTGAATGTGGTTGATAAAAACGGCCGGAAAGGGCATCGCGAAACCAACACCATGCCTCAATGGGCAGGTTCGTGCTGGTACTACCTGCGCTACATCGACCCAACCAACGATGAAAGGATCTTCGACCCGGAAAAAGAAAAATACTGGATGCCTGTCGACCTGTATATCGGTGGAGCCGAACATGCTGTCCTCCACCTGTTGTATTCACGTTTCTGGCATAAGGTGCTTTTCGACCTGGGGATTGTTTCTACCAACGAACCATATCAAAAACTATTTAACCAGGGGATGATCCTGGCTTTTGCTTATGAAACCTCAACCGGGGCAAAAGTTGCATCCGACCTCGTGGAAGAAAAAGAGGGTAAATTTTTCCACCGGGAAACAGGGGAAGAGCTGAAACAGATCGTAGCCAAAATGTCGAAATCACTTAAGAATGTGATTAACCCGGATGACGTGATTAAAGTTTACGGTGCCGATTCATTGCGCTTATACGAAATGTTCATGGGCCCGTTAGACGAACGTAAGCCCTGGGCGGAAACAGGGGTTAAAGGGGTTTTTAATTTTTTGAACCGCGCTTACCGTTTCTTTGCCAACCCAACCAATATTGTTGAAGGCGAGGAAGATAAGGAGGTCGCTAAATTGCTGCATCAAACCATTAAAAAGGTTGGTTCCGATATCGAAAACCTGAAATTCAATACGGCTATCTCGGCACTAATGGTTTTCAATAACCTGGCTGTCAGGAAAGGGAAAATCACCAGGCAAACGGCCGGAATTTTTGCAAAATTATTGTCGCCATTTGCCCCGCACCTGGGTGAAGAGCTATGGTCGCTTTATGGCAAATCAAAGACATTAGCTTACGAGCCCTGGCCGGAGGTAGACGAAAACCTGTTGCAGGAAAGCACTTTTGAATACCCGGTTTCTTTTAACGGCAAAATGAGGTTTAAGCTGGAATTGCCGCTGGATATTGCACGAGATGAAATTGAGAAAATTATTATTGCCCATGAAAATGCTCAAAAATGGCTGGATGGGAAAGCCCCCAAAAAAGTTATTTTTGTCCCTAAAAAAATAATTAATATTGTAATCTGAGATTTATAGCACGCCGGAAACTCAGAACAGGCAGGAGTCACAGTACCTGTTTGGCTGGCATCCCCCTGCTTGCGGCAGAATATTTCTGCGAATAAAAATTTGAAAAAACAAGTTGTGGCAAAGAAAATCTGGGCTGAAATAGCATTAGTAATTATTACGGTATTATTTATTGGGACTGTCTACTATTTTTATAAACCATGTGATGCCCGGCAGGAAGTCATTGAGGTGAAAATTCCTGAACCCCGGTTGAAGTTTGGGCTGCCCGTTGATTCTTTTTATGTGGAAGAAGGGCGAATTAAGCCCAATCAGAACCTGAGCGATATCCTTACAAAATATGGAGTCAATATGGTTCGTATCGACCGGTTGGCAAAAAATTCAAAAGATACCTTCGATGTCAGGAAAATGAAAAGCGGGAACAGGTATTTTGTGTTTCAAACTCCTGATTCCCTAAAAAAAGTTGAATACCTGGTTTATGAAAAATCACCAGTCGAATATGTGGTTTTTGAGCTGAACGACAGTTTGAAAACGTTCTTGGGAGAAAAAGAAATTAAAACAGAGCTGAAACTTAAAACGGGTGTCATCGAATCGTCTCTTTGGAATACAATGGCTGATAACAACCTTAACCCGGTTTTAGCCCTTGAACTATCGGATATATATGCCTGGACAATCGATTTTTTCGGTATCCGGAAGGGCGACCGTTTCCGGGTGATTTACGAAGAGCAATATGTCGACAGCCAGTCGATCGGTATCGGCACTATCCATGCTGTACAGTTCGACCACATGGGGCAGCCAAATTATGCATTCCGTTTCTTCCAGGACGGGCGTTTCGACTATTTTGACGAAAAGGGGAACAGCCTGCGGAAAACATTTTTAAAAGCACCCTTGAGGTTCTCACGTATTAGTTCGCGTTTTTCACACAGCCGCTTCCATCCCGTTTTAAAGATCAGGCGTCCACACTATGGCATCGATTATGCCGCACCACGTGGCACTCCGGTGCATTCAATAGGCGATGGGAATGTGGTGGCAAAAGGTTATCAAAAAAGAGGTGGCGGGAACTACCTGAAAATAAAGCATAACTCGGTTTACACAACTACCTATATGCACCTTTCACGATTTGCCAAAAGGATTGCTCCCGGAATTCGTGTAAAACAGGGGCAGGTAATCGGGTACGTAGGGTCAACAGGCCTGGCAACAGGCCCGCACCTCGATTTCAGGATAACCAAAAACGGGCATCCGGTCGACCCCCTGAAAGTTAAAGCTCCGCCGGTTGAGCCCGTGAAAAAAGGGAATATTCCTGACTTTACAGCTGTAAAAGATTCATTGATGAATCAACTGAACAGAATCCGGTGGGATGGAGTTACACGGTAATTTCTGGGTTTGCCAGGGATGTAGGGTTATTTCATAAAGTTGTGGACTAAGCATAAAGTTTAGCCAGTCAGAACAAAAAAAATTAATATCAGTCGCTCATCATCATGTAGCTTTAAATACTTTGATTTTAGCATTTTAGATTAAAGAAGGCAGAAAAACAAATCTAAAATAAGGAATCAGCCTGCCTGCCGCTGGCAGGGAATGTAAAATCAGGAAGTACTGAGACTTGGGGATTTGTCTTTTTGAAAAAGTTCTTTCCCCACAACTTTCCCCTGTGATCCATAATGATTGACATTAGGTTGCACTTTTATGAGGAAGATAAATGCCGGACCCATTCTGCAACTTCCTCCATCAGCCACTGGGGAGTTGAGGTTGCTCCGCATATCCCAACCGAGGCAATGTGTGTAAACCATTCTTCTTCAAGGTCGTTTATGTTCGTAACGAATCTAGTATTTGGGTTCTCCTGCTTACACACCTCGTATAGGAATTTGCCATTGGAGCTCTTTTTGCCCGCAACAAACAGTATAATCCCATAATTCTTCACAAAAGCTTTCAACCGGGGGACACGGTTGGAAACCTGCCGGCAAACCGTATCTTTTACAATCACCTGCACCCCTTCCTGCGCCAGTTTTTTTATCTTGTCAGAAAGGGCCCTGAACTCCTCAATCGACCGGGTAGTTTGGGCATATATGGTAATAGGTTTTGAGAAATCTATTTCCTCCAGGTTCTCTTCCCCCTGGATAATAATGGCTTCGTTGTTTGCGTGCCCGTTTAACCCAACCACCTCGGCATGGCCTTTTTTGCCAAGGATGACGATTTGCCCCTGATGTTTTTTCCCTTCACTATACGACTCTTTTACCCGTTGTTGGAGCTTCAGCACTACCGTGCAGGTGGCATCAATCAATTCAATGTTGTTTTTCCGGGCATATTCATACGTCTCGGGAGGTTCGCCGTGGGCACGGATCAAAACCTTGGTGTTTTTTAACTGCAAATATTCCTGTTTCGACACAGTAACCAACCCCAGCCCCTTCAACCGGTTGATCTCTGCACTGTTGTGGACAATATCACCCAGGGAGTACAGTTTCTCTGTGTCTTTTAATGAGTCCTCTGCAATTCTTATTGCATTAACCACACCAAAACAAAAACCTGAACTCTTATCAATTTCTACCTTCATTTTTCCTGTTAATGATTTCAAGGGCCCGCTTCAATGCCCATTCCAGTTGCCCTTCAAGGGTAAAGTTGCTGTTGTCGAGTACAATAGCATCTTCAGCCTGCCTCAGGGGGCTTTCCTGGCGGTTCTGGTCGATATAATCACGTTCGTTAATGTTGGCGATAATCTCCTCCATAGAAACCTGCTGCCCTTTGGCTACCAGTTCATCGTACCTGCGTTTTGCCCGTATCTCAGGCGATGCGGTCATAAAAATTTTCAGCTCGGCATGTGGGAAGACAACTGTCCCTATGTCGCGCCCGTCCATTACAATGCCTTTCTTTTTGCCGATTTGCCGCTGAAGCTTCACCATAGCCTGCCTCACCTCTTTTATCGCACTCACCGGGCTGACATTATTTGAAACATCAAGCCCACGGATGCGTTCTTCCACATTTTCGCCATTCAGGAAAGTGGTATTCTGCCCGGTTTCTTTATTAAACCGGAAAGTGATCGATATTTGCCCCAACCCGTTAATTATTTTTTCGCGGTCGGGCTTACCATCTACAATCCAGTTGTTCCGTAAAGCAAATAATGTGACCGAACGGTACATGGCCCCGCTGTCGATGTAAGCATAACCCAGTTTGCGGGCCAAATCTTTGGCCACCGTGCTTTTCCCGCACGATGAATACCCGTCAATAGCAATTATTATTTTATCCGGCATGGTGTTGCTTTTGATACGTTTCTGCAAAGATAAATTTCTTTTTCGAGAGGAGGGGGCAATACGGTTGACATTGTTGTTATCGAAGTTGTTTAAAGTCAAATTGAAAACCTGCGAGTAACATCTTGATTCCATTGGACTTCAGCTAATTTTCCTTCCATAGCTTTGGCTATG
>JAADGO010000059.1 GCA_013152355.1 Chlorobiota bacterium
AGTTTTAGGTGTATGATTTTAATTCCATCAGGGCCTTTCGGCAACGGGAGGCCCTGATTTTTAATCTTTGACCATAAGAAATTCAATTATGCTTCACTGGTTTTTTATTTTAGTTTTATCACCTTCAGTAGAATCTATGCATTTAAACTTAAAATTCTTTTTTGCTCTTATAATAAAGTATGCCCTGCTAAATGTATTCAATAAAGCCTAACAAAGTCAGGAAGGATAAATATTAGGCAACAAACTCAAAAAAAGATACGCATTGTTGTGAGGATTATATACCCCTCAATTTGCAACAGGTTCTTTCTTTTCTACCCATATAGGGCTTGACCACGCCATTTGCCCATTTACCTGGATTACACGTACATAGTACCAATTCACATCTTCTTGCGTACCTGCTGTGTCTGTAAAATTAAACCGGGTAGAATAGTTGCCGGAAAATACAACCGGGTGGAAAATAAAAGACTCGGCAGGGAATTTCCCGGTAAAAAACACCGCATTCTCTCCTTTCAACTGTCCTAAAGTTTTTGAAACCTTCATTTCGACAGGTTTTTGCATGTTTAGGGTTACTTTTGTTCCGGGGTTTCCTGAAATACGGAGTACTACAGCATTTGTCGGATTCTCCATAAAGGCTTGTTTCCTTGAGGTATAGGTCTCAATAGAAAACCCTTCTTCCGTTTTGCCTGTGATTAGGTTCCTTTTCGTTTCGGAGAAAGGCCCCGACTGGAAACAAGGGTAAACATCTATTAATTTCCCATTGGAGATTTCAACATCCGCCTCCCAATCGCAAATACGGGAAATGTTAAGGTCGTTCCAGGGTCCCCACCCAAATTCTATGCGTAACAAAACCGGTTGCCCCCATGAAGAATCAGTCACAGGCCTGTCCACCGGGAACTGCCTTTTTATGACATGGTTGTTTTTCAGTACCTCAACACGGTCAATTTTATCCCAGCCTGATACCTCAATAGAAATACTCCTTTTATCAGTAAATGGGATTTCTTCCCCCATAATATGCCCGTTGAGCCTGAAATCAAGTTTAATCCGGTCGCCTGACACAGCATACGTACGCCGGGCTTTGATGGCATTAAAGATTGACTCCCTGGACAGGCCTTCAGCCAGCACAGCTGCAAGCCCCTCCCCATACGCCCCAGGATACCCCAGGTGGTCGTCAGTACTGGCAACAACACCAATCCTATACCCTGATGACAACGCATGCTGAAGCGTATTTTTAGCCCAGCGGCCCCCCATAGAATGCCTTATGTATGGAAATGGCCCATCAACACTCTCGGCACTTCCGTGTTCTGAGTATATTTCTAAAACCGGAGAAACATCAGTGTCTAAATAGTTGAAATTTGCACCCCTATGCCCCTGAAGGTAGCCAGGGTGGTGAGGAATGATAAGCACTCCGTTTTCCCTGGCGAATTTCTGCAATGATTCTAAATCAGGGTACATTTCCAAAGGCAGGTTATCTTCTTTGGAAAGGAGGCAGTAATCCCCATAAAAACTTGAATGCCATTCAAATCCTGAAAATGTAACGAATGACCCCGGGTCATTATATGCTGCTGTTATTTTTTGGACATCTCCCCATTGCTCTTTAGTCCTCTTAAAACCATTTTCCCAGTGGAGTTGACTGTTTTTTTCCATTTTCGACATATCGTGCCAGGAGCTGTGTGGGGTTAGTGTATAAAAATCCAGGTGGCTCCGGGCGATATCGAACGACCGTTGCAGGGAGCCTTTTGCATACCCAACGCTATTGTGGTTATGTAAGTCGCCAAAGTAAATATTATAATCCTTACCGGGATGCACTACGAGAGGTTCTTCCTTATTGCAACTCACAAATATTATATTCATTAAAATTAAGCCGACTGAATACAATAGGGCGGTTTGTTTTATATTCCTTTTTAAAAACATATTTTTTTTATAATAGGTTGGTGAATAATATTATTAATTGATTAATCGCAATGCTTCTTTTCTACTTAATTTATCAAGTTCCGTTTTATTTGTGAAATCAATAACCCAGGTTGGGTTTGTTTTACTGTATTGCCTTAGAATCCAGCCGATAGCCTTATTTATGAAAAACTCATTTGAACCAATGAATGAATTAATTATATAAGTTAAAAATTCTTTGTCAAAGTCGTCTTTGTAATTCAATTGAAAAAGGATTGATGTTCTTTGTAGCCAAATATTCTCAGAAGCAATCCATTTTTCAACATATTTACCTCTCTGCCCAGGATAAGCTATAAAATATTCGCCAACTAATTTTGGTGCAATAAAATCAATGGTATCCCACCATGATTTATTCATAACCATAAATTCAAGAAGCCCTATATCTTTCTTTTCAAATTGCCCTGTATATTTTTGAGTTAATTCTTGTGAGAAATATTGATATTCTCTTTCAGGCTTCTCCCAAAGGGTTTTTACAATTTCCCCCAAATGGATTTTAGGGGGCAAATATGTTTTCATAAGAAATGGTTTCTGGATTTTTCGCCTTAATGGTGTTTTTATCCCGTAAAATTCAAATTGGTTTTTCATATATGCTTTTTGCCCGGCAGCTATTCCAGGATTAGCATTTTTACTAAATTCGGTTTCTAATATGTTAATGAAATTTGTCATCTTATTTCGGCTCCTGCTGCTTGCACAACGAAAACCTGTATGAACCAGTTAATAATTATTTATAGGTTTAGTCCACCGGTAAGTACATATTGGCTACTGCCAAAAACAGTGCTTATTGTTGGGCGTCAGCTATTTTACCTTTATGCTTGACAGGTATTCTTCGGCCGTCATTATTGGGACTTGAGATAGTTTAAAATCTTTTCCATTTCTCGTTATCAATATGTTACATTCAGACTTTAAAGCACTAAAGTATTGAAGTGAATCTTCAAAATCAGAGAATTTAGAATTGAGCCCCTTTTCAATGATTAATTCATCCAGTCCACATATTTCTGATATAATCCTAAATTTCCTGAGTTTATCTTTAGCTATTTCTGCATTTTCGTATTTTGTCAGAATATAACTAACTGTGTCATAAGATAATGCTGAAACGACCATAGTAATCAGCCCTTTGTCGGCAAGTGTTGCAATTTTAGCAATCGAATTATAAAAAGGAATGCGCTCTCCCAACAAATCCAACATAATATTTGTATCAAGGAACAGCCTGGTTTTCATTTGTATTTTTCTTCTATGTAATTTGAGTATTCGGCTTTATAATCCAGTCCAGCCGGAATATTAATCCCTGAAGACATACTTTTGACAAAGGGAGAAATTTGAATGTCCTCTTTATTAGACGGGTCCTCTTGATTTACTAAGGATTTAAGATACGATTCAATTAATCTTGATAAACTTCTCTTATGTGATGAGGCATATTTTTTGGCTCTTTCAATCACATACTTATCAAGTTTTAGAGTCAGTTTCTTGTCCATGATAAACTAAACTTAGTACGTGCAAATATATAAAACAAATCCGTACTGTACAAGTACCTTGTTTTACATGCCCAATGGTAAGTTGTAATTGCAGTAGCGGTTTCTTCATTTATAACCTTTTCCGCATATTTACTTTATAATTCAGATAAAAATTGATATGTAATATACTTAATTCTTGAAACTTATAAAAATAATTATTAATCAGAGGCATTATTCCGGTACAGGAAAACACCGGGATGGAAGGCCGCCTTTCTTAAAAAGGTATTTCATTTTTTCATGCTTCGGTACTACTTGGTACAAGCAAAGTGCTACTTTTCTGGTAAAAAGCGGTAATTGCTGATATTATTTGTTAATATTGATTATGTGTAAAAATGCTGTAGATACTAAAAAAGCTGATACTTTCATATCAGCTTTTATCTTTGATTTTCATAGGTTGTGCCCAGAACAGGACTCGAACCTGCACGTCCTTGCGAACACTGGTCCCTGAAACCAGCGCGTCTACCAATTCCGCCACCTGGGCATCCATGTTTTCTGAAACGGTGGCAAATATAGGAAAAAAATAGGTTTGAATAAACTTGTTTTGGGTTATTTTAAACATAAGGATATAACAGAGGTTTATTTATTTTGGGAATTAGTTAATTTAACCGGTATCAGCTTCCGGGTTCCCTTCTAATAATCTTGATTATGAGTAATAAAAATGGTGTTGTCGTATCAAAGGAAGTTATAGTCCCGTTTATCCTGATTACCAGTTTATTTGCACTTTGGGGCTTTGCCAATGATATAACAAACCCCATGGTGGCCGCCTTCAAAACGGTGATGGAAATCTCGAATGCCAAGGCTGCATTAATCCAGTTTGCTTTTTATGGAGGGTATGCAACTATGGCTATACCGGCTGCTCTTTTTGTAAAAAGGTACAGTTACAAAACAGGGATTTTGATTGGGCTGGCTTTGTATGCCATTGGGGCACTTTTGTTTTTCCCTGCCGCACAATTCGGGATATTCGGCTTTTTCCTGCTTTCGCTTTATATCTTAACTTTCGGACTGGCTTTTTTAGAGACCACCGCCAATCCATATATCCTTTCAATGGGCGATGAACGGACGGCTACACGAAGGTTAAACCTGGCTCAGTCGTTTAACCCCATGGGGTCGTTGTTGGGGATGTTTGTAGCGTCAAAGTTTATTCTCACTTCTTTAGAGTCGGATGTGAGGGATGATGCCGGAAGGTTGGTTTTCAATACACTAAGTGCAGCAGAAAAGGCGGCTATCCGCACACACGACCTGGCAGTTATCCGCAACCCGTATGTGCTTTTGGGGTTTGTAGTGATTCTGATGTTTACAATCATTGCCCTTGCAAAGATGCCTAAGCATAAAGGTGCCGGCCACTCTGTCCATGCACTTGATTCATTTAAGCGTTTAGTTAAAAATGTGAAATACCGTGAGGGGGTTGTTGCACAGGTGTTTTATGTTGCTGCACAAATCATGTGCTGGACATTCATTATACAGTATGCCGATAATCTTGGCATTGATAAAGCAACTGCACAAAACTATAATATCCTGGCTATGGGGATCTTTTTATCCAGTAGGTTTATCAGTACGCTGCTGATGAAATATTTTAATTCAAGGCTACTGTTGACGGTATTTGCCATTGGGGGTATGGTTACATTATTGGGGACTATCTTTATTCAGGGGATGGGAGGCTTATATTGCTTAATCGGCACATCGGCATTCATGTCGCTTATGTTCCCTACTATTTATGGGATTGCCCTGAACGGAGTTGGCGATGATGCAATACTCGGGGCAGCAGGCCTGGTTATGGCAATTGTTGGTGGCGCGTTAATGCCACCTCTCCAGGGGGCAATTATCGACATGGGGGCAGTTGCCGGAATGCCAGCTGTTAATTTCTCATTTATACTGCCACTCATCAGCCTTATGGTGGTTGCAATATATGGGTACCGTACATTAAAGGTTTATAATTAGTGTCTCTTATAAAACGCCAATAACTGCATTGCACTCATCCTGAAAAACAGTCATTTGCAAAAGCAAACTCCTTGATTTTCAGAGCTTCGCAAGTCTTGTTCTTGACGCTTTCTAAGAAGCCACTTGAAAAATACATAGTTTAAAAAAAAGCACTATTTAATCTTAATCTGATCCTGCCCGGTTATTTTTTCGCAATAGTGGCATTTAAGCCTGACCGGTTCTTTTGATATTACCTGGAAACAGGTACTGATTTCTTCATTGTTGGTAATACACTTCGGGTTGAAGCATTTGGCAATGCCATGTATTACATCCGGGATCTCAACAATCCGTTTTTCTACCACTTCATAATCTTCAATAATATTCAGCTTTGCGTGAGGTGCTATTAAAGCTATTTTATCGATTTCGTCATCCTTGAAAAACTTATCGGAAACTTTGATAATTGCTTTCCTTCCCAGCTTAGCACTGTCGAGGTTTGTGCCAAAGGTAATTTGGTTTTTTATTTTATCAAGCCCCAGTATTTTGATCACTTTAAACAGGCTTAACGCATTAATATGGTCTATCACGGTCCCGTCTTTGATTGCGCTTACCTTCAGCTTTAGTTTTTTCTTTATATGGTCTTTCATGGCTTGTTATTTTAAGTTCATTGTGTGGGTAATAATAGCCTCACGTGCAAAAACCCCATTCCGTGCCTGTTCGAAATAATAGGCTTTATCATTGGCGTCAACATCGTTATGTATCTCATTTACCCTGGGGAGGGGGTGCAAAATCCGCAGGTTGGGTTTGGTGTCTTTAAGCATCTGGTTGCGAAGGATATACACATTCCTTACTTTTTCATATTCGATAGGGTCTGAGAATCTCTCTTTTTGTACCCTGGTCATATATATGATATCTGCCTCAGAAATAATTTCGTTGAATTCGGGGTGTTCAAAATACCTGATGCCTTTTTCTTGCAGGTAAATCTTATACTCTTCGGGCATTTGAAGTTCGTAAGGGGCAATAAAATTAAAAACCGGCTTTTCGAATTGCGACAAGGCCATGAGCAGTGAATGTACGGTACGGCCGTATTTAAGGTCGCCTACCATAAATATATTAATATTGTCCAGAGTACCCTGCGTTTTCAGTATCGAATACATATCGAGCAGGGTTTGCGTAGGGTGTTGGTTGGCTCCATCCCCTGCATTGATGACAGGTACTGACGATATTTCGGCTGCATACCTGGCACTGCCTTCCAGGGGGTGGCGCATTACAATCAGGTCGGCATAATTGCTAACCATCCTGATGGTATCGTGTAAGGTTTCCCCTTTTGATACGCTTGAGCTCCCTACGTCTGAGAAGCCTACAATCCTGCCCCCCAGGCGGCTGATGGCTGTTTCAAAACTCAACCGTGTCCTTGTGGAAGGTTCAAAAAAAAGAGAAGCTATTACCTTCCCTTTCAATAAGTCCTGGTTTGGGTTTTGTTCAAATTCACGGGAGAGTTCCATGATCCGCAGGTACTCATCTTTGGTGTAATCAGTAATCGATATTAAGTCTTTCTTTTTCATTAGAAACAGTTTTTTAGAACTTTTACAATACTGCAAAAAAAACCAACATAACCTTATGGCGATGCTGGTTTTTTTACCTTGAGAAAAATATTTCTTTTAATCCCAGGCTGATGAAACATCTGGAAAAGGGAAAAAAGCCTACCTGTTGTATGCCTCCACCAATTATTTGAATATATTGGTTTGAGTGATATTCCATCATATTCCAAAATTAAATCTTTGCATTAAATATACAGTATTTCTTTAAGTGCAACTTATCACCAATTTATTAACACATCAGCTTTTTGCCGGGGTAATTTTCACCCCAAATATATCCTTAAATATTTCTTTTACCCTTGAAGCCTCCGATTTCCGTACAGCGAATATAATTGAGCAATTTTCGCGGAAATCTGTTTTTAACTGCTTTAGGTTTTCATTTTTTATAATTGACATAACCTTATTCAGCTCATTATAAGTAAAATCGGTTTTAAATATTGTTTCAATCAGGTTTTCAACTATCTCTGCATTGTTTAGCGCATCGGATGCAGCATTCCTATAAGCATTGATCAGCCCTGAGGTTCCTAATAATGTGCCTCCGAAATAGCGGACTACAACAATTAATGTATTGGTTAGCCCATAGCTTACGAGTTGCCCTAATATTGGCTTTCCTGCCGTAGAGGATGGTTCGCCATCGTCATTTGCCCTGAAACGTATTTCTCCTACCCCAAGCCTCCATGCATAACAATGGTGCCGCGCACTGTGGTACTTTTTTTTTAATGAATGGATGATTTCCTTTATTTCCTGTTCATCCTGTACAGGGAAGGCAAACGACAGGAATTTACTCCCTTTGTCTTTAAATAAGCCTTCGGAGCTTTTTGTTATAGTATTATAAGTATCGCTCATTTTTTTTAGAATTAAGAGGTAAATATACCGATACGGAACAGGTTTGCAAAAAGTTCTTTGTTTGGCCCTATCGGTATTCCTTCACAATCCCTAAGCTAATTGGAAAGGTGCTGAACAAAGTCGTAAAATAATGTTTGAATTGTTACGGCATTCAGGAATTATATCTCATTTTGAGAAAGAGCCAGGTTTTGATAGATTATTTCCAAATCAAGATTATCATTA
The DNA here is from genome assembly GCA_013152355.1 of Chlorobiota bacterium. GTDB lineage: Bacteria > Bacteroidota > Bacteroidia > Bacteroidales > Prolixibacteraceae > JABMQB01. The sequence goes on from JAADGO010000059.1 coordinate 8,039, forward strand.
GGGTAAAGGAATGGGGAATTTAATCGCTTTACCTTTAAATGGAAAATCGGTAGAAGATGGAAATTCTTGTTTTGTCAACCAAGGAACTTTTGAAGGTTCCTTTAACGCAGGTTTATGTAGTCTCTGCAAGAAAACTCTGCAAAATCAGAAATGTTTCTTTTGGCGATATTTTTATTTTTCTCAATTCACTGATGCTCAGGCATCACCTCATCTCCAAAAAGTAAAAATCTCATCCTAAATAATTCATTTCGTAAAATTCGACAGTTTTCTTGCAGAGACTATGTAGTAAACTACTGACGGAACGAATTTGGGTTATAAATAAGCTTATATTTGATGGGGGGGGTGATTTCCAACAATAAATTCATAGGGCAACTACCGTTAGGCGGGGCGAAATTCTTAAGAGGAGGTAAAAGTATGGCATCTATATATTTAACTATGCCAATATGGGTCACAATAAAGGCAGTGTTTTTTAAAGGGGGCGGTTATGAAGCATCGTAATGTACTGGGTTTTTTGACAATATTCGGGCCGGGCCTGGTGGTGATGTTCGCCGATACCGATGCCGGGAGTGTAATCACCGCTGCACAAAGCGGGGCGGTGTGGGGGTACAAATTGCTCCTGTTACAACTCGTACTGATACCTGTTGTCTACATGGTGCAGGAACTTGCAGTACGGCTGGGGCTGGTAACTGGCAAAGGGCATGGTGAACTTATCCGTGAATACTTCGGCAAGGGGTGGGCTTGGCTTTCGGTCTCCACCCTGATGGTTGCCTGCCTGGGGGCTTTGGTCACCGAGTTTGCCGGGGTAGCCGGTGCCGGGCTGCTGTTTGGCATACCACCCTGGCTAAGCGTAGGCATGGCAATACTGCTGCTTTCGATTGTGGCCTGGACTGGTTCGTACCTATCGGTCGAGCGTATTGCCATCCTGGTCGGCAGCTTTGAACTTGTTTTCCTGGTAGTGGCCTGGTGGGCCCGCCCCAACCCTGCGGATATGTTGAGTGGCTTAACCCAGATACCATGGCGACAGCCTGGGTACATGTACCTGGCTGTGGCCAATATTGGTGCTGTGATTATGCCCTGGATGGTATTCTACCACCAGTCTGCGGTTGTGGATAAAGGCATGACAGCCAAAGACTTGCGTGCAGCTCGCTGGGATACTGCCCTGGGTGCAGTCATAACACAGCTTATAATGATAGCAATATTGGTGGCAACTGCAGCTACCATTGGCGTATATTATCCCGGCGAATCACTGGATACGGTACAGCAGATAGCGGACGCACTAACCCCGTTTTTAGGTAAGAAGGTTGGGACAATCCTGTTTGCCCTGGGTATGGCCGGGGCGTCACTGGTGGCAGCGATTGTAGTTTCACTTGCGACTGCCTGGGGATTGGGTGAGGTGAGCGGTTACAAGCGCTCTCTCGAACACCAGCCTCATAAGGCCCCATGGTTTTACATAGTTTATACAACTATGTTGGTAATAGGTGGTGTTATGGTGGTTTCGGGGGTTAACCTGGTAAACCTGAGCGTAGCAGTACAAGTGATGAATGCAGCACTGCTGCCGATTGTGCTGGGGTTTCTATACATGCTGGCACTCAAGGCCCTGCCAGTACCGTACCGCCTGCATGGGGCCTACTCTGTGGCAGTGGGTGTGGTGGTGGCAATAATAAGCATTTTAGGGGTATATGCTGCACTCAGCCCGTTTTTTTAACCACGTATATATGCCCGGCAGCGGGTACACCGGGATAATTGTACAAATAAATTTATTGGGTGCAAGGATTCGCAAGCCCCGGAGGGGAGGAGCGGCCTTTTGAATGTACTACCGAAACATGTTGGGTGCGAAAAATAGGAAAAGGATTCTCAATAGCTAATCTGTTTAATTTTCTTTCTCCTCTACTTTCTGAAACCCCTCGGGAATCCGAGTCTCGGCAGCATCGTATGGGTAAATATCGACAATAGTGCTGACTGCCAACGAACTAATTACATAAGGGATAACAAGGTATTCAAGGCTTTCGTCCAATCGTTTCAGTGCCTGCCCGATATCATCGGCCATCACGAGGTAATATGTTTTCACCTTTTTTTCTTTCCCGGCTTCCTCGTCAATGGTCACCAGGTTGATGGTTGCTTTGAACCACCATTCCCCATTGTCGTATGGGAATACGTCCCCAATCCTGGATTTTTTTATGTCGGTAACTGCAAAATCACCTTTCACCATCGACTGCATTTGGCGGATTATCCGTGTTTCGGCATCGGTAAACGACACTGCATCAACCAGGTAAATCTCTGTTACTTTCCTTTCGCGCCCGTCTTCGCTACTCTTAAAATATTGTACTTTGCACTCAAACCAGATTTGCATCATATCTTTTAGGAATTTTAGCCGGTAAAAATAGTTTAAACAATACAAATAATTGCTTAGAGACTGTTTAAATACAGGTTTTTTTTATGAAAATAGCCTTTTGGTTAAATGAAAGTTAAAAAACAGGTTTAACATTTAAATTGGGCATATTGTAATTTAGAAAAACTATATTGCTGTTATGAAAGCGATGATATTTGCAGCAGGATTAGGCACCAGGCTGAAACCGCTGACCAACCATACGCCAAAAGCCCTTGTTAAAGTAGCGGGGAAAACGTTGCTTCAGATGGCTATTGAGAAATTAAAGGGTTTTGGCATCCGTTCGGTAGTGGTTAATGTGCACCACTTCGAAGGGCAGGTGGTAAACTACTTGGCAAGAAATAATAATTTTGGTATCGATATCACTATCTCGGACGAATCGGCAGGGCTGTTGGATACAGGGGGGGGATTAAAAAAAGCTGCCGCCCTGCTGAGGGGTGATGAACCCATCCTGCTATACAATGTGGATGTTTTAAGCAACATTGACCTTGCCCGGGTACTGGAACAGCATCTTTTCACCGGTTCACTTGCCACATTGGTTGTACGCAAGCGCAAGACACAGCGTTACTTACTGTTTGACAAGCATAACATCCTGGTTGGTTGGAGGAACGACAAAACCGGCGAAACAAAAATATCCGTTCCAGGGAATTTTGAGAATGCCAGGCCTTTTGCATTTAGCGGGATCCATATTATCAGCCCTCAATTGCCGGGGCTCTTGGAAGAAGAGGGGGCATTTTCTATTATAAAGGCATACCTTGAGTTGGCAACACAACACAAAATCAGCGGCTATATTGATAATTCATCATTATGGATGGACCTGGGCAGGTTGGAACAGCTGGACGAAGCAAGTAGGATATTAAGTGGAAATAAATAATTAGTTTTTTTTCTTAAAAATTATCAATTTTACTGCGTGTATAATTGGAACAAGGCAAACCAAAAATTTAAGCATGTTTGATAAAAAGCAATTTAATGGGATTTTTATTTTTATGATCCTACTCACTTTTATCAGCTATTTTTCAGGCTTTCTTATTGATGTTACCAGGGATTGTGGCAAGTATGCTACGGTAGCCAAAGAAATTTTTGAAAACGGCAATTTCATCAACTTAACTATCCATGGCGATGCTTACGACCAAAAACCGCCATTGCTGTTCTGGTTAGGGGTATTGGGTTTTTATGTTGGGGGCGTATCTAATTTTTGGTTCAAATTCCCCGTATTCCTGGTTGTTTTAATGGGTATTTATTCTACCTACCGCCTAGGGAAATCGATGTACAACAAAAGTACAGGGCAAATTGCAGCAATAATGCTGTTTTTTTCCGTCATATATTCGCTTTACAGTATGGATGTCCATACCGACACCCCGGTACAGGCATTTGTAGCCTTTGCGATGTGGCAGTTGTACGATTTCATAAAAACCGGGAAAAACAGCAACTGGGTTATGGGGTTTATTGGTGTTGGACTGGCCATGTTAAGCAAAGGCCCAATGGGGGCGGTTGTCCCGGCTTTTGCAGTTGTGGGGCACATCCTGTTGAAAAAAGAATACCATTTACTGAAAGACCCTCGTTGGTACCTGGGCATCCTATTGGCGTTTGTTATAGTGAGCCCCGCACTTATAGGTTTGTACAACCAGTTCGGCATTGAAGGGATTAAGTTTTTCTTCTGGGACAATAACATTGGGCGTTTGACAGGCAGCTATATTACAACCTCCTACGACCCGACTATGTATATCCACTCTACGCTTTACCTGTTTGTGCCATGGTCAGTCCTGCTTTCCATTGCCGTTTTCCGGGATTTTAAATCACGCTTCAAAAACAGGTTTGTGGCAACGGAGCATTTTACATTTACCGGGATATGGGTGTTTTTCATCATCCTAAGTGCCTCACGGAGTATGCTACCCAATTATATTTTTATTTTGATACCATTAATGGCGGTTTTAACGGCTAAATATGTTGATGAAGCAATCCGGTTAAATGGGAAACTATACAGGGTGTTCGATAATGCCCAGACTATTGTTACTATTGCCCTGTGGATTGCCCTGGTTGTTTTAGCTACCTATTTTTTCCCCACTTCCAATTGGCAGTATTGGGCAGCAGGCTCATTTTTGCTTGCTTTAACCTATTATGTATTTAAATATGCAGGCACTGGCAAGGCAAAATTGCTTTTGCCCACCATTATTGCTTATACGGCTTTTAACCTGTTCCTGAATATGCATGTTTTCCCTTATTTCTTCAGTTTCCAGGCTCCTCCTAAGGCAGCCAGGATTTTTAATAGGGAGGCAGCACCTGGCGATAAACTTTACAACTATAAATATGGGCAATATGAACTGTTTTTTTACAGCAAGCCACAAGCCCTGCAAATACACAACCAGGAAGAGCTGGAAAAGGTTATTAAAGAGCCGCAAACCTGGATATTTACCAACCCTGCGGGGCTCAACTCCATTTACCAATACAATGCGCAGATAGATACTATCTATAGCTTCGAGCATTTGTATCTGAATAATGCCGGGCAATTTATCTTGCCTTCAAATCGCAAAAATGTGTTGAAACCAATGTACCTGGTTAAGCTGAAATAGAAATGGGGAACATCGACAAGATAAAAAAATACAGGCTTATCATTCTATTGGTGCTTTTCCTTGCCTCAACATCTATAGGGGCACTGAACTATATTTTCCACTACCCCGATGAAAAACATTATACCGATGCAGCCATCCTTATGATTGGCAATCACGATTATATGACACCATATAACAGTGACGGGACCACGCGGTTTTTAAAGCCTATCCTTACCTATTGGTTTGTTGCAGGCAGCTACAAATTGTTTGGGGTTAGCCAGTTTTCATCACGGTTCCTGTTTTGGCTGGTTGGCGGGCTGATTGTGCTGGTTACTTATTTTATGACGGCATCGCTTACCGGAAATAAGGAAATTGCATGGATTGCCACATTAATTACTGCAACAAACCCACTCCTTATCATTAGTGCCAGCCGTTCTATCCCCGATATTTTACAGGTATTATTCCTAACTATTAGTGCCTGGGGGTTTATGGGGGTAATGATAAGTGAGGAGAGGAAAAAAATATACCATTGGCTGGCATACCTCGGCACGGCACTGGCATTCGAAACGAAAGGGATACCTGCCGTTGCTTTTGCTGCTGCCAGTATCCTGTTTTTGCTTTTTAACCCATGGAAAAGGAAGAAACTTAAAGATATTATTGAGCCTGTATCGATGATAACGGCTACAGTAGTGGCATTAAGCTGGTTTATAATTATGTACTTAAACCATGGTACTGCCTATTTAGATTCGTTTTTCAACGACCAGGTTGGCGAACGGGTGTCGAAGAGTGTCCCTCTGGTGGCAAAAAATGTATCCCTGGCAATTATTACACTACTACTGTTTCTTTCCCCCTGGGTACTGGCAATAACCCCATCGTTTAAAAATCCGTGGAAGGGGCAGTTTAGTTTCCTTAATCATGTAAAACCGGTTGTGGCATTTATCCTTTGCTGGACGGTATTAATCCTCGTAATGTCGGGACTGGTATTTAGGTATTACGACCGCTATGTACTGCCGGTGGTCCCCATCTTATCAATATTAATTGCCTATTCTGTTTATTACGGGAAAACAAAGTTCCTGAAACCGTCAATTGCCATTTTATTATCAATGAATATTTTTATAATCCTTGCAGAAATTGTTTTCATGGTATATTTTTCTTCCGGCCCTATAGTGCTGGCCGGGATTATTTCAGGTATCTTTTTGATAATATTGGGCTTCGTCACGAAATTTTATCATAATCACAGGGTCGAAGCACTTTCTGCCAGCATATTATTCCTGGTTTTTAATGCTTTTTTGTTGATGTACCCCATTGCCATCCCAGACCAGGAAACACAGATTGTGGAAGAAATGGAAAAAGAAGGTTTGATGGATGGCCGGCCTGTTTATGTTTACGGGAATATTAAAAATGCCTCGAAGATCAGGGTCGACAGCTATGCGGAGTGCAATGTCATAAGTATGGATTCTGTTTATACCGTGCCTGATGGGGAAAACCATGTCCTTGTTTTCAGGGATACCGACATGGGGAAATTAGCCGTCTCCGATTATAATATAATCACAGGGTCGGTAGCCGGGGGTAACCTGAAATTACGGTTTAAGTCCGGTTTTTGGGACAGGCAATTGAAATATATCCGCAAAAAGGGTGAAACTTTTTTAATAGCATACCCCCGATAAGAGGCAGGGCGGGTTTAAACAACCTCAACAAAAAAGCTAAATATGTATATTTTTAAGAACCTACATAAAAGGCATTTCCTGTTAATAGCTGCTTGGTTTGTAATCAACGTGTTGCAATCCATTTTCACCGGGCTACATTCCGATGAGTCGTATTACTGGATGTATGCTCAGCACCTGGACTGGGGTTTTTTCGACCACCCGCCAATGGTTGCCTTATTAATCAATATGGGCTATTCGCTATTTCAAAATGAACTGGGGGTACGTTTATTTATTATCATTTTGTCGTCCATAAGCATTGCTATTATTGTAAATGAAATAAATGAACAGAAAGACTTTTTTTTCCTGTGCCTGTTTGTCCTGTCGTTTCCATTGATTCATACACACATTGGTGGTTTCCTGGCTTTACCCGATATACCATTGATTTTCTTCACCTTGCTTTTTTTTATTCTTTACAGGAAATTTACGGAAAAGCCCGGCTTAAATATATCGCTGCTCCTGTCTGTGGTTATTGCAGCAATGGTGTACAGCAAGTACCATGCTGTATTGATACTTTTTTTTACAGTCCTGTCGAATCTCAAGCTATTGCGGAACAGGTATTTCTGGTTGGTAATTGTTATTTCATTGTTGTTGCTGTCCCCACACATCTGGTGGCAATATCAGAATGATTTCCCAACATTGCGCTACCATTTGGTTGAAAGGGCAAAACCCTTTAGGTTAAAATATACCCTGCCATATATTCTCGGGCAGTTGGCAGTTGCAGGCCCTCTGACCGGGGTTATTGTATTTTGGAAACTTCGTAGCTTCAAGGCAAAAAACATATTCGACAGGGCGGTTATTTTAAATATCCTGGGGTTTTATACCGTATTTTTTATCCTGAGTTTTTACAACCGAATTGAAGCCCACTGGACAGCAGCAATCATACCTTTATTAATGATTGCCTCGTACCCGCTTATTTCGAACGATGATGTGAGCAAGAAATGGTTCAAAAGGTTATCGTTGCCGGTTATAATCCTTTTCTTCCTTTTCAGGGTGTATTTGGCAGTAGATGCTATCCCGAATGTCGGGCTTTTAAAAATCACCTTTTACAAACGCAGCGGCATCGCAAGGGAGATACAACAAATGGCAAAAGGCAAAAAGGTGGGGTTCTTCGATAACTATGCAGCCACCAGCAATTATATATTTTATACAGGGGAACAGGCAGTCCTGCTTTCTGACCCAGGATACCGGTTTTGCCAGTACGACTTATGGGATGATGAAGCCTACGCCGAAGGCGACTCCCTGTTCATCGTTATCCCAAAACGTATGGATCCACCCGCACCCATAAAATTATGTAACGGGCAGGAAACTGGCTTTATGGCAATTGGTGAGTTCCAGTCGCTTAAAGGGTTGATGCCGGTAGTAAAGCATATAAGGAAAGATGGAAGCTTTCTAAAAATAATTATTCAGTTAAGGAATAATAGTAGCCGGAGCATACAACTCCGGCACCCCTCTTCCCCTTCTATAGGCTGGAAACAAGGCGCACCTGAGATAGGGGTGGTGCCGCTGTCTGATTTGATCCGGCAGGAAACCATTGTTCCAGGCGAATATGTTTCAATAAAATTAAATATCCCTCTTAAAGAAATCAATACGGGAAAACCATTGGTAATCTATACCCGTACATCTGAAAATAACAGGGGCGAAATCATTGTAGTTTCCCCAAAGATGATTTCAGTGGGTAATTAATATGGGGCATAAATTAACAGCTTTTTTGCCCATAAGGCTATGTTACCTAATCCTGATTACCCCCTTTTTTTTATTTTTCGATAATGCAAATCTCCAGAGATCATATTTCTTGTATTTCTTTCTCAATATAGAAAAGTGTCGTGATAATTAATAAATCTGTGGATTACTGACCGGAATTATGTATTATTTTGACCGTTTTTCTAAAAAATGCCCTCTGAAAGTTAATAGTATGTTAATTTTTGGTTGCCTTAGAATAGAAACAGGGGGTTGTGTTTGATTATATACATATTTTTGAGGAGACGAGTCGAAAATATTGGGGTATACTGTTGAAAAATATATGTTTTGCAATGAATAGGCTTCAAAATATAGGGTATTTTCTTAAGGCGGTATAATTTCAAGATTAAGTTAAATAGTAAAAAAAAACGAATAGAATCTTAAAATTTTAATTCATAACCTTTAAAAATTTTTATTATGAAAAAAGTTACTTTATTATTGTTTAGTGGGTTGGCCTTATTGTTTGGGTCTACATCGTATGCTCAGGAATCATCAGGCTCCTGGGATACGGGAATGGACTTATACAGTGCTTACATATTCCGTGGTAGCCAACTCAGTTCTGGCCCGGCACTACAGCCTTATTTTGAGTATAGTACCGAAGGCTTTGCAATTGGGGTATGGGGTTCCTACAGTTTCTCGGCTGAGGGGCTTGACACCAAAACCCTGATTGCAAACCATTACATGGAAACCGACCTTTATGCCAGCTATTCGTTTGATTTTGGGCTTGCCCTTACCTTAACCGATTACTTTTACCCCCCAACACAATTTTTCGATGGCGCATCGCACTTCTTTGAACCGATGGCAACCCTTGAATTGGGCAGCTTTACTTTCACAGGCGCCTATATTGTTGGTGCTAAGGAAACAGGAATCAGTGATTTATATGTAGAGGCAGCACTTTCAGCCGGCCCTGTTGACTTTACCTTAGGCGGGGGAGATGGTGCATACACAGTGGACGGCAATTTTGGGATATGCAACATTGGAATTGCCACTTCAAAAGAAATTAAAATTTCTGATAGCTTTTCATTGCCTGTTTCAGGGGCTCTTATCCTAAACCCTTCGTCTGAGCAGTTTCATGTTGTTGTAGGAATATCTCTGTAAATAAACCAAAATGTTTGAGAAATGAAAAAAGTAGAAGTTATAATCCGTAAAACCAAGTTTGATGAGGTCAAGGATGCACTTCGCGATGCCGGGATAGAGTTCTTCTCGTTCTGGGATGTGAGGGGTGTCGGACAAGCACGCGAAGGGCGTGTATACCGTGGTATTGTATACGATACCAGCAGCATTGAACGCACAAAACTCTCTATCATCGTACGCGACAAGAATGTCGATAAAACGGTTAATGCTATTTTGGATTCTGCCAGGACAGGTGAAATAGGCGATGGGAAAATTTTTATTATCCCTATTGAAGAATCGTACCGTATCCGTACAGGTGAAAAAGGCGATGAATCGCTTTACATTAAAGGTAAAGAGGACTAGAGGAAATTATTAACGCTAAAAAATAACAAAATGGAAGAACTTTCAATTTCGATTAATAATATATGGGTATTGGTCGCAGCCTTTCTGGTCATGTTTATGCAGGCCGGGTTTGCTATGGTCGAAGCCGGATTCACCCGTTCGAAAAACACGGCAAATATTTTAACAAAAAACTTAATGGATTTTGCCATCGGGTCGTTGGCCTTTTGGATGATCGGATACTCCATTATGTATGGCAAATCGATTTTAGGCTTAATCGGTACGCCAAGCTTATTCTTTAATGATAATGGGATTGGCGATTATGCCAATATGACTGATTTGATGTTCCAGACGGTATTTGCAGCAACGGCTGCAACAATCGTATCGGGGGCAGTCGCCGAACGTACAAAGTTTAATGCCTACCTGATCTTCACGGTTGTGATAACTGTATTAATATACCCCATCTCTGGCCATTGGAAGTGGGGAGGCGGCTGGCTTGACCAGCTTGGTTTCCTCGATTTTGCCGGGTCAACACTTGTCCACTCAGTGGGTGCATGGGTTGGTTTAGCGGGCGCAATGCTGTTGGGCCCACGAATCGGTAAGTATTCGAAGGGGAAAGCAAAAGCTATTCCGGGGCACAACCTTACTTTTGGTGCACTGGGTGTTTTTATCCTTTGGTTTGGATGGTTTGGTTTTAACCCGGGTTCGCAGTTGGGCGCTGCCGGAAATGAAAATACAGTAGCTATTGCACATATAGCCATAACCACTAACCTTTCGGCTTCTGCCGGGGCAATTGGTGCACTCTTCTTATCGTGGTTCAAATACAAACGCCCTGCCCTGTCACTGGCATTGAACGGTGCTTTGGCAGGACTGGTCGCCATTACGGCAGGTTGCGATATTGTCAGCCCTGGTGGTGCTGTAATTATTGGCCTTATAGCAGGTATCCTACTGGTTTATAGTGTTGAGATTTTCGACCAGGTGCTAAAAATTGACGACCCTGTAGGGGCTATCTCTGTACACGGTGTGGGAGGTGCTTTCGGGACAATCGCCGTTGGCTTGTTCGCTACCGAAGGCGGCCTGTTTTACGGTGGTGGAACCGACCTGCTTATTGCTCAGGTAATTGGCGTTGTTGCTGTATTTGCATGGGCCTTCGGGACAGGATGGGTGTTATTTAAAATATTAAAATCAACAATCGGTATCCGTGTTTCAAAGCGTGTTGAAGAAGAAGGGCTGGATGTATATGAACATGGAGAAAGTGCTTATAATTAGCACTGGCCTTTGCTCTTCAGCTTTTTATCTGTAGCTGTCTGTCTGATGAGCCTGCCCTTGTATAGGGTAGGCTCTTCTATTTGATAGGTCTTTTGCCATTATGCCCATTTGCAGATTATATGGAAAAGTTGTGGGGGCGTATCTTGTGTAACACTTTAAACAACCTTAATAACATCATTTCCCCTCAATAATTTGAATTGACCCACTCTTTCAATGCTAAAATTGCAGTTCCCTTCCTTTAACCTCTGCCTATCTTATCCTGTCCAGGCTCCTGACCAGTGCTTCATCTTTGCCAATATTCCTGATAGCCAGGTAGTCGAGGATAATGGCTACGAACGGGAAAACTGTTGCTATTTTAAAAGCAATTGCCTGGTTTTCGAAACTGGCATAGGCGAAATAATAAAATAACCCGAAAAGTCCCAGCATCAGGATAATGGCGAAAACCAGTAGTCGCATTTGCCGAATCCTTTTTTTATGCGAGAAGACGGCAATGATGTGTATCAGTATTATAATTCCTATAAATAGTTGCAACGGCAATCCGCTGAAAACGACTTCCCCTTCTTTCAAAATCCCGGCTGCCTTGAACAGGAATAGTTCGCCATTGGCTGAGATTTCTGCCAAAGGAAGAGTCAGGCCCAGCCCCATCAGGAAGATGGATATCAAAATATACACAGTTTGTATTCGTTGTATCATAGTTGTAAATTTTTTGTAAAAATAACTTTTTTTGGGAATTATAATTCACACACTTTTTCAATCCTATTTGGTTTCAAAAACCAAAGGTAGCCAGTCACTTTTTTTATGCCTGTATTTTTTAATCCCTGGGAATACCCGGTTACCTGGTATTTATATTTATTTGATTCTATTTCATCTATCTTGTAGTCGACAATAATGGCTTCGTTCCCTGACAGCATTATCCGGTCGGGCCTTTTGTTTTTCTCTTTCGATAATAAGGGGCGTTCGTTTAACACGGTGTGCCGGCCCGAAAACCAGTCCTTTGCTCCGGGTGAGTTAATTAGTGTTGTAAGCCATGCATAAATCTCTGCATACTCTTTTGTATTTATTTTCCGCTTCCTGAGTGCATTCTTGCATGCTTTCCCTACATCTCCGGCAACAATGACCTCCGCCAGGATTTCGTGCAGCAACTGCCCCAGGTTTTTATTGGTAGCACCAGCCTCTTCAGAAAAAAAGTTTTCTAGGCGGGAACGTAATTTCAGCCGTGGGTTAAAATCGGTAAAGAAATATTTTTCAGAAAAGATGGCTTCTGTTTTTTCTTTTTCCCCTGACTGTTTTTCATAAGCCAGTGCCCCATATTGGAATACCAGGCTTTCGGGGGAATAATTGCCTTTCCACTCGTCTTTTTTCCCAAGTTGGGCAACTATGTTGAATAGCAGCCTGTTGGCAGTCAGTGTTTTATCATTTTCCTTATATGGGGCATTGACCATCAATACAGATTTTGCCCTGGTAAATGCCACGTAAATAAGGTTCAGGCAATCGATAAATGTACTGGCTACCTCCTCAGAATATTCTTCAGCAAAAATAGTTTGTGCCATGGTTTTATTTGCACTAACCGGGACAAGGGGAAGCATGTTAAAAGGGGCTTCTTTGGGCTGGCACCATATAGTCGGGGTTTGGGTTCCACTCCAGAGTATGGGCCAGTCGAAAAACGGGATCAGCACAACTTTGAACTCCAGCCCTTTAGATTTATGTACGGTAAATAAACGGATTGCATCTGTATCATCGTTGACATTTACCGAAAGGCTGGCCCCTTTTTCATCCCACCATTTCAGAAAATTGGACAGGTCGTTGGTAAAGTTTGTTTTTACTTGTGCCGACTGGTCGATGAGTGCCTGGATAAATGGTACGTCCTCTTTTAGTTCGAACAGGTTAAACGCCCTGCATATCATGGTAATTGCTTCATCGATGGATGCATTTAGAATGGCTGTTTTCAGTTGGCCGATTATGGGTGTAAAAATAGCTTCGAATTCATCTTCGAATGAACCGGTAAGCTGGTAACAGGTTTCAGTATTGCCCTGAGGTATAAAATTAAACTGGTGCTGCCCGTCATTTTGTATGGTTGTATAAGCAATGCCTTTATTGAGCTTATGCAAAGCCGGTTGTAAATAGTTTTTATACTCGTTTAAAATAGTTGCTTTTACTATTTTGTCGCCAGGGTTTATGAGGTGGGTAACCAACTGGATAACAAACGAAACACTTTTTGACGAACTCAGGAACAGCGATTCGTTGGAAATAATATCAAAATTATAGGCTGCATTCCCCGGTTCCTCCGAAGCTTCCAGGAACTGTTTAATTATAGGGAGCCCATCAGCCTTCCGGCGGATTAGAATGGCAATGTCGCTGCTTTTAAACCCTTTGCCTTGCAGCTCCTTAACCTGTTGAAGCAACAACTGCGTCGACTGGCTCTGGTAATCTTCATCTTCTGAGCCTTCAAGGAAACTAATCCTGACAAATCCCTCCCGGGGTTTACCCCTTCCCCCCGGTATTTGTTCAATGCCGGTATAAATTTTTTCAAAAATAGATGTAAAAGGATTTTCGGGTGCACTACCCGCTTCTGTAATATGGTTTGCGTACTCGCCTGAAAAAGAGTCGACCAGTAACGGGAAGATGGAGTTATTGAAATGAATGACCGTATCTGAGCTGCGCCAGTTATTGCCGAGGGAAACCAGTTTTATATTTTGCCCTTTAAAGTCTTCCTCAATTTCGTTCGCTAAAATTTTCCAGTTGCTGTTCCGCCAGCGGTAAATCGATTGTTTTACATCGCCCACAACCAGGTTGCTTTTCCCCTCGGCCATTGCATTTAATACCAGCGGCTTGAAATTCTCCCATTGTAAACCGGATGTATCCTGGAATTCGTCAAGCATGAAATGATGGAAAATATTCCCGATTTTTTCATAGATAAACGGGGTGTCGCTGCCGCCGATAATCTTCTTCAACAGCAGGTTTGAGTCTGAAATAGGCAAAATGCCCTTTTCGTACCTTATTTTATCTATTTCCGACTGCAGGTCGTTTAATATACCTAACGTATATAAATTCGCCACTATTTTTTTTGCAGTATTGTATTTTATGAAATGCTGGCTGTGGAAATCGATGGCTTCATTTAATAAGGGTAATAATGCCCTTTCAATCAGCCCGGTTACAGAATCCCGGTTATGGTGTTTTTTGCTAACCCATGATTCGCAGCCTTCACCTGCTTTTAAAACCCTGGCACCCAATTGAGGGATATCCCCTTCGCTTAGTTTCAAGAAAAACCCGGCAACGCCCGATTTGCCGTATGAAAAGTCAGATATATCAAGCCCTTCTTCACGGATAAGTGACAATGCCTTTTCCCCTTTCTTCTTTAATTCGGAAACAAAAAAGTTAATGATTCTTGACAACTCAATACTGTATTGTTTCAAGTGTCCACGGCCGTACAGTTCTTTGTCCTCCCCCGAAAAGAATACCTGGAAGTGTTCTTTGAAAAGTTCCTGCCCCAGTTTTAGGATTTCTGTTTTTATATTAAAGTTTTTATTATTCCTGATCCGTTCTTCCCCAAGGTTCTTAAGCCATTTCAAAAGGTCTTTGTTGCTACTCACTCCCATGATCAAACGGTCGGCAGCCTCCTGCAAAATCATTTCGTTGTCAAGCTCCAGGATGTAACCCGGGGTGATCCCCAGTTCGCGGTTAAATGCTTTTAGTACACGTTGGGTGAATTTGTCGATGGTACTTACTGAAAAGCGTGAATAGTCGTGCAAAATATTCCTGAGTACAGCTCTTGCTTTTTGTTTCAGGGTGGAAAGGGGCAGCCCGGTTTCTTTTGCCACTATATCGGAATAGGCATTTCCTCCTCCTTTTGCAATTTCTGACAATTGGCTAACCACACGTTCCTTCATCTCGGCAGTAGCTTTGTTGGTGAAGGTTACTGCCAGGATATGCTTATAATTTAGTTCATCCGACAAAATTAATTTCAGGTATTCAACAACTAACCTGAATGTTTTTCCTGACCCTGCTGAAGCTTTGTAAATGGTTAACATTGATTCTTTCTATGGATATGGGCGAGGCCTGCTGGTTACACTTACCCGGGTTTCTATTTTTACGTTTTTTGAGATTTTGTACTGCATGAACATGGAAGCCCCCCTGTAATCGAAATTGGTATTCCCCTGGTTGGGCAGGGGTGCTGAAAATATTGAGTTGGCGCCAAAGCTGTTACCCCCCAGAGTAAATTTTTCTGAAATCTCATATCTTGCCTGGTTAAAAATAATTCCCGAACGGATAAAAGGGTTGATTGTGGTAAAATAGCCGGGGGCATTAAATTGGTTGCCCTGGTTTAATAGCCCGCTGTAATCAATTTGCCACCTGCCTGCATTAAGGTTGTTGAAATCAGCTTTCGGAAATACCAGTTTACTGGGAAATGGTTCCTTGCTTAAAAGTATGTTTGAGGGGAGGAGTTGCCCCGGCATCATTCTTATGCCAATATCGATAGCTTCTGCCTTAGTAGTATCAATGGGGGGCAGGGGGAGTTCCATCAGCCCCTGTGCATTTACTGCAATTGACAGATTTACAATAAAAAGTAATATTACCAATCTTCTCATTTCTCCTGTACCTCATTCTTTTTAGTAAAAATAACAACAAAAATTTGGAAGCTGCCCAATTTAATGTTTTTTTAGTATTTTGACCCCGGGACGCTTTTTCCCTGTTTTGTGCTTTTTTCCTGTTGTAAGGGGTGTTGATTATTGAAATTAGAAATGAATAAATGTTGAGAATACTTATTTTTCTTTCAAATAGTTGTATTTTTGATAAACAGGCTACTTAAACCTTATCGACTAAATGGATAATGAATCAATCGAATATTGGAAGGTTGTTTGGGAAAGTTTTAAAAAAGGAAGTGTTTCTTCTTTTAAATTAATATACCTCGAGTATATTGATTTGCTTTATGCTTATGGTTCGAAAATCACTTCGGATGAGGAGGTTCTAAAAGATTCTGTCCAGCAGTTATTCCTGGAGCTATATACTTCCGGGAAAAATCTTTCAAATCCGGGGAATCTAAAATTTTACCTTCTTAAAGCATTAAAAATTATTATCATCCATGAGATTAAAAAGAGGTATAAATATACTTCATTTGAATTAGTCGACTCTATTAAGTTTGAATTAGAGCTCGATGTTGAAAGCGAGGTAATTGCAACAGAAGAAAAGTCGGCTAAAATGAAATTCCTGCAGAAAACATTAAGTGACTTACCTCCTGAAAAAAGGGAGCTTCTTTTTTTGAAATTCTATTCCGGGTTTAATAATGAAGAAATAGGAGGGGTGTTAGGATTAAAAGCAGAAACAGTAAAAAAGAGGATTTACCGGATTCTTAAGCAATTGCACATTCAATTTCGTGACCTTTCAATAATCTTTTTTAGTTTATGTTCTAAAATATAAAGTCTCTCAGAAGCTGTCTGGATTTTGTTTTTTTTGAATTATTATAGTGGATTTTTGTCCCCTTTTTTCTTTTTACTCCACTATAGAGAAAGAACAAAGAAGCGGATGTACGAGCAATTTTCAAAATTTATAGACAATCCATATTTTATCAAATGGATATTTGACCCTGATCCTTCTGTTGGAAGTTACTGGGAGGAATATATGAATGAACATAATGAGGACCGGAAAATAATATTGCAAATAAAGCAGGAACTCAGTCAGTTAAAGCTTCATAATAAGAAACTTTCCGATACGGAAAAAGTGAGATTATTTCAAGAGATACTTCTTAAACGTGAAAACAGTGCTAAGTTAAACAAAGTCCGAAGGTTAGGTGTTGTGCTTTTGCGATATGCAGCCATTGCAATAATATTCCTTTTCATAGGCGGAGGAGGTGTATACCTTTTTTTACACAAGCAAATGTTGCAATATGATTTTGTACAAAATAATATTAATGAATCTTTTGATTCGCCAAGGCTGGTGATGTCTGATGGTACCGATGTAGAATTAAAAAAAGAATCAACAATTATATATAATGGTAAAAATGAGGTTATTGTTGATAATAAGAAGCTTGATTTAAGTAATGGGGATACTGAATCATCGGTAGTTGTACAAACTTTAATCCCCTATGGTAGCCATTCAAAAATTATTTTAGACGATAGTACGGTAGTTTACCTTAATGCAGGGAGTAAACTAATCCACCCTTCCAGGTTTGAAGGGAAAAAACGGGAAGTTGTCCTGTTTGGGGAGGCCTATTTTGACGTCTCTAAAAATCCGGAAAAGCCTTTTATCGTAAAAACATCCTCGTTGTCGATAAAAGTGCTGGGTACAAAATTTAATGTTTCATCTTACCCCGAGGATAATTATATACAAACAGTGCTGGAAGAAGGTTCTGTTTCTGTAATGAGGAATAATTCGTCTCTATTTGAAAAAGAGATATTGTTAAAGCCCAATCAGATGTTATTATTTAACAAAGAGTCGCAAAAATCAAAGATAGAATATGCAAATATAGAATTTTACACATTATGGAAAGAAGGGTTGCTAAAATTTAAAGACCAGGATTTAAGCCGGGTTATTAAGCAACTGGAAAGGTATTATAATATTACAATAAAATTCGGGGATCCTTTTGACGGGCTGATAAAGATTAGTGGCAAACTTGACCTTAATGGGTCCAGGAAAGAGGTGTTTGAATATATTTCTATTGTTTCACATTTGCAAATTACTCAGTATGGCAAAAATTATTACATGATAAAATAAACCGGAGGATGCTGGCACATCCCCCGGTTTTGAAATAACTTTTACCGAGACTTATCCCGGTAAACTATTTATTAACTTAAAATTCCAAATTTATGAAAAAAAAACGTTGGATTTGTTTTCTTTTTATGGGAAACAACAAAAAAGTATTTAAAATTATGCGCTTAACTGCTATTTTGTTATTTGGTTTTGTGCTTTCGGTATCGGCGAACAGCTATTCGCAAAATACCAGACTAGACCTAAAATTGAGGAATGCTTCCATTGCCGAGATATTTGAGTATGTGGAAGCAAACAGCGAATTTGTTTTTTTATATCAAAACGAAGATGTTGATGTAAATCAAACAAAGAGCATTAATTTACATAATGCCACTATTTTTGAGATCCTGGACCTGGCCTTTGAAGGGCAGAATATCAGTTATCATGTTTACGACAGGCAGATTGTAATTAGTAAAGCTGAGTCGGGAGCTCCATCTGTTAGCGTTCAGGAAAAGGGGAAAATAACGGGTTTGGTAACCAGTAGTGACGGAGAGCCAATCCCTGGTGTTTCTATAGTTGTAAAAGGTACAACAATTGGTACAGTCTCAGATATTGATGGAGGATTTTCATTGTCAGTACCAGAAGATGCCACTACCCTTGTATTTTCTTTTGTAGGGATGCTGTCCCAGGAAGTGAATATTGAAGGCAAATCTGTAATTAATGTAATTATGCAGGAAGATGTCCAGGGGCTTGACGAGGTTGTAGTCGTTGGGTATGGTACTCAAAAGAAAGCTAATTTAACCGGTTCTGTAGCAACGGTTTCTACTGACGAATTGGTTGAAGTGCCGGCTGTCAACATTGTACAGCGTTTGCAAGGGCGTATTTCCGGTGTTACCATCATAAATTCACACACTCCGGGGGGCAGTGCAACAGTGCGTGTCCGTGGTTTAGGTACCATTAACAACAATGACCCGCTATATGTTATTGACGGTGTTCCTACTAAAGGGGGGCTTTCTCAGTTAAACCCAAATGATATTGAGTCGGTAACAGTATTGAAAGATGCTGCATCTGCTGCAATTTATGGGGCAGGAGGAGCAAACGGTGTAATCATTGTTACTACGAAAAGAGGGAAAGCCGGAGAATCTAGTATTTCTTTCGATGCCCGTATGGGGGTTAGCAATGTCACGAAAAGGTTTAACCTGTTAAATACCCGTGAATATGGTGAATTATTGTGGCTGGAAGCTAAAAATGACGGTGTCAGCCCAGGAAACCAGCTTTATGGGTACGGTGCAGCTCCCGACATTCCTGAATACATCTTGCCGGCAAGGGCTGCAGCAGGTTCTGCAGAAGTTGACCCTTCATTATATAATTATGATATGGACAATCTTTACCTGATTATGAAGGCTAATAAAGAAGGGACTAATTGGAATGACGAAGTCCTTCGTGCTGCAATGATACAGGAATACAACCTGTCTGTTACGGGTGGATCCAACAATGGAGGTTACGCTTTCTCAGGTGGTTATATGAAAGAAGAAGGGACACTGTTGAATACCGGTTTCGAGCGTTTTTCTATTCGCTCGAATGCTAATACGAAACTTAAAAACTGGCTGGAAGTAGGGGAGAGCCTGGGTGTTGTTTATACACATGCCTATGGTAACCAGAGTGACAATAGCGAAGGGACAGTTATCTCACAAGTGTACCGTATGCAGCCTATCATACCTGTTTACGATATTATGGGGAACTTTGCCGGTACTAAAGCACCTTCGACAGGTAACGGGCAAAACCCTGTTGCAATGTTGGAACGCGATAAGAATGATTACAATAATAATATCCGTGCGATAGGTAACATTTATGCACAGGCGGATATTGTTGACGGGCTGAAGTTTAAAACCTTATTTGGGTTTGATTACCGTACGGGCAATTATAAAGATATATTTATTAAAAACCCTGAGTTTTCTGAAGCTAAACCAACCGACAGGCTGAATGAGGGATCAAATGTCACCAGCCAATGGAACTGGCAAAACCTGCTGATGTATAATAAAACGTTTAATGACGTACACAACGTTAGCGTCCTATTAGGTACAGAAGCGGTGGAACAGGTATTTCGTTATATTTCTGCTGGCCGTACAACTTATTTTTCTACTGACCCGGATTATATGTTCCTTAATTCTGGCGAAGGAGACCAGACGAACAACGGACTCGGGTGGGACTGGTCTACAGTTTCTTATTTTGGGAAATTTAATTATAATTACCAGGGGAAATACTTATTGGAAGCTACTTTCCGCCGTGATGGTTCGTCTCGTTTCGGACAAAACAATCGTTGGGGTAACTTCCCTGCATTCTCTACCGGTTGGAGAATGAGTGAAGAAAGTTTTATGGAAGAAACCAGGAACTGGTTAGACGACCTGAAACTACGTGCATCGTGGGGGCAAACAGGGAATTCTGAGATTGGTAATTATAATGGTTTTACAACTTTCCGTACCAGTAATATCCATTCTTATTACGGATTGGATGGTAGTAATACCTCAACTACTGCCGGTTTCGACTCCAACGCTTTTGGTAACCCTGATGCAAAATGGGAAACAACAACTACCCTTGACTTTGGTTTTGATGCAACAATGTTTAACAGTGCGTTATCTGTAACATTCGACTGGTGGCAAAGGAAAACCAAAGACATGTTATTTGTAATTCCCAGGGCAGCTGTTGAAGGGCAGGCAAATCTTCCTTCTGTAAATATTGGTGATATGAACAACGCTGGTTTCGACCTTTCTTTTATTTACCGCGGCGATGCTGTGGGTGGCGACCTGAAATACACCATTACAGCCAATGTTTCTCATTATAAGAATGAGATAAAAAAGCTTGACGGTGAAGAAAAGCCATTTTATAGAGGCCGTTCCGAACGCCAAATGATGTATACTGCTTATAATGTAGGTACGTCATTCCCCGAATTCTACGGATATAAAGTAGAAGGTATATTCCAGACCCAGGCTGAAGCTGATGCATGGCCAACGGCTTTTGGCTCTGATGGTACTTACAATGAGCCTGGCCGCTTTAAGTATGCGGATATAAATAATGATGGCGTAATTGACGGTGATGACCGCACCTGGATTGGCAGCCCGCATCCTGATTTTACTTCAGGCTTAACTTTTGACCTGGAGTATAAAAACTGGGATTTAACGGATTTAACGGCATTCTTCTTTACCAGCTATGGGAATGAGATTATGAATTATGTACGCCGCTGGACCGATTATACTAATTTCCAGGGTAACCGTAGTAAAGACAGGCTGTACAAATCATGGGGCAGCCCATACCTTAGCAACAATGCTGATGCAAAGCTTGCTAAAGCTGAGAAAATGAACGATAAGGGCAACCAGCAGCCATCATCCCACTTTGTTGAAGATGGCTCATACCTTCGTATGAGAAACTTGCAGATAGGTTACAGTTTGCCAGACAGGGCATTGCAAAAAATTGGTTTTAAAAGAGTTCGTCTTTACCTGCAGGCAACCAACCTT
>JAADGO010000033.1 GCA_013152355.1 Chlorobiota bacterium
TAACACCGAAACGGCGACCATCTTTATCTTCATTTGGGCAGTTGGGCGCGTTTTATAATAAATAATGATTTAACTATGAGCGAAGAAAAAAAAGCAGGAAAAGCAAAGAAAGGAAAAGCAAAGAAAATTGCAATTAATGAGTTCACTGTTTTGTACCCTAATGCCGCTGGAATAGATGTTTCAAGCAAAGATTACGTTATTGCAGTCCCACCCGGCAGGGACAAAGAACCAATAAAGACATTTGGTTGTTTTACTTGCGACTTAAAGTTAATAGCTATGTGGTTGTTGTCCTGCAAAATGTTGATAATTTATTACCATATGGCCACAAAAAAGGAACCGTTTAACAATGAATTATTTGAACAACAACAAAAGATGAACAACCAAAAAAGAATATTATTTCTTAAAAAGCAACTATCTAAATTAGAGGATGCTGCTTAATTCATGTATAAGGGAGGATAGTAAGTATCGTAAAATATAGCGGGAGAAAATGCTCCTGTTATTTTCAAATATAATTTCAAATGAAAAGAATTTTAGCAATTATTGTTTTTACATCTTTTATCATTCAAACAAATGCACAAAATATAATATTAGATTATAATTCAACAGCTTCAGGTCGAGGTGGTATTACCTCGTCATTTTCAAAAAGAGACAAAAATCATGAATTTGGGATTGGAGTAGGTTTTAATATAAATGAAATAGCTCATCCTGATGACCAAGGAAAAATGTATTACAAAAGATTGTATGCAACCAAACCAATACATTATCTTCATTTTGATTTTTATTATCATAGATATATTTTAAACAATTTTAAAAATATATCACCATTTCTTTTTTATGACTTTAAATTGAAATATTCTACCACACGGAACAGAATGTTTTTATCATATGCTTATGATTCAACTATTGTAAGTGAGATTCCCGAAGAACATATTTTATACATAGAAAGGATAGAATATTTTGGTCCCTTTACATGGATTGAACAAAATATTGGATTGGGATATAAAATAGATTTAATAGGCAATTTATATTTAATACAAAAAATAGGCATTGGAGCTATGTTTATTTTAGGGTATGAAGATAAAATAATGGATAAAAGATTTAGATGGTTTGATTGGGAATTCGGAGGATTAATTTCAGTTGGCATAGGTTTAAAATTAGGAGAAAAAGCCCATACCAATAGCTATAAAAAATAGGCTAGCAATTGTAAAATAAAGGTTTGTAGCTCATTTCAAATTCATCGGAAGTTGAAAAATTTGAACTTCGTAATCGCCTACTTTTCATCGCCGTACCATTTTACTTTAAATTACCACTTTTAAACGGTCTCTAAAATTATACCAGGTAAACAGTGCCCCCACTTGAATCTTTCCTTGCTCCCGTAGCCGAACTCAGGCAATTGATTTTATCCTGGCTACGTAGTAATCCGAGGAAAGCAAAAATCAAAGCTTCTTTAAAGTCGACAACTGTTATTTCGGGGATAATTATTTCAGCCCTGCAATATTCCATTAGCCGTTCTATCAGGAATTGATTGTGTGCCCCGCCCCCGGTCACCAAAACTTTCCCTCCCGGGCCGATAACTTTTGCAATCTGGAAGGCTATATGTTCGTAAAGTGTCCGGAGTACGTTTGTAATGGTTTCGTCAGAATCCTCTAAAACCTTAAAGAAAATAGTTTCAACCCATTCGCGGCCTAATGATTTGGGAGGGGCGGTAGTGTAAAACTCAATCTTATTCAGTTGTTCAAACAGCTTTTTATTGATAGTGCCTGTTTGCCCGGCCGCACCGTTTCTATCGAAAGGTTTCCCCAGTTTTTGTGCATAATGGTTGAGTGCGAAATTTACCGGGCAAATATCAAAAGCTGCCCGTTGGCAATTTTTTTCAAAAGAAATATTCGCAAACCCTCCCAGGTTGAGGCAATATTCGTATTCCTTAAAAAGCTCCCTGTCGCCAACGGGTACTAACGGGGCGCCCTGCCCTCCGAGGGCAATATCGGAAACGCGGAAATCGGATACGGTAGTAATCCCACATTCAGCAGCAATGCACGCCCCGTTTCCTACCTGGAAAGTGAACCCACGCTCCGGTTGGTGGAAAACAGTATGCCCATGCGAGGCAACCAATGCTGCTTTAAAGCCTGCCTCAAGGGCAAATGCCTTCACAGCTTTGCCAATATAAACCCCGTAATCGTTGTGCAGTTTTAGAAAATCTTCGGCACTAAGGTTTGCGGCTCCGGCCAGCTTATTTCTCCAAAAACCGGGGTAATCAATAGTTTGGGCTTTATTTATTTCAAAACCCCATGAGCCGTTGTTTTCCGTAAAGGTGCAGGCTGCAAGGTCGAGCCCGTCAAGCGAAGTACCCGACATAACGCCAATAACCCGGTATGTTATATGCTTATTTGAAAAATGCCCCATCATACGAAGATTTATTCCCTTTATTGTCGGTTACCAACAGGTTGACCCGGTGCTGCTTTTTTAATTCCAGCCTGTCAGGGTCGATGTGGTAGGTAATTAAACTGTTTTTTGCATCGTATTCAAAAAGTACCCATTTGCCATCTATATACCCTTTGTACTCTTTTACCCCCGAAAACGAATCTGTAATTTTAAACCTTATTCGGTTGGGTTCAATCAGGGTATTATGGTTTTTAATGCTTAACGCTTTGATTACCGGGGCAATGGTATCGACTGATACAACAAAGTCGCCAAACGACCGTATCTTTGCCGTTACCCACCCTCCCAGGTATCCCCCCCCAAAAGAGCTCAGCTTCCCTGTTTTCTCATCCAGTTTTGCGATAAGAGATTTGCTTTGGAGCCCTGCGGGTAGGCCATCTGCCCTGATCGACAACGTAACAGGGGCCTGGATAGGCGTATACTCCTGATGGACATGATGGACTTTCGAAAATTTTATTGAATCGTTTTCTTCCACAAAGGAGGTATAATCGAAATTAAAATCTGTATAAAAAGCTCCTTTGGGGCAGTCTAATTTTATTCCATCAGCCTCAAAATGGTTTGGCTGATTTTGCAGGAACAGCTTAACACCCTTTTTTTCAGGGGTGCTCATTTTCTTGAACTTACTTTTTACCTGAAATTCTAAACTGGCAGTATTCCCGTATGAGTCTTTTAACAGAATCTCGACATGGTGTGTTTCCCCATCGGTGGCATCGAACACCGCCCCATGGTAAATCCCTAGTTTATTCCCCGGGTCTTTCCATGTTTTAATAAAACGCCTTTTCGACTTCATGTACTCTTCATAATCAATATGGCTGTTGATAAAGCGTGTTTTGCTAAATGAAAACCGGTTGATTTCAAAAGAAAACAAATCTTCCCCGTCGACCTTCAGCGATAGCGAGTTTATGCCACATTTGCTCCACGTGCCATTTAAATAATCGTTTGCCAGTACACTAAACCCGATTTTACCATATACCGGAATAACCGGGTTGTTCTTAATATGGTAACTCCCATCGTAAAATACAATGTTGTACTCTTTTTTGTTTGCTGCATAATTTACATGCGAAAGGTTGTTTAGCGGGTATATTTGCAGGGCCTGGATTTTAGGGCTGATATCATCTTTGATAATGAAGTTGTATTTAAGCGGGTTTAAAGGCTCCTGCGTTTTTGTATCCCTGATTTCGAAATGCAGGTGGGGCCCTCCTGAACTACCGCTATTGCCACTGTAAGCAATCAACTCGCCCCCTTCTACCTGGAATTTGCCGGGAGGGGCAGGTATATCAACTCTGAAACGTTCTCTTTTATATTGAATATTTTCCACATAGGCGGCAATATCCCCCCTGAACCTACTCAAATGCCCGTATACAGACGTTGTGCCGTTGGGGTGGTCGATATAAAGTGCATGCCCGAACCCACCGGGAGAAACCACTATCCTGGAAACATAGCCATTGGCCGTTGAATATACCGGCAGCCCTGTTTCGCCCTGTGTTTTTATGTCGATCCCCGAATGAAAATGATTCCTCCGCAACTCAGCAAAACTCCCCGATATCAAAATAGGTATTTTCAATGGCTCCGAATAAGGGCGGTTTTTAGGATAAACCATTGCCGAAGAAAAAACCAGGATACTCAATAAAACAATTCTCATATCACAAATCAACTAAAAATTAGCTGCAAATATAAAGTAAGTCAGCCTAATTATTTTAAATTATGCCTAAAATACCAGCCCGTACATTTCTGCAATCTCTTAAAATTATTAACTTTGTGGTTGAAATGCAGCAAAAATGAACGAGGAATATCGTTTGATTGTCAGGGAATTCAAAGCCAGGATTGCACAGTTGATGGCTCAGTTTAATACTGTAGATTCAGATAAATTGCAATTACAAAAGGAGAATCTGGCTTTAAAAGAAAAAATTAATTTACTTGAACAGGAGAAGGAGAACCTCGGTCGTAAATATGAAAATTTAAGGATTGCAAAAGTTATTGAGTCCGGTTATAACGATAATCGTGATGCTAAACAGAAGATAAATAAACTTTTGCGGGAAATTGATAAATGTATTGCATTACTGAATAAGTAGTGTTGGCGGATGAAAGACAAACTTTCAATAAATATAAAGATTGGTGACAGGGTTTATCCCCTGAATATCAATCGGGAAGATGAAGAGAAGTATAGGCAGGCTGCAAAGTTATTAAACGATATGGTACTTCAGTACCGTAAACTTTACAGCGGGCATGATGCTCAGGATATATTGGCAATGGCTGCTTTTCAATATGTTTTAAAGTATATAGAGCTGGAAAAACAAAATGATGATACTTCTCTCATCGAAGAAATAAAAAATATGAATGATGATATTGCCGACTTCTTAGAAGATAAAGCCGGTAATCGTTTATAAAACATTATCAGTACCCGCATTTTTAAGTCTGACAGGTTTACATGCCTGTGGGCTAGTAATTTGCGGTTTTTTATTTATGAACTAATACAATAATTTATGATAGAATATATAATTGGAGGAATTGCCGGTTTTTTTGGAGGTGGTTTTATTTCCTATTTTATCTGGGATAAAGCGTTAAATTCTAAGAAGCAAAAATTGTTGAAAGAAGCTCATGTCGAAGGAGAAATAATAAAAAAGGATAAAATATTACAGGCCAAAGAAAAATTCCTTCAACTTAAAGCGGACCACGAAAAGTTTATCAACGAAAAGAAAAGTAAAATAGCCAGTATCGAAAACAGGCTAAAACAAAAAGAAACATCATTTAACCAACATAGGGAAGAACACCAGCGCAGAGTACGCGAGTTTGAATCTACCCGGCGTGAAGTTGAAGCCATCCGTGAGAATCTAAAGAACCAGATGGTGGTGATAGAACAGAAAAACGAAGAGTTGGAAAAACTCCACAGGCAGCAGGTCGAAAAGCTTGAAACACTATCAGGTATGTCGGCTGAAGATGCTAAATCACAATTGGTTGAATCGCTAAAAGAAGAGGCAAAAACCCAGGCTATGTCATATATAAATGAGATAGTGGAGGAGGCCAAGCAAACAGCAAATAAAGAAGCAAAAAAGGTTGTTGTAAAAAGTATCCAGAGGGTAGCTACTGAAACGGCGATTGAAAATGCCATAACGATTTTCCATATTGAAAGCGATGAAATAAAAGGGCGTATAATTGGCCGTGAAGGCCGTAACATCAGGGCATTAGAAGCTGCTACCGGAGTAGAAATTATTGTTGACGATACCCCCGAAGCAATTGTCCTTTCGGCATTCGACCCGGTTCGGCGGGAGGTTGCCCGCCTGGCATTGCACCAACTGGTTACCGATGGGAGGATCCACCCGGCGCGTATTGAGGAAGTGGTGCAAAAAGTACGTAAGCAGATCGAAGAAGAGATTGTTGAAACCGGCAAACGCACTACAATCGACCTTGGGGTACATGGACTGCACCCCGAGTTAATCCGCCTGATAGGTAAAATGAAGTACCGTTCGTCTTACGGGCAAAACCTGCTGCAGCATTCACGCGAGGTAGCCAACCTTTGTGCTATCATGGCTTCAGAGTTGGGGCTAAACCCCAAAAAGGCAAAACGTGCCGGCTTGTTGCACGATATAGGGAAAGTGCCTGACGACGAACCGGAAATGCCACATGCTGTTTTGGGGATGAAACTGGCTGAGAAACACAAGGAAAAACCGGATGTTGCCAATGCTATCGGGTCGCACCACGATGAAATTGAGATGCAAACCCTGTTAGCACCGATCGTGCAGGTTTGCGATGCTATTTCGGGTGCACGGCCGGGTGCACGCCGTGAAGTTGTCGAATCGTACATCAAACGGTTGAAAGACCTTGAAGACCTGGCTCTTTCATACCCGGGCGTTATGAAAACGTATGCCATCCAGGCAGGGCGTGAATTACGTGTTATTGCCGGGGCCGATAAGCTGACCGACCAGGAAGCAGAACAGTTATCATACGATATTGCAAAAAGGATACAGGATGAAATGACCTACCCGGGGCAGATAAAAATTACTGTCATAAGGGAAATCAGGGCAGTTAGTTTTGCTAAATAGTGTTTTTTAGAAAACGTAAATAACTGCATTGCGCTCACCCTGAAAACAGTCATTTACGAAGTATAGGTGGGGCAAACTGCCACCTATACTTCGTTCGGGCAGGTAAGCACTATATTTTTATAAATATCCGTTTCCGGTACATAGCCCAGCCTAACAGCCAGCAAATGGCACCAAAAGACAAGGCGTACAATAATGACCCGTTCATGTTCCCTGCGAGGGGCTGGAAAAAGCGGGTATATAACCATTCCGTTATTGAGATCATATCCCCTGTTGTAGAGTCGGCGATTTTAAAGCGTAACGAAATAGCAAAAAAGACCGAGAAAACATATAAAAAAAGTGGATTCATCCCAAATACCTTTAACGGGTGCGTCCATTTTTTGTAGCCTTTTATATCGATAACCCAAAGGAAAACCCCAAGTAACACCATTGCAAGGCCTGCGGTATAAATAACGTACGAACTGGTCCATAAAAGTTTATTAATAGGGAAAATAAGCCCCCATAGTTTCCCAAGGATTACCCCTGAAACCCCGTAAGCCAGGAGTTTCTTCACGGCAGCAGGGTGGTCTTTGGTTT
>JAADGO010000097.1 GCA_013152355.1 Chlorobiota bacterium
GTAAACTCTCTTGTACAGGTGATTATAAAGCTTTGCATTTTCCGGGTTAGGCTCAAATGAATGCTGGTAGCTGACCATTGAGTCAATCGCTTCTTCAATTGAATTGAAACAATTAGTTCCAAACGCAGTTAAAATAGCTGCCCCCAGGCCCGAGGTTTCGAAGGTTGTCCCCCTTACAATTGGCAGGTTAAACACATCGGCACTAATCTGGCAAATTTCATTACTTTGTGAAGCACCACCCGAAACAGCCAGTTGCCTGAATTTAAACCTGCCTTTCTTTTCAATCCTGTACATTCCTTCGAGCAACCCAAAAGCGAGCCCTTCGATAACAGCCCTGTACACGTGTGCTTTTTTATGCACATCGCCAAAACCTATCATTGCCCCTTTGGCAGAAGGTTCGGAAAGGCTGGGGCTCCAATATGGCTGCACAATAAGCCCCATTGAGCCGGGAGGTGTCTTTTTTAGTAATTTGTTTAACACAACCTCCACAGGAATTCCTTTTGAAAGGGCTTTCTTTTCTTCTTTTTGTGCAAACTCATTTTTAAACCATGTAACCATCCAAAACCCCCTGAAAATTTCTATTTCAGGATTAAACCTGCCGGGGTAGGACGCAGGGTAGGCAGGCATAAACGGTTTGGGTTCAAAATACCGGGCAGAGGTTGTCTGGATGGTAGCAGCAGTGCCAAAACTCAAACTTGCCATAGAATGGTCAAGCACACCCATACCAATTGTTTCACAGCCTTTGTCAGACCCGCAGGCAACCACCGGCAATCCTTCCGGGATACCCGTTTGCCGGGATGCCGGCCCGGTAATTTTACCAATCGGTGTTCCGGGCTGCACCAGTACCGGCAGTTTTTCTTTCTCAACGGGGTATATTTTACTGCTTATTGCAAATGGTTTCTTAGGATCGCCCCATTTAAGCTGCCTGTAATTAAATGGGAGGTGGCCAATCTGAGAGGCCACCGAATCGGTAAACTGTCCGGTAAGCCTGAAATTCAGAAAGCCCGACACCTGCAAATATTTATGTGTGTTTACCCAAACACCGGGCTGTTGCTGCCTGATCCAGTTGCACTTCCCCTCTTTTTGCATTTTTTCGACCACCTCGTCCATTCGAATAATCTTCAGGGCTGCCCTCATCAATAAAGTCGGGCTGTAAACTATTTCAGCTTTCCTCTGGTCGAGCCAAACCACTGCAGGGCGCAAAGGCTTCCCCTCCTTGTCAATATTAACCAATGTATTCCGTAAAGTGGTAACTCCCACTCCGCATATTTTCCTGAAATTCTCCGGATTGCGCTTTTTTAAAACAGAGGATGCTTTACACAAACTCTTCCAATACAATTCCGGGTCCTGTTCTGCCCATCCGGGATGCTCGGAGCAATAGGGTTCAAACGGTATTTTTTCCATATCAATTAACTCACCTTTCAGTGAAAAAAGAAGCACCCTTAAACTTTGAGTTCCACAATCGACAGACAAAATCAGTTTTTCCATTTAGTTTATTTGAAGTCTCTAAACTTCCATTTTTAAACAAAACTTAAGTTTGATGTTAAAAATAGGTAATAAAAGTGCTTGTTTATTTTCATTTTAAAAAATTATTTTCATATTTGCACTCTATCAAGATCGTAATAAGATGAAATTAAACATTGGTATATCACTTCTCGGACTCCTCATAGGTATTCTTATCCTTTGGATGAAGAAATGAGAATGGTATACTGATATATAATTACTGAACAATATAAAATGAACCATTCTCAATAACAGAGGATGGTTTTTTTTATGAAGTTGTTTAAAGTTAAAGAGGATTTTCGAGAGTGACATATTGATTTTCAGTGGCAAAGCTCGATTTTTCTTGCATAGCCAAAGCTATGGAAGAAAAATTAGCTGAAGTCCAATGGAATCAAGATGTTACTCACTCGCAGGTTTTCAATTTGACTTTAAACAACTTCTATATAAAAATTTAAATATCTATACAATGAGCAACAAGCTTTACATTTTCGACACAACATTAAGGGACGGAGAACAAGTCCCCGGTTGCCAGTTAAACACGGTTGAAAAGATTGAAGTTGCTAAAGCATTACAGGATTTGGGTGTTGATGTTATTGAAGCAGGATTCCCAATTTCCAGCCCTGGCGACTTTGAATCGGTAGTTGAAATTTCGAAAGCGGTCACATGGCCAACGATTTGTGCCCTAACCCGCGCAGTGCAGAAAGACATAGATGTAGCTGCCGAATCACTACAATACGCTAAGAAAGGGCGTATCCATACCGGTATCGGCACATCTTATTACCATATTCATCATAAACTCCATTCAACTCCGGAAGATATTCTTGAGCGTGCCGCTGAAGCCGTTAAATATGCAAAAAAATATGTTGAAGATGTTGAGTTCTATGCTGAAGATGCAGGGCGTACTGATAATGAGTACCTTGCAAAGGTTGTAGAAGCTGTTATAAAAGCCGGGGCAACAGTTGTAAATATACCCGACACAACAGGTTATTGTTTACCACACGAATTTGGTGAGAAAATCAAGTTCCTGATGGATAATGTAAAAGGAATTGAAAAAGCAACCATTGCAACCCATTGCCACAACGACCTTGGCATGGCTACCGCAAATACTATTGCCGGAATAATAAACGGAGCCAGGCAGGCTGAAGTAACCATAAACGGGATTGGCGAACGTGCAGGGAATACTTCATTGGAAGAAGTTGTAATGATTTTGAAAAGCCGGTACAAAGCCCTTGGCATTAGCACAAACATCAATACAAAAAAGATATACGGAACAAGCCGGTTAATCTCTACATTGATGAACATGCCTGTGCAACCCAACAAAGCAATAGTTGGAAGGAATGCTTTTGCCCACTCCTCAGGGATTCATCAGGACGGTGTATTGAAGAATCGTGAGAATTACGAAATTATGGACCCTACCGATGTTGGCATCAATGAATCGTCCATCCTTTTAACCGCCCGCAGCGGACGCGCAGCACTAAAGCACAGGCTCGAATTGATGGGATTTGATTTAAGCAAAGAAAAGCTGAATGAAATATACGAGCAATTCTTAAAAATTGCCGATAAGAAAAAAGATATCCGCGATGATGATATTGCCCTTTTGGCCGGCGATGCAACAAGGCAGGAGAAGCGCATTAAGCTCGATTTCCTGCAGGTGGTTACCGGGAAAAACCTTATCCCTATGGCAACTGTGCGCCTTGATATTGCAGGAGAGAAGTTTGATGCGACAGCAGCAGGCAATGGCCCGGTCGATTCAGCTATCAAAGCAATTAAGCAAATCATCCGCAGGCAGGTTGTTATAGAAGAATTCCTTGTCCAGGCAATTACCCGTGGAAGCGATGATATCGGGAAAGTACACATGCAGGTTGAATACAATGAAACGATTTACCATGGCTTTGGTGCTAATACCGACATCATTACCGCTTCGGCAGAAGCCTTCCTGGATGCTATTAATAAGTTGCCTGTAGTATAGTTGCAGAATCAAAAAAAATAAAGGGAAATTATAAAATTTTACTCATCTTCCGGAACTTCCCTCTCCCCGGAGAAGGAATCGGAGGTAAGGCTTTTTAATATAAAATATGGAATCAAAAACATTATTCGACAAGATTTGGGATGCACATGTGGTGAAAAAGGTTGAAGACGGCCCTGATGTATTGTATATCGACAAACACCTGATCCATGAGGTTACCAGCCCGGTAGCATTCCTTGGATTGGAAAAAAGGGGGTTGAAGGTTTTCCGCCCCGAAAATACCATTGCCACACCCGACCACAATGTGCCGACAATAGAACAACATTTATCAATTAAAGATGAATTATCTCGCACCCAGGTTGAAACATTAACCAGCAACTGCGAAAAGCACGGTATCCGGTTATATGGGCTCAACCACCCCTGGCATGGCATTGTACACGTAATAGGGCCTGAACTGGGCATTACCCAGCCCGGGATGACTATGGTGTGTGGCGACAGCCATACCTCTACACACGGGGCTTTTGGGACTGTTGCATTTGGCATTGGCACCAGCGAAGTAGAAATGGTACTGGCAAGCCAGTGCATCATGCAGCCTAAGCCAAAGAAGATGAAGATTTCGGTGGATGGAGAACTAAAAAAAGGCGTTACCGCAAAAGATATTGCTTTATATATTATTTCACAGATTTCGACTAGCGGGGGCACAGGCCATTTTATCGAATTTGCAGGTTCAGCAATTACCAGCCTTTCAATGGAAGGAAGGATGACTCTTTGCAATATGAGTATCGAATGCGGGGCACGTGGCGGATTGATTGCTCCCGATGAAACG
The DNA here is from genome assembly GCA_013152355.1 of Chlorobiota bacterium. Classification (GTDB taxonomy): domain Bacteria; phylum Bacteroidota; class Bacteroidia; order Bacteroidales; family Prolixibacteraceae; genus JABMQB01. The sequence goes on from JAADGO010000097.1 coordinate 4,296, forward strand.
ACCTTCGACTATGTAAAAGGACGCGAATACGCACCTAAAGGCGAAGAATGGGATAAAGCATTGGCTTATTGGGAAACATTAAAAACTGATGATGATGCTGTTTTCGATACAGAATTCTCATTTGACGCTGCCGATATTGAGCCAATGATTACTTACGGGACAAATCCGGGAATGGGTATTGGGGTAACCCAGTATATTCCAACCGGGAGCGGCCTTGAAGGATCAGACAAACTGACGTTCGAAAATTCATTGCAATACATGGGCTTCAAGCCGGGCGATAAAATCGGAGGGCACCCTATCGACTATGTTTTTGTAGGGAGTTGCACCAATGGCCGAATCGAGGACCTCAGGGCTTTTGCCGATTTTATTAAAGGGAAAAAGAAGGCAGGTAACGTTACAGCATGGATTGTACCTGGCTCAAAGCAGGTTGAGAAAGCTGCCCGGGAAGAAGGACTAGTGGAAATACTGGAAGCAGCCGGGTTCGAATTACGCCAGCCGGGTTGTTCGGCATGTCTGGCCATGAACGATGATAAAATCCCGGAAGGGAAATATGCTGTGGCTACTTCAAACCGGAACTTTGAGGGACGCCAGGGGCCGGGAGCCAGGACTTTGCTGGCAAGCCCGCTTACAGCAGCAGCATGTGCAATTACAGGCGTGATCACCGACCCTAGAAAGTTTTTGGGTTGATCACTTATGGTTGATGTCCCAAATTAAGTATTATGAACAAGCATCCTTTGTAAAAAGGACCAAAATTTATAAAACAAAATGGCATACGATAAATTTATAACATTAAGGTCTCAGGCAGTGCCGCTGCCTATTGAGAATGTAGATACCGACCAGATTATCCCGGCACGGTTTCTAAAAGCGGTCGAACGAAAAGGCTTTGGAGACAACCTTTTCCGCGACTGGCGCTACGATAAAAACGGGCAGGAGAAAGCAGGCTTCCCTTTAAACGACAAAAAATATTCAGGTAAAATATTGGTGGGCGGCAAAAATTTCGGGAGTGGCTCAAGCCGCGAACATGCTGCCTGGGCAATATACGACTATGGTTTCAGAGTAGTGGTTTCCAGCTTTTTTGCCGACATCTTCAAAAACAACGCATTGAACAATGGACTCCTGCCGGTTGTTGTTACTCCTATGTTCTTACAGGATATTTTTAATGAAATAGAAAAAGACCCTCAATCAGAATTTGAGGTAAATCTTGAAGAACAGAAATTCACAATTATTGCAACAGGGAAATCGATTGATTTTGAAATAAATACATATAAGAAACATTGTTTGGCCAACGGGCTTGATGATATCGACTACCTGGTAGCAATAAAAGAAGATATTGAAGAATTTGAAAAAGCCAGATAAATGACAGGCAATGCAATAAAACTCGAAGGTAAACAATTACTAATAATGGATACGACTCTTCGTGATGGAGAGCAAACCACGGGTGTATCTTTTTCAGAAAATGAGAAACTGAGTGTTTCGAAAATTTTATTAGAAGATATTGGGGTCGACCGTATAGAAATTGCATCGGCACGTGTATCCGAAGGAGAATTTACAGGTACAAAACGCGTAATGCAATGGGCGGCAAAAAAAGGATTCCTGGGAAAGATAGAGGTTTTAGGTTTTATTGATGGGAAAGTGTCGCTTGAGTGGATTCAGAAAGCCGGGGGGAAAGTAATCAACCTGCTTTGTAAAGGTTCATTCAAGCATGTTACCCAGCAACTAAGGAAAACACCAGAGGAGCACGTAGCCGACATAAAAAAAGTAATTGCTTATGCCCGTGAGATGGGAATTAAGGTAAATATTTACCTTGAAGACTGGTCGAATGGAATGCGTAATTCTAAAGACTATGTCCATTTTATGGTTTCTGAACTGAAAGGACAGGAAATAGACCGTATAATGCTGCCCGACACACTTGGCATCCTTGACCCTGACGAAACGTACGACTATTGTAAAGAGATGATTGAATCGTTCCCTGATGTGAACTTCGATTTTCATGCCCACAATGATTACGACCTGGCAATAGCCAATGTCTTCCATGCAATTAAGGCTGGCATAAACTGTGTGCATACTACTATCAACGGGCTTGGTGAACGGGCAGGCAATGCTCCGCTTTCAAGTGTGATTGCGACTGTCAAAGACCATTTGAAAATGAAGACCAACGTAAATGAGTCGAACCTGAACAGGGCATCAAAACTTGTTGAGACATTTTCCGGAATACGCATCCCCACCAACAAACCGTTAATCGGCGAATATGTTTTTACGCAGTGCAGCGGTATCCATGCCGATGGAGACAGCAAAAACAACCTCTATTTTAATGAGTTGCTACCTGAACGGTTCGGGCGAATCCGCAAATATGCCCTGGGGAAAACATCGGGGAAAGCCAACATCCGAAAAAACCTGGAAGAACTGGGCATTGAGCTGGATGCCGAATCATTAAAAAGGGTAACCGACAAGATTATCGTATTAGCCGACCAAAAGGAAACGGTGACAAATGAGGACCTTCCTTACATTGTTGCCGATGTATTGAACAGCCAGTTAATTGAGCAAAAAATTAAAGTGATCAATTATTCCATGACCCATGCAAAAGGGCTTAAGCCGGTTGCATCGGTTGCTATTGAGATCGCCGGGAAAAGATATTCTGAATCCAGTGAGGGCGATGGCCAGTATAATGCGTTTATGAAAGCATTACGGAAAATATACCGGAAGCTGGGGAAACCATTCCCAAAGCTGATAGACTACGTTGTAACCATACCCCCCGGAGGGAGGACCGATGCACTGGTTGAAACAGTGATTACCTGGAAGAATGACCATGAATTCAAAACCAGAGGGCTGGACCCCGACCAGACAACGGCAGCAATCAATGCCACAGTCAGGATGTTAAACATTCTGGAGACCAATTTTAAACCGGGTTTTATCGGTAAATTAATGGATAACCTTAAGGTTTAGAAACTGTTTTAAGTTTAACTATTATCTTTGTACGCTTACAAATCAATTATCTGAATATGAAACTAAATATTGCAATATTGCCTGGCGATGGCATAGGCCCTGAAATAGTAGAACAGGCAATGAAAGCAGTAAATGCTATAGCTGAAAAGTTCGGGCATGAACTAACATACGAATACGGGTTGACAGGAGCTACAGCCATCGACCAGGTTGGCGACCCCTACCCTGCCGAGACCCATAATTTATGTATGAAATCGGATGCGGTGCTGTTTGGTGCAATCGGCGACCCGAAATTTGATAATAACCCAAAAGCAACGGTCAGGCCAGAGCAAGGCTTACTGGCTATGCGGAAACAACTGGGGTTGTATGCCAACATCCGCCCGGTAGAAACATTTGAATCGTTGATTCACAGATCCCCTTTACGCAGGGAGCTGGTCGAAGGAGCCAACTTTGTATGTATCCGCGAACTGACCGGGGGTATCTATTTCGGTGAAAAAGGGAGGAAAGACAATGGCAATACTGCTTTTGACACCAATACCTACACCCGCGAAGAGATTGAACGTATCCTTAAACTGGGGTATGAATTTGCCCGGAAACGCAATAAAAAGCTGACCGTAGTTGATAAGGCCAACGTGTTGGAAAGCTCACGTTTATGGAGGGAGATTGCTCAGGAGATGGCTCCTCAAAACCCGGATATCAAAACTGAATATATGTTTGTCGATAATGCTGCCATGCAAATTATCCAGTGGCCTAAAAACTTTGACGTGATGGTCACAGAAAATATGTTTGGCGATATCCTGACTGATGAAGCCAGTGTGATTACAGGCTCCCTAGGCTTGTTGCCATCTGCCTCAATAGGTATCCACACATCCGTATTTGAACCCATCCACGGTTCGTACCCGCAGGCAGCCGGAAAAGATATTGCCAACCCGGTTGCAACCATACTCTCGGCAGCTATGATGTTCGAATATGCTTTCGGTTTAATGGATGAAGGGAAACTAATACGCGATGCTGTTGCAGCCTCTATAACAAAAGGAATTGTAACCGAAGACATTGCTGAAGGGAAATCTTTCAAAACCTCTGAAGTGGGCGACTGGATTGCAGGCTATGTTGCAAAAGCAAAGTAGACTAAAGTTGGGAGTTAGGAGGGGTCAGATGGAAAAGTTGTGGGGGAAGGACTTTTTGATGGTTGAAAAATAAATCTAAAATATCCAATAAGAAATAAGGAATATCCAAATAAGGGGAAGGTGCAAAGGTAATTAGTCGTAAGTCGTAAGTATTTAGTTGGCTTTCCCTATCGGATGCGAAGGTTTTTAACCTCCGTTTATGTAAATTAAAATTGCTGCTATTCAGCAGGTGGTTTCGAGTCGCCCGCTGAACTTTTATAATATTTGGGATTAACGATTTGTTTGACGGCAGGCTGTACCGCCCTTACAGGGCTTTTGCCTGAATACCAACCCAATACCACAGGGTTTCGTTACACTCCACCCTGCGCTGCCACGTGCCGGGGCATTGCCCCTAAAAATATTTATATGCTTTTT
>JAADGO010000159.1 GCA_013152355.1 Chlorobiota bacterium
GCCGTTATCACAGCACTGGCAACCTCAATGGTAGCATCATAAATAACAGCAAGCAATTTCTTGCCCCGGACGCCAATGTTTTTCGCCATCTCGAGATGGCGCACAATATTCTCTGTAAATACTATCCCCACATCGACCATTACACCAATGGCAATTGCAATACCCGAAAGGGCAACAATATTGGCATCAACACCAAAGTGGCGCATTACGATGAAGGTCATTAATACCCCGATTGGGAGTAAACTGGAAATAAGGAATGATGCACGTAGGTTTAAAACCAATACAATAACTACAAGAATAGTAATGAGGACTTCCAGTGAGAGAGCCTCCTCCAGCGTTCCGAGTGTTTCTTTAATTAATCCGGTACGGTCGTAAAACGGGACAATGGTTACTCTTGATACCGTTCCATCGGCCAGTGTTTTAGATGGCAGTCCGGCTGCTATTTCAGCAATTTTTTCTTTCACATTGTTAATGGTTGCCATGGGGTTGGCGCCATAACGGGCAACCACAACACCACCTACGGCCTCAGAGCCACCTTTATCGAGCCCTCCACGGCGTGTTGCCGGGCCGAAATTTATTTTGGCAACATCTTTTAATCGGATTGGTACATTGTTGTGGACGGCAACTACGCTCTGTTCTAAATCTTCCAGGCTTTTAATATACCCCAGTGCCCTGATTAAATATTCTACCCGGTTAAATTCTATGGTTCGTGCGCCAATATCAAGGTTACTGTTTTTTACAGCTGCCATTATCTGGGAAATATCCACCCCGTTTGCTTTCATGGCATTGGGGTCAATATCAATTTGGTATTCTTTTACGAAGCCACCAATTGAGGCTACCTCAGATACCCCTTTTGCTGCTGTTAATGAGTACCGGACGTAGAAATCCTGGATAGTCCTTAATTCTTGTGGATCCCAACCGCCGGCAGGCTTCCCGTTTTTGTCGCGCCCTTCGAGGGTGTACCAGTAAATTTGCCCTAGTGCTGTAGCATCGGGCCCAAGTGCCGGGGTAACATCGTTAGGCAAAGTCCCGGTGGGTAACGAATTTAGTTTCTCCAATATCCGGGTGCGACCCCAATAAAATTCAATGTCTTCATCGAAAATAATGTAGATACTCGACAATCCGAAAATGGAGTTACTCCGAATAGTTTTTACTCCGGGTATCCCCAGAAGGGATGTGGTTAACGGATACGAAATCTGGTCTTCGATATCCTGTGGCGACCGGCCCGGCCACTCGGTATAAACAATTTGTTGGTTTTCACCGATGTCAGGAATAGCATCAACCGGCACCGGGTCTGATGGTAAAATCCCGGTTTTCCACCCAAATGGGGAGTTTACAATTCCCATTGCAATAATTATAAACAGGATGAGGAATGTTACTAACTTGTTTTCAAGGAAGAAACGAATAGTTTTATTAAGCATAGATTGTTTTTTATGATTTTATTAACTCAATTTACGATTAATTTTATGATTTTATTTAACTCAATTGATAATTAATCTTATAGTAATTGTCAGTACAAGACACATGAATCTCAATATAAGACACATTATCGGGCACCAAATATTTTCAATTGAGTACTAAATCATAAAAGGTATGTCTGCAGGTAGGAAAGAGCCGTTTGGATCTTTGGTGGCGGAGAATTTATATTCTCTGTTTTCAATTCGCATTGTAGGTTATTGCCCTGAAAATTATCAACTACAACTGGTAAAATAACAGCTAGTTGAGTGAAATCAAAGCAAAATGTGCAAACGGAAAAATAGTCTTTAATTTTTATAATCTGGGATTCATCATGGCAACATCCTGAAGGTGTGTCGCAGCATGAATCTGGCCCGGAGGATACAGTAATGGACTTTAGGTCATTGCCACAATAATGTTTAGATACAGTCATCCCGGTAGTAATAACTATCAGGAGGACTGCTAAAACAATATGACTGGCCTTTTTTACCATTGTATAAAATTTGTTTTTACAAACATAGTCCTAACTCTTAAATGTTTTGTATACAATTTTTGAAAAGATGTGCATAATTTTGTAAGCACGAGGTATTAGAGGCTGTTTAAATTTCGTTTAGAGGCTTTCTTCCTGCTTTTCTGTTTTTATTAAATGAGGATGGGGATAAGCCTGTTACAGCCTTAAACTGCCTGGAGAAATGTTGACTGGAGCTATAGTTTAACTGATAGGCTATTTCGCTGATACTGAGTTCATCATATATGAGTAGTTCTTTTGCTTTTTCAATCTTCTGGGCTATTAAATACTTTTCAATTGTTACTCCCATTATAGATGAGAATAAGGAACTTAAGTAGGAATAATCATAACCTAATGCTTTGGATATATGATCGGAGATATTAACATGCCCTTCAATATCTTTATCATAATGTATGATTTTAATAATCTCGGTCTTTATTTCATCAATGATCCTTTTATTTTTATCCTGAAGGAGTTCAAAACCTCTTTTTTTTAGAAGTTCCCCAAGTTTAGGCAGGTCTTCTGGCGTTAGTTTATTGTTTAAAACTACTTTCCCCAGTTCAATATACTCAATATCAAGTTTTTCATTTTGCAACAAGTCCTGTACTGCTTCAATACAGCGGGGACAAACCATATTCTTAATATATAGAGTGTAATTATCCATGTAAAAACAAAAGTACATTTTTTTAAGAAATATAACAGTTTCTAAAAAAAAAGTATTAACAATAATCATTTTTACAGTTTTCCTCAATAATTCTATCCTCTATCTGGAAAGTTATGTGGCCAATACCGAATTCGTGCTTTAATTGTTCCTGTATATTGGCAATGAATTTATCGTTATGCCCCCCCGGCATTATCAGGTGGGCTGTTAAGGCAACCTGTGTGGTGCTCATTGCCCAAATATGTAAGTCGTGTATATCTTCAACCCCATCTGTGGATAAAAGGAAGTCTCGTACTTTTTCGAGCTTGATGTGTTTGGGCACGGCATCCAGTGCCAGGTCAATCGAGTCGGTAAACAAACGCCAGGTACCCCAAAGGATTATAATAATGATCAGGAAGCTCATTGCCGGGTCAAACCATTGCCGGCCGGTAATGTTTATCAGTAATCCTGCTATTACAACCCCCAGGGAAACTCCCGCATCGGCAGCCATGTGGAGGAATGCCCCTTTTATGTTCAGGTCGTCTTTTTGCCCTTTCATAAAAAGCAGGGCTGTGAGGGTATTGATTACCACACCAATGCCTGCAACAATCATTACCTGTGTGCCTGCAACCGGCTCGGGGTTTTTGAATTTACCCACTGCATCCCAGCCAATGGCAATTACCGCCCCAAACAGTAAAAGGGCATTCAGGATAGATACCAGGATGGTTGTTTTGCGCAAGCCATACGTATATTTCCCTTTGGGTTTTTTAGTGGCAAGCCATATAGCTGCCCAGGCAAATACCAAACTTAAAACATCGCTTGCATTATGCCCAGCATCGGCCAATAATGCTGATGAATTGGCTACCAGCCCGTAAAAAATTTCTACAGCTACAAAGATGACATTTAGGCCTATACCTATTGCAAAGGCTTTATTATATTGTGTTGAGTGGGTATGATTATGAGAATGCCCCATAGTGCCGGCTATTTAGTGCTTCATATCTTCATTTTCCTAATTTTGTTAAATAAGCCTTTTGTTACCAGGTTTACCTTATATTCTAAAGTTTTTCAAGGGCAGCTAAGAATTTATCTGTTACTTTTTGTGCTATTTTTTCAAGTTCCTCGTTGCCAAGCATACTCATTAAAGCAGAAGGATTCACCATTACGACTTCTATATTGCCATCTCCCAGGTCTTTCACCAATACTTTGCAAGGAAGGAAAACACCTATATTTTCTTCTACCTGTAATGTTTGGTAAGCATAGGAAGGGTTACATGCACCAAGGATTTTATAGGGCTTCATTCCTATATCGCCCAGTTTCTCCTTAAGTTTGGTGTGCATATCAATTTCGGTTATTATACCAAAACCCTGTTCTTTTAGTGTTGATTTTACTTTATCAGTCACACCTTCGAATGTGCCATTGATAATTTTATTAAAATAATACTTCTCATGTTGTTGGGCTGATAATGATTGTAAAGAAAACAACATTATCAATAATGAAATGATTTTTATATTTTTCATGGCTCTTATACCTTTAAACAGTCTTTTATGTTTTGTTTATTACCTGTTCCAGTTTCGACCTTATCTCATTTGCAATACCTGCCAGCTTACTGTTTTTAATTGCCTGCATTGACGCAACCGGGTCAACTGCTGCAATCGCTACCTGGTTTTCTGAGACCTGCTGTACAATTACATTGCAGGGCAACATCGCACCAACATTTCCTTCTTCCTGCAATGCTTTGTATGCAAAAGGAGGGTTGCAGGCACCCAGGATTTTGTATTTCCTGAAGTCAACATCCAATTTCTTTTTTAATGTTGCCTGTACGTCTATTTCGGTCAGTATTCCAAATCCTTCTTTTTTCAGTTCTTCGGTTACCTTTTCTACTGCTTCTTCAAAAGAGTAATCTGTTGTTTTTTCAAAATAATATTTCATCTTTTTTATTTTAAGTGGTTTAACTTTAAACAATTTCATTTATAAATCTACATAAAACTAATAGGTAACAGCCGTAAAACTCACTACTTTTTTAAAACGCGTGTAGCGTTCAATATGGCTATCAGTGCTACCCCCATATCGCCAAACACCGCTTCCCACATGGTTGCAACTCCGAATATACCCAGGGCGATAAAGGCCATTTTTACGCCCAGTGCAAAAATAATGTTCTGCCAAACGATCTTTCTCGTCCTGTTTGCTACATCTATTGCATCGGCAACTTTTGAAGGGGAGTCGGTCATTAAAACAACATCGGCAGTTTCAATTGCCGCATCGGAGCCAAAGGCGCCCATGGCAATCCCCACATCGGCACGGGCAAGTACGGGTGCATCGTTTATTCCATCGCCCACAAAAGCAACTTTACCATTCTTATCCAGCAATTTTTCAATATGCTCAACCTTGTTTTCAGGGAGCAGTTCGGCATAATATTCTTTTATACCCAGTTTTTTTGCAAATACCTCTGCTGCATATTTGTTATCGCCTGTAAGCATAACAGTATTTATCCCCTTTTTGTTTAGCCGCTCAATAGCATATATGGCATCGTCTTTCAAATTATCGGAAATAACCATATAACCTGCATATTTTTTATCGATAACAACATGGACAACAGTCCCTCCCACTTCGCATTTATCGTGTTCTATGTTTTCTCTGTGGAGGAGCTTGTCATTCCCGACAAATATTTCTTTATTGTCGATGTATGCCCTAACCCCATACCCTGATATCTCTTCCACTTTTTTAATTCTTGAGTTGTCAGTTTCCCGGTTATATGATTCTAATATGGATTTTGCTATCGGATGGTTCGAATTATATTCGGCACAGGCTGCATATTCGAGAATTGTTTCTTTGTTGAACCCGTTTGAAGGGAATATCCCGGAAACTTTAAATTCGCCTTTGGTCAAAGTCCCTGTTTTATCAAATACTACGGTACTAATCTGTGTCAGGGCATCTAAAAAGTTGGAGCCTTTCACTAAGATACCCCTACGGGAGGCACCGCCGATTCCACCGAAGTATCCTAGCGGGATACTGATTACCAGTGCGCAGGGGCATGAAATAACAAGCACCACCAGGGCTCTGTAGATCCAATCGCTAAAAGTTGCCCCGCTTATTAATAGCGGAGGCAAAACAGCAAGCAAAAGGGCGCCAAACACTACTACGGGCGTATAGTATTTAGCAAAGGTGGTAATGAATTTTTCAGTTTTTGCTTTCTTGGATGTTGCATTCTCAACCATCTCAAGGATTTTTGTGATGGACGATTCGCCGAAAAGCCTTGTGACTTTAACGGTGAGTAACCCTGACTGGTTTATTGTGCCCGCTAATACTTCATCGTTTATTTTAACCTTCCGGGGGACACTTTCCCCTGTGAGTGCCGAAGTATCAACAAATGAGTTGCCATCGGTTACCAGTCCGTCCAAAGGGATCTTTTCGCCTGCTTTTACAATTATCACGTCCCCAATGCGTATATCCTCAGGGGAGGTTCTTTTTATATCCCCGTTTATTTTAAGGTTCGCATAATCAGGCTTTATTTCAAGGAGTGATCTTATAGACTTACGAGACCGGTGTACCGCAATATCCTGGAACAACTCTCCAACAACATAAAACAACATTACTGCAACTGCTTCGGGCATTTCATGTATCGCAAAAGCACCAAGGGTAGCAATGGCCATTAAAAAATGCTCATTAAAAACCTGGCCTCTTACGATATTCTTTATAGCTAATGTGAGCACTTTCCAACCTACAAGCAGGTAGGCTGTTACAAAGACTAAATATTCTGCATACTGAAAAGGTGTATTGTGCAACTCATCTTCGAATATGAGGCCAATGAGTAAAAGGAGGATAGCTGAAGCCGCTTTTATTATTGTCCATTTGTTTTCGGCAAGTTCACTTGTTGAAACTATTGTTGCTTTTTTGTTGTCATCTTCAATCTCAACTTCCGCTTCTATCTCTTTTATTTTACTTTTTACAACTTCAAGGTTATCCGTATCTATTGTCAGTGAAGAAGTGGCAAAACTGACATTCACAAATTTTACCTCATCGAGTTTTGCCAAACCTCCTTCAATTTTTGCAGCACAGGAAGCACATGACAGATTTTTTAATTGATATTTTTTCATTATTATAAGATTCCAGAAGTTTTATTACTACGTTCTTTAACGTACACGACACTACTCTCTTCGTTTTGTATTTTTTGTTTTTACAATAAAATACACAACACAGAGGTATCTTCAACCACTCCGGCACCAAGCAGGTTTATGTATATCCTCAAAACCCAAATGTTGGTTGCCGGCACAAGCGGGGCATCAACTTCTTCGCACCTTTATGCTAAAAGGAGTAGGTTTCCATTGATGCCCCTTGCTATATTCCCATA
>JAADGO010000126.1 GCA_013152355.1 Chlorobiota bacterium
GCACTTGGCGATATAATATGGGCAAGGCAATAAATTTAGCATAGATTGCAAAGTTGAGATATTAAATATTTAACTTATTTTACAAAATATATACAACTTTCAAGAAAGATATTTATAATGAAGAATATTTAAAAGGATTGATTTTAAACGAAAGACAAATTGCAGCATTATTATATTGGAAAAACGAAAAAGAAATTACAAACTCTCAGTATAAAGAAAAGTTCAATATCTCAGACAGAACAGCATTAAGAGATTTGACAGAATTGACAGAGAAAAAATTATTAACTAAAACAGGTGAAAAGAAACTAACAAAATACATTTACAACAGATGATTTGTCGGATAAAAGCTATAAATGTCGGATAAATGTCGGATAAAAGCTCTAAGAAACCAAAACACCCAGCCCAAAAACAGTACTTTATACGCCATAGCCGGATTTATCCTTTGCAGAGAGAGTAATAGTAACTAACCATCGGAAACATTAAGGATACCTCTAAAAGCTACTATTTAACATAACTTCTCCTCTTCCTCTTCCTTCATTTTATAGAAATAACTCTTTTTCTCTTCCTTACTGTCGTATGTGTATATTTCAGAGTATTTATGAAGGTTAAAAAAAGCTATTAACCCGATGTCGCCCGCACAGAACAGGCTATGCAAACACACCAGGATAATAAAAAAATAAACACCCGGATGATGAAAAAGCAGTATTATTCCAACAATTGAGGCAAGCTTGATAACGATAAAAGGAGTCAGGGCTATAAAAATAAATTGTTGCCTGTTCATCACATACCGGTCAGCTTGTGCGTAGAAAATGAATCTTTTTAAATCGCCTCCATAGTTCACTTTTGGGGCACCTGCCAGTTTCAACGAAATGCCATGCAAAGCCTCATGGACAATAATTAATAATGTAAAGCTGAAAATTATTGCAGCAGAGGCATAAATAAGGTTCTCGGATTCCCCTTTAACCGACCGGGTAATGGCGTACCCAAAAAAGAACACCCCGATAATCATCATTGCCAGCTGGTAAATCATATATATTCTCACCAGTCTCCCCTCTTTCCTTATTTGTTCAAGCACAAATTCTTTAACCCGGTTGTGCTCCGGGTCAGCAATTAAATCGAACCGCCCGCTATGGTTTAATTCATGTATGGAAGGATTCTTTCTCAAGATTTATACATGATTATTTGGTATAGTGCTTTCAGGTTGATCAGCTTGATTGCAAAAGCTGCGATTACTCCGGTTATAATCATGCCTAAATAGCCATAAACCCAGTTTGATACCGATTTAGAGGCGAAGCCAAGAAGTACGACAAGAATGGTAAAAAGCGATACTTTGCCTAGAAACTTCCAATTAATTCTGATCTTGAATATGTATGACGCAATGAAAAGTTGTGCCAACGCCGTAGTAAGTTGTGTTACCATGCTTGCGTATGCCGAGCCGTATGCTTTATACTGGGGTATAAGTATAATATTTAAGGTGATATTTAGTACCATGCCGGCAAATGCCATGATATTTAATTGTTTCAAACTGCCATTTGCGGTTAGGAGCGAACCAAAAATATAGGTGGTCACAATACCCAGGAAGCCGGCCATTAAAATCCCTAATATTTCGGCAGAATCTTTTGAATTGGCATGGTATAATAGACTCATAATTTCATAATCGTAAAAAAGGCAGGAAACGGTGATAATAATCGCAGGGGTAAAGATCAATGTAAAAGATAGTTGTACCATCTGCCCAATCGGTTCTTTTTGTTTAATCATCCGGGCAAAAATGGGTAGTAGCAACCCGGCAAATAATACCCCAAACATCGATGCGGCATCAAGCAGCCTGAATGCCTGCGCATAAATCCCGGCTTGCTCTTTACCGGCAGGCCCGGGCAACAACCTTTCAAGCATTACAGAGTCAATGCGGTTATAAAACGACATTAGCAAAATCAGCAAGGCATAAGGATAAGACTGCTTTAAGAATACCAGGAAAAATTTCAGGTCGAACCTGACTTTTATCCGCCCCGATTTGTATAAGACAACGATAAAAGTGATGATCATTGTCAATACATAAGCGGCAGTTTGAGCATAAACAAACCATTCGATCCTAAAATGCCCTTTAACAGTATTGGTAAAAAGCAGCACACTGCAAATAATGATCATCAAACTCCGGTCGAGTACCGATATCATACTGTCGGTACGGAAAAGATGCAACGCACTGATATTCGACCGCAGGTATAGAGTAAACGAAATCAGGAATTGATTAAATATTAAAAAGAACAGCAAGTGGAACTGTACTTTATTATATCCGATGATTGATGCAATAGTAAGGCAGAATACCGCATATACAATCGCTAATACTAATTTCAACCCTACTATATTCGACAGGTGTTTGGAAAGGAGGAAATTATGTTGGGCAATATTCCGGTTGTTAAAGTTGGTAATACCCAAGTCAAGTAATATGTTCAGGATCATAGAGAAATTGAACAAGGCAAAATATAACCCATAACTCTCATCTCCGACTATATTTTGTACATTCCTGTCAATACCAAAAATCCATAACGGTTTTATAAGTACATTGAGGAAAAGAAGGAATATGAGATTTACAACAAATTTGCGTTTCAAAACCAGGTTCTTAACATTTCTAAAGCTTAATTAATGTGATAAAAATAGTCATTTTTTAGCCAGACTTTGTACATTTACCAAATAATAGATCGAACCGGATAATTTTATGGTCATTGCAGTTAACACGCGGTTGCTCCAAAAAGGTAAGCTGGAAGGTATTGGCTGGTTTACTCTTGAAACATTGAGGAGGATAACTACAGAGCACAAGGAGCACCAATTTATTTTTATTTTCGACAGGCCATTTGATAAAGATTACCTGTTTTCAGACAACATTACCCCGGTTGTTTTACCTCCGCCTACACGCCATCCGTTCCTTTGGTATATTTGGTTCCAGTTTCAAATTCCACGGGTACTGAAACGGTATAAGGCCGACCTTTTCCTATCGCCCGATGGTTATTTGTCGCTTCGCACAAAAGTTCCGCAGTTGGCTGTTATTCATGATGTTAATTTTGTGCACCGGCCCGATGACTTACCCTGGTTAACGGCAAAATACTACAACTATTTTTTCCCGAAGTTTGCAAAAATTGCCCGTAGGATTGCTACAGTCTCCCTTTATTCGAAGGAAGATATTACCCGGTGGTTTAAAGTTGATTACGACAAAATCGATGTTGTTTATGATGGTATAAACCAGGCGTTTACACCTACCAGTAAAGAGGAGCAGGAGCAAACACGTAAAAAATATACCGATGGGCATGAATATTTTTTGTTCATTGGCGCATTACACCCGCGTAAAAATATTTGCGGGTTACTTAAAGCTTTTGACGCATTTAAAAGCGTAGACAAGAAAGGAATCAAACTGGTTATTGTTGGAGGCGAAATGTTTAAAACCGGTGAAATATATGAAACTTACTCTAACATGCGTGCCGCCAATGATGTGGTTTTTACAGGCAGGGTTCACTCAAAAGAACTGCACCAGATATTGGGAGCCGGGCTGGCACTTACATTTGTGCCTTTTTTTGAGGGATTTGGCATACCAATTATAGAAGCAATGAGTGCAGGTATCCCGGTTATATGCTCCAACACTACTTCCGTTCCTGAAGTCGGTGGGAATGCCGTTGTATATGCCGACCCTTGTAAAATTGATGAGATAGCAGATGCAATGATAACTTTAGCTAACGATGAAAAACTGCGAAAAGAATTAGTGGCAAAAGGGAATATCCAGAAGAAAAAATTTAGTTGGGACGAAACCGCAAGGAAGCTTTGGATAAGTGTGGAGAAATCCCTTCAGTGATACAAAAATGATTGGCAGGGTTGCCTCCAAAGGATAGGGGCAATGGTTGGAGTGAATAGTTATTCATTACCGGTTACTTATTAATATTGTATTTCAAAAGAGGTTATAGTTGTTGACCGGCTGAAGGTTGCCGGTTTCCGGTTGTAGCCTGTGTTGCATACAGCACAAGGGGCATTGTTTAATGAGGATAAAATTTGAAAACGAAGTTACTTCCATACCTGAATAAAGACTTGCTTGAAGCCGGGTGCGATGAAGCCGGGCGTGGATGCCTGGCAGGGCCGGTTGTTGCAGCAGCAGTGATTTTACCTCCTGATTTTGAAAGCAGCCTGTTGAACGACTCTAAGCAACTGAGCGAAAATCAAAGGAACGAATTGCGCCCATTAATTGAAAAAGAAGCAATTGCGTGGGCTGTGGAAATGGTTGTAAATGAGGATATCGACAAGGTGAATATCCTGAATGCATCTTTCCTGGCAATGAACAAGGCTGTTTTAAAGTTGGATGTTAAGCCCGGGCATTTACTTATTGACGGGAACAGGTTCCGCCCGCAAACAGAGATACCATTCACCTGTGTGGTGAAAGGCGATGGGAAATATTTTTCAATAGCAGCAGCCTCAGTATTGGCAAAAACTTATCGCGATGAATATATGGAAGCGATCCATACAGAATTCCCCGATTACGGCTGGAAGAAAAATAAGGGCTACCCTACAAAAAAACACCGTGAAGCAATTAAAACATTTGGGGTTACAAAGTACCATAGAAAATCATTCAGGTTGCTTGACAAGCAATTGGAACTGAAATTCTAACTAATCAAACCATATTCTTTAGCCAGCTTAATAGCTTCGATCGAGTTTGCCACATTTAATTTCTCCAGTATCTTTTGCCGGTGTGTATTTACAGTATGGACACTTATAAACAGGTTGTCTGCAATCTCTTTGCTAATTAACCCTTCTGAGATTAATCCGAGTATCTCTTTTTCCCGTTTAGATAAATTAATCTCTTTGGTTGTTCCCGGGAAATGAAACAACTCTCCTGTTTTAAAATTTATTACTTTGTTTTGCAAAGGCAACGATATATCCTGATTAGGCGATAGGTCCATAACACATAAGGCCAACCAGATATTCCCGTGTTTATCCAGTTCCAAAACCTGGAATTGTTCAATCACCCTGATATATTTATCTTCTCCGTTTTTTATCCGGTAATCATTAATCAATTTATAATTCTTTCTTTCTTCCATAGGTAAAGCAAAAGCAACTTTAAGAAAATAACTGGCTATTTTCATTGCATCAAGAGCATCACTGGGGTGGACTTTTTTATCGAAATATTCATTCCCTTCTTCATGTGCCTTGTCTATACTAAAACCAAAAATAGTTTCAAACCTTGGTGACAAATAAATATGTTTATTCTTATATAAATCAAAAATAGAAATAGCACTGTTTTCAATAATATTCAATTTCTCCAAAAATTTTATATGCCTGTCCAGTATCAGGTAATCTAAATCGTCAGGGATAAAGTGCTGACTGTTAAATGTATCTAAATACTCTTTTTGTATCTTTTCTATTTCAGAAGCCATAAAATAATGAATTATCAGTATTGACCTGCCCTAATTAGGGACGTAACTTTGTAAAGTTAAAAAATATACATTCTATGAGGGAAAACATTTTTTTTATTTTGCTGTCAGTAATTTTGAATTTTAGCAATTTCGTTTATTCACAAAATCCTGCACAAACCATAAAAGGGAAAGTGTTTGACAGTGAAACTCAAATCGGCTTGCCCGGAGCTAATATTATTATTGTAGGTTCGGACCCGTTAACAGGCACTTCAACTAATGTTGACGGTTTTTTCAGGCTTGAGAATGTCCCTGTTGGAAGAGTAACCCTTCAAATTAGTTTCCTGGGATATGAAAGCAGGTATATTTCAGGCCTGCTTGTAGGCTCAGGTAAGGAAGTGGTTTTAAATATCCCGTTAAAAGAATCCTTTAATACTTTAACAGAAGTTGTTGTAAAACCGGACCTTGAAAAGGATAAAGCAATGAACAAAATGGCAACCCTGTCGGCAAGGACATTTTCTGTTGAAGAAGCACAACGTTTTGCAGGCGGTTTTGATGACCCGTCACGTTTGGCAAGTTCACTTGCAGGTGTTACCCCAAGCACAGTTGATAATAATGAGATTGTTATAAGAGGGAATGCAGCCAAAGGTATACTCTGGAGAATAGAAGGTGTTGAAATACCGGCTCCCAATCATTTGGCGGGATTGTTTTCAGGGGGAGGTATTAATATGATGTTCAGCACAAATATGCTGGCTAATTCTGATTTTTTCACAGGTGCTTTTCCCGCAGAATATGGAAATGCCCTGTCAGGGGTGTTCGACCTTAATCTAAGGACAGGGAATCCTGATAAGAGAGAGACAACACTCCAATTTGGCTCTTATGGTGTTGAGGTCGCAACAGAAGGCCCTTTCAGGAAAGGGAAAAGAGCATCCTACCTTGTTAATTACAGGTATTCAACCTTTGGCATTTTAGAGAACTTACTGCCGCAGGTTACCGGACTGCCAACTTCATCAGACCTGTCGTTAAAAATGAATTTCCCAACCAAAAAAGCAGGAGTTTTTTCTTTATGGAGTATCAATGGCAAGGGTAAGATCACATTTGACCCGAAAACCGACTCTACAGAATGGAAAACCAATTACGATAATTACCAATACGATATACATTACGACCTTACAGCATCGGGACTTAATAACAGAAAAATAATCGGTGACAAATCGTACCTCTTTTCATCAGTTTCGTATTCTGCAACCAGGTACACTTACCAGTCTACATACCTAAGGCAAAATTTAGTTTTTATACCTGTTGCCGACCAAAACGAAGTGAATTCGGCATTAAGCTTTTATAGTTACCTGAATCATAAATTCAATAGCAGGCATACAAACCGAACGGGAATAACAGTAAAACGCATTGCATACAATTACAATGTACAGACGAATTCTGATGTTGCCGTTAGTAACAGTATGGACTATTTTGTTAACAGTAAAGGAGCAACATCATCGCTTCAGTTTTATACCCAGTCGAAATATTATTTAAGGAAAAACCTGGTTGTGAATGCAGGTTTGCATTTGTATTATTTTAACCTGAACAAAGATTATTCAATTGAGCCGAGATTAGGAATAAAATGGAATTTTAACCCGGCCCAGTCTTTGAGCTTTGCTTATGGTAAACACAGCAGGCTCGAACCCCTGCGGACTTATTTGATGGAGGTGCCAACGCCTGGTGGCTGGGGCAGGCTCAATAAAAACCTCCGCATTACAAAAGCACATCATTTTGTGTTGGGTTACGATTGGAATCTTGGCAATTCCACTCATTTGAGAATAGAGCCGTATTACCAGGTATTATATGATGTCCCGGTAATTCCTGATAGTTCCTTTTCTATGATAAACTACAAAAATGATATGTTTTTCAGTTCAAAACTAACAAATGAAGGAACCGGGAGGAATATTGGTGTTGACGTTACATTTGAACATTTTTTGAAAAATGGGTTTTATTACCTTTTTACTTCTTCTGTTTTTGATTCAAAATATAAAGGTGGCGATGGTATTGAAAGGAATACCCGTTATAACCAAAATTATGTATTGAACCTGCTTATGGGTAAAGAATGGCAGGTGAGAGAAAACAATATTTTCAGCCTGAATGGTAAATTTACAGTATTAGGAGGGCAGAGGTATGCCCCGGTTGATGAGAAAAAATCAATTCAGTATAAGTTTGTAGTTTATGACAATTCTAAGATTTATGAAGAACAATCGCCTACAAACTATTACCTCGACCTCTCGGTTAACTACAGGATAAACAAAGCAAAATGCAGCCATACAATAATATTCCAGGTTAAGAATCTGCTGATGCAAAAGGAATTCCTCGGCCATGCATATAATTACGGAACAGCTACGGTAGAGCCTTATGAACTTACAATTATGTATCCGTATTTAAGTTATAAAATTGAGTTTTAGAATTAAAAAAACGTAATAAAACAGGGCTATATGCGATAGTGAATAATGCAGGAGGCGGGTTTATTGCTTCGGTAGAACCGGAATATTTACCGCAGGCTTTTGTCGATTTCATTATGGCGAATGTAAAGTAGTTTCCCAAAATTAATACTGACATAATGTTATATGGCTTCCATTGAAAAATGACATGATGACACGCTTGGAGTTTTGGAATAATGTTTGAAAAAAATTCGGCGGATAGATTGATTATTTGTTGTTTAACTAAAAAAATGGAGGACTAAATTATGACACTAGCAAGGTTTTCAAATCAGTTTCCGAGTCTTTTCAACCGTTTTTTTGAAGACGATTTATTTGATTGGTCTAACAGGAACTTTTCAAGTACCAACACAACTTTACCTTCAGTAAATATAAGGGAAAATCCGGAGGGGTTTGAGGTAGAAATGGCAGCCCCGGGATTAGAAAAAAGCGACTTTAAGATTGAACTTAACAATGATGTTTTGACTATTTCATCAGAAAAAAAAGTAGAAGATGAAACAAAGGAAGGTGAACAATTTACTAAAAGAGAATTTAGCTATCAATCATTCAGTCGTTCATTTACACTTCCTGTTACGGCTAATAATGAAAAGATTAGCGCAAAATATGAAAATGGCATTTTAACAGTATCTATTCCAAAAAAAGAAGAAGCAAAACCAAAACCGGTAAAACAGATTGCCATTTCATAAGAACTATAGTGCCGGCTATTTTGAGTCGGCACTATACAATTATAGCATCAATAATATTGTTGAACTGAAAAAAATGGGGTATTATGAAACTGTTTAAATGGAAATCAGACATTAAGCCAACATTTCCGAATATTATTGAAAAATTTTTCGGTAAAAAGATTACCGATGGAGTAGCGCCTGATGAAAATGTTGCAACACTTCCGTCTGTTAACATTTCAGACGCAAACAAGGCCTTTGAAGTTGACATTGCACTGCCTGGCTTAGATAAAAAAGATGTAAAAATAGAAATACAGGATAATTGCCTTGTAGTATCATCGGAAAAGCAATATGAGAAGGAAGATAAAGATAAAAACTGGATACGCAGGGAATATGGTTATGCTTCATTTCAACGCATGTTTGAATTGCCGGAGAATGTAGATGAGAATAAGGTAAAAGCAAAAATGAAAAATGGTGTCCTTTCTATAAGTATAGCAAAAAAGAAAGGGCATGAATCAAATATTAAACAGATAGATGTTCGATAAAACCATATCGAACACCTATCTGCTTTTTTATGTTAGCTTTTATAGGTTTTATCAACGATTTAGTACAAAAAATTGCTTAACGATATAAATTTTTATGCCATGAAACGGATAGCCTTTTTATCAATAGTCTTTTCATCAATAATTTTTTCTTTGATGTTAAATAGTTGCAATGGGCAAACAGGCAATAAAGCAAAGGGCCATTCAAAAAAAGATCAGCCCAAAGCTGATATAATAGTAAAAAAAGAATATGATAAAGATGGTAATTTGATTAAGTATGACTCAACCTATTACTATTATTATTCAAATATTGAAAACGACACTATAGCCAGAGATAGTATTTTTAATCAATTCAGAAGTTATTTCAATCAAAAATATTTTTTCTCGGAGGATCCATTTTTTAATGACCTCTTCTTCCAGGATTCTTTATTGTATTATGATTTTTATAAAAAAGACTTTTTCACAAATAGGTTTATGGATAATATGGAACGGATGAAAAAATTATTTTTGGGAATGGATTCTATAAAGAATAATTTTTTCATAGAACAATATAAACCGGAGAAAAAGGAATAATTCCTGACAGTTACTTGAGAGGCTGCCTGAATTTTGAAGAGTAAAACACAGATGGTAAAACCCGGGCAGCCGGGAGTACCCGAAGTGGGAATAATTTATTCCCACTTCACCATATCGTTCCTTTTAATTGCATAGTCCGGCAACGGATTTTTTTTGGAGAATACCTTTAACTGCCCATAGCTTTCAATGGTAATATTGGATTCATCAACTTCTCCATCGTTGTTTAGCACAGCATTTAAATCAAGCCCTAAATGTTTAGCAAGGAATGGGTAAACAGCTTTCCGTTTTGAAAATCCGTAATCATGCCCTTCGTTTTTAAAATGTACATTTTCCACGTTCTCAACTTTACCATACATGCGGTAAATGTCCTGGATATACGGAAATTCAAGATTGGGGCAATTCTTGGTCCAATCTTCGCCATCAGAGATAATCATCATCGGGCGTGGAGCTGCCAGAGCAGCTATTTCAACATTATTGGTTTCAAAGTCACCTCTTTTATGAATAGGCATCCCACTTTCGCAAACGCAGCCTCCGTTAAAATGTGCCGATACCTGTACAACAGGCACCGAAACGGCAATACGGGTATCCACTGCCGTTAATAAGAATGTTTGTGTCCCGCCACCAGATGCACCGGTAATTGCAATTCGTTTCGGGTCGATATTATCCAGTGACAGCAAAAAATCAACTCCCCGGATACTATTCCAGAGTTGTAATTTTTGAGTTGTCTCGTACCTGTGGATCCAGCCATAATCTTTCATTTCGCCATACCCAACCATGTCGTACGCAAAAACCACAGCACCCATTCTTGCTAAAGTAGCACAACGTTTCTGCATATCACTCCTAAACCTGCCATAATCATCCGGGTTGCTCCAATGTCCGTGTGGGCATAAAATTCCGGCAAATGGGCCATTATCAGAAACCGGCTGATAAAGGCTTCCGGTGACAAAAACTCCCGGAAGGCTTTCAAAAGCAATATTTTCGACCGAGTACCCATTATAAACCCGTTTTTCAGTACGAATCACATTCAATGGGTATTTTGCCGGAAGCGGATATAATTCAGTCCCTTTTAAAATAGCTTCCCTGACAGTTTCAGCCCGTTGCTTCCATTCATTTAAATTACTATAATTTTCTCTTAACCTGAGTAATTGTTGTTTTGCTTCATCTTCACTTTTTTGATAATGTTCCCTGGGCTGGATAATTTCTTTCAGCTCGCCCTGCTGCCCATATAAATAAATATTTTGGGTTAACATTATGATTAAAGTAACAGCAATATAATATCGCCATTTGGTGCATGGTATTTTTTTCATTTCACAGAGTTTAAATAGTTTTGCACTTGTAATTTTTATATAGTAACACCCTAAATATTTTTTATTTGCATCTGCCCTTTGATGTTAGTAGGGGCATTTATTTTTTTAGAACGAGTTTCTCAATCTCTTCCAACGATTTTCCTTTCGTTTCAATCAGGGCAAAACGGTAGAAGAAGAGCCCCAGGATTGTGGCTACGGCAAAAAATATAAATATAAACCCAACGCCAATAGCCGAAGCCAATACCGGGAATAGTAAAGCAATTACAAAATTAAAAAACCAGTGCGAAAACGACCCGATTGCAACCCCCCTTGCCCGGATGCTATTGGGGAACATTTCGGAAAGGATGACCCAAATGACTGCTCCCTGTGAGAAGGCAAAAAAGGCAATGTAGCCAACAAGGTAAATCAGCAGAATATACCCGGAATAGTTTTCGGTAATATACGACCAGCCAAATAATCCAAGGAAAACAGCCATGCCGACAGAACCTACGTACAATAGGAATTTCCGCCCGAAACGGTCGATTACCGTCATGGCAATAATAGTAAATACCAGGTTGGTAACGCCAATTAACACCGACTGGAGAAGGGCTGATTCTGCGGAAAACCCTGCCGTCCTGAAAATATCGGTGGAGTAATACATGATCACATTGATTCCTGCCAACTGGT
Source organism: Chlorobiota bacterium (assembly GCA_013152355.1). Lineage (GTDB taxonomy): Bacteria > Bacteroidota > Bacteroidia > Bacteroidales > Prolixibacteraceae > JABMQB01. The sequence continues at coordinate 11,618 of JAADGO010000126.1, forward strand.
TGAACATCCCCACTGCAATACCAATCAGCACCAGCCTGAAATATGGTTTCCGAAGAAGGGCTATGTCTTTGCGTGTAACTTCTTCGTCTAATGAAGCTTTTATCGACTTTAATACCTCTTCTGCATCGTCCTCGGGGTTGACACGTTTTATTACCTCAAATGCTTCATTTTCCCTTCCTGTTTTAACCAACCACCTGGGGCTCCTCGAAATCATGAACAATAAGCCCCATAAAACAGCAGAAGGGAACACGCCGGCCAGGAACATCCAGCGCCAGCTCCCATGCAGCAGGCTGTCGATCATATAATCAGAGAAGAAGGCAACAAGGATACCTGTAACAATTGCCAGTTGGCTCGTGGCAACCAGCCTGCCACGCAGTTTAGGCGGCGAAACTTCGGAAATGTACATTGGTGTTAATACTGAGGCCCCGCCAACTGCCAGCCCTCCTAAGAAACGGGCAATAATAAATATCCAGATATTAGTTGCCAAACCTGTACCAAGCATGGATATAAGGAACATGGCTGCCATGATTTTCAACATGTACCTGCGCCCGTATTTATCGCCGGGTTTGCCAATGAAAAGGGCTCCTATTACGCATCCTGCAAGTGCGGTGCTTACCACAAACCCTTTCATGGCTTCGGAGAGGTGGAAATGCTCTGCCACATAGTATATTGCACCATTGATTACCGCAGTTTCAAACCCAAACATCAGGCCGCCGAGGGCTGCAACAAACGTTACAAAATAGAGGTATCTTCTCATTTAGGAAAGTTTAAAAGATTAGGATGCCACCAAAGGTAATAATTTCATCAAATAATAATCTAAACTTTTATTCCTGTTTTTTTAGTGCCGATTTTATTTCCTGGGCTGTTTTTAAGCCTATCCCTTTCCAGTAAATATTGCCATTTATAAAAATCACAAGGGTAGGGATACTCTGTATCTTGTATGTGGCAGCAATAAACGGATTACTGTCGACATTTACTTTGATAATTTTAATGTTGTCTTTTAAGTCGTTTTTTACTTCTTCCAGAACCGGTCCCATCAGTTTACACGGGGCACACCAGTCGGTATAAAAATCAACAAGCACAATTTTTTCAGAATTAATGGCATTTTTGAAACGCCCGCTATTCATCACTGTTTTTTTTGCCCTTGCGTTTCCTGATCAAACCACCGGTA
>JAADGO010000028.1 GCA_013152355.1 Chlorobiota bacterium
GCAACAGGTACCGGGATCCTAAGCAGCTGATTGAAGGTGTTTGTTTTATAAACAGTTAGGTCTAACCCCAAACGGTTATTAAACAGCCTGACATCAGCCCCATACTCTTGGGAATGGGTTTGCTCAGGCTTCAAATCCAATGCAGGCAAAGTGCTGCTTTTCCATGCATACCCTGTTTGCCCGCCTGAACCTAAACTATATGTTAAGTCGAGCTGTGCCCAACCTGCCGGACTACCTACTATAGCATAAGATGTACGGAGTTTTGCAAAACTTAACCAACTTGGTTTATTATCTAACATATCGGTAATAATCCATGCAAGTCCTGCTGATGGATAAAAATACGACCAGTTTGCAGAAGGAAGGGTTGACGACCAGTCGTTTCCCGGTAATATCCAGGAAAAGGAAATTTTTAAATCCAATGGTAGCAAAACCGTATAAAGAGTTCTTTTGTGTTTCGCCACTATAATCGCGTCCTTTTATATTAGATGTATTCCCAATTGAGAACAGGTTAGCTTTTAGTAGAGACCTGTCAACATCTGCATTCAGTCCTGTCCATGTATTTTTGCTTAATTTACCACCAAACGAAGCATCAACTGACCATACATCATCAAAGTTTTTTTGATAGTTGAAGAGGAACTCATTACCAATATCATAACTATTACTATGGTTGACCCGGTAGTCGCCATTATCAGCAATTGTATATGTATCGTTATAATACCAGACTTTGCCCCAACTTAATGTACGATTATAAGCACTTCGTATCATCAGGCTAAGGCCCGGAGAGAACTCATATTTCATTGATGCAAATGCATTAATACGGTCAGTGTTGTCGAAGGTTCCTGTATTGTTTATCATCCAATACACATTTTCGCCGCCATTTGAATGAGGGTTCCAATAGTGCTGCAACAAGTTGCCATCATTGTCGTAATACTCATAGTTTTTAGCTTCGGCAAGCGAGATATTACTTGGTTGGCGGTAAAGTGCACGCATTGGATTTGTAAATGCATCGCCGGTTGCAACTTTGTTGTCAATCTCCTGTTTTACATAGGTTAACCTTGCATCAACTGATAATTTGTCTGAAAGTTTTGATGTTAAACGAAGATTAAAGCTATTCCTCCTTAATTTATTCCCCGGTACAATACCTGCAGACCGGGTATTTGAAAAAGAGGTATAAGCCTGGGTTTTTTCGTTCCCGGTTGTAATTGCAACTGTATTTGCTACATTTACCCCTAAATCAAAAAAGTCTTTAATATTATCAGGGTGAGCCTCATACTTATATTGTGGAGGGCCGTCCCAATTTGGGTTTGGCGACCAGTGCTCAACCATTTGGCCTGTCATTTTTGGTCCCCACATAAATTCACTGTTTTTAATATACATACCACCGCTACCCTGTCCGTACACATTTTGGTACTTAGTAAGGATTAATGGTGTTTCTACAGACAAGTTAGATGACACTTCAATACCTAATCCTTTGCTTCCTTTACCGGTTTTAGTGGTAATAACAATAGCGCCATTTTGCGCACTCGAACCATACAATGCCGCAGCATTCGCACCTTTCAGGACGGTAATAGACTCAATGTCATCAGGGTTTAAGTTACTGATAGCAGAGAAACTGGGATAACCACCACCTTCACTACTGGGCCCGCCGTTGCTTGCCCCTAATGCAGGTACGCCATCAATAATATAAAGAGGCTGGTTATTACCGGTCATAGAACGGTTACCCCTGAGTACAATGCGCGATGCACTTCCTACGCCACCGCTACCTTTGGTCAGGTCTAAGCCGGCAACTTTCCCGGCTAAACTGTTGACAACATTCACTTCCCTGGCTACAGAAAGTTCTTTTGCATCTACATTCTGGGCTGCATAGGTAATCTCCTTTTTATCTTTCTTAATACCAAGGGCAGTTACCACTACCTCGTCCATTTCGATAAAACTGGGCTTAAGTACTACATCGACAGTTGAAGAATTGCCAACCGGGACAGTTTGTGTATTGAACCCAACAAAGGAGAACTGCAGTTCAACATCGCCGGCGGGTATTGCCAAAGAATATTTCCCGTTACTGTCGGTTACTGTCCCTTTTGTAGACCCTTTAATAATTATACTAACTCCGGGTAAAGTCATCCCGTCGTCAGCACCGGTTACAGTACCAGTGACTGTTCGTTGCTGGGCAAACGAAACAGCACTAAGAAAAAGCATTAAAAAAGTTATGTAAAGCGACCGCTTTACATTTTTTTTAAAAAATGCAAACAATGTGTTTTTTTCCATAATTTTAGTTTGTTTAATGATTACATAAAGTTGAAACAGGTTAAGGCAGGCTAAAACAAGTTGAAACAGGCTAAAACAAGTCGAGACAGGTTAGAACAGGTTAAAACAAGTTAAAACAGGCTAAAACAAGTTAAAACAAGTTAATGCAAGATAAAAACATTTGAATAAAATTCAAAAGCTCCATACCCTCTTATTTAGAATTTTAATAAATCGGGGTCGTTAAATTGATAATTTTTAAATGTTGTATTTCGAGCCGCATTTTACCCCTTCGATGCTAAAAGGCTGATAATCAGATGCCCTGTGTTTCTTATTGTGAGGGTTGTGAAATAATAAGAGAATCTTATCTCCCATGGAAACCGGAGATTATTTATTTTGGGGATTTGTGGAATTTATAATCGATATAAATAAGGGGGGGTGAGATTTATATTTTACTTTAATTTTACGTATTCACCATAAACTTTTTAATTTTTCCCAAAGTTCTTCCTGTTTTATTGGTTTTGCAATATAATCGTCGCACCCGGATTCGAGCGACCTTTCGCGTTCTCCAGCAGTTGCATAAGCTGTTTGGGCAATAATTGGAAGGGCAGGGTTGGATTTTTTTATCTCCATGGTTGCTTCCAGCCCATTCATAACCGGCATGTTAATATCCATAAGTACCAGGTTAATGTTGGGGTTTTCATTACAAATCTTAATAGCCGCTTTGCCGTTTTTGGCCCAAAAAGTATGAACTCCTGATTTTTCAAGCAATATCTGCAAAAATTTAAAACTGATTTCATCATCCTCAACAATCAGGATGGTTTTTTCCTTAAACTTGTTTTTCTTTCCGGCTTCTTTTATAACAGGTTTGCTAATTTCTTCAAACTCATCAAAAGGTATTGTAAAGTAAAAAGTACTGCCTTTTCCTTTTTCTGATTCAAACCAGCTTTTACCCCCTAATAGTTCGGATAGTTTTTTGGAAATGGACAAGCCTATCCCGGCTCCTCCATACATTCTGGTATGTGAATCTTCAACCTGCCTGAAAATATCAAAAACGAACTCCTGCTTTTCCTTAGGGATGCCTATTCCGGTATCCTTTACATAGAATTCTATGACTGCTTTGTTTTGCTTTTTCTTAATCTTATAACCATAATGAATATGCCCTTCATGTGTGAACTTAAGGGCATTTTTCAGGAGGTTGATCAGTATTTGTTTTAGTTTTGACGGATCCGTTTTGACGGTTAGCCCTTCTCCTTCCCGGGGGATCCTCAGATTTAGGCCAAGGTTGCCTTTGTTTATCTTTTGTTGTTCAATTTTGATGATTTCATGTACCTCATTCAGGACAGATTGCAATTTTACATCTTCTTTCACTATTTTAATTTCGCCCGTTTCAATTAAAGTAATGTCGAAAAGGTCTTTAACAATGGCCAGTAAATGGTTTCCACTTGAATTGATTATTTTGGCGAAACTTATTATTTCTTCAATAGACAAATTTTTATTTATAAGGTCTGAAAATCCTATAATGGCATTAAGCGGCGTACGTAATTCATGAGACATTGTTGCAAGGAAGGCCGATTTCAGGCGGTCGGACTCAGTGGCGTTTTCAAGTGCTACTTTTAAATCAAGTTCGGTTTTTTTACGTTCAATTGAAATACTAACCTGGTCGGAAACAAATTCAAGCATTTTCATATCCGACTCATCATAGGCATCTTCGTCAGTATAACTTTGGATAGCAAGTACGCCTGTTACTTCACCTTCAATTCTTAGAGGGACGCCAAGCCATATTTTTGATGGATCTTCTATGTGCTCCAACTCTCCTTCGCTAATCAGCCTTTTTCTTACGCCTATATTCGCCAGCAACGGTTTTTTTGTTTTAATCACGTATTCGGTTAATGTTTTTCCTGCTGGCAGAGTAGTAATTTTATTTCTCTCATCGGCGTAGAAGGGCAATGAAAGTGTATTGGTTTTATGGTCGTATAGGGCAATATAGAAGTTTGTAGTATCGATAATCGTCCCCAGCTCTTTTTGTATCAGGCTAATTAATTTTTTTAAGTTGTCTGTAGTAATGACAGCATTGGAAATATTGTATAATACCTTTTGGATTTGTTCTGCCTGTTTGCGTTCTATATGTTTACCCAGTTGGTTTGCAATGTTTTTTATCAAACCCCATTCCTCCTTAAGGAAAGGGTCTCCGTGTTTATCCGGTTTTTCTGGCAGGTAACAAACTTTAATCGACCCGACCTTTTTATTTTTTATATTAATATCTGCATTCTGCATCCATCTTGTTTTTTTGAAGTTTTTCGTCCTGAAAACCTTCCCCTGGACAGTAATGCAGCTACCGGTAACTTCAGGGTGCTGCCAGCTGGCAGGAAGTAGCCTTACTGTTTCCTGGTACAGTTCGTCCAATGTAATGTCCTGTTTCTCAAATATTTCGGCAATGCTATAGAGGCATTGCAATTCTTTTACCCGTTCATTGAGTGCCTTTTGTACCTGTTTCCGTTCGGTAATGTCTGATTCAGAGCCGGCCATGCGTACCACCTGCCCATCTGCATTGCGTTGGGCAATGCCACGGTCTAATATCCATTTTACGGAGCCGTTGTTACAGTAAATCCGATATTCCTCCTCAAAGAATTCTGTTTCCCCATCGAGGTGTGCTTTGACGGCTGCCTTTACACGGGGGGCATCATCGGGATGGATATTGGAACCCCATTTTTCCTTACTGCTGCTTACTTCGGCCTGGGTAAGGCCTCGCAGTTCTTTCCATCGAGGTGAAAAATAGACCCGCTGGTTCAGGACATCCCAGTCCCAGATAGCATCGTACGCGCCTGCCGCGATTAGTTCATAGCGTTCGGTGCGTTCGCATAAAGCTTCCTCTGTTTGTTTACGCTCGGTAATGTCACGGATAATGCCCGTGTAGAATTTTTGATTGCCTGTCTCCCAGCTTGATAAAGAAAGGTCTATCGGGAATTCTGTCCCGTCTTTCCGGAGGGCTATTATTTCGATTGTTTCGCCAATTACTTTTTTTGAGCCTCCTTTTCCGAGTCGTTCTATACCGGAGTGATGGCCGATTTTGTATTTGTTGGGTATTATTACCGAGAGGTCCATATTTAACATTTCGGATGAAGAATACCCGAAGATTTTTTCTGCTGCATTATTCCATGACAAAATAATCCCGTCAGCATTGATAGAGATGATGGCATCTGCAGCTGTTTGTGTAATGGACCTATTTAGTTCTTCACTCCTTCGAAGTGCTTCGTCCGCCTGTACCTGCGTGGTAATATCAGTGATAAACCCCTCTAAAGCCAACACATCCCCATTCTCAGTTGAACATATACCGATGCCCTTTTCCAGCATATACCTGGTTTCGCCCGAGGCTGTCCTAATTTGATAATTAAGTTCATACCTTTCTCTTTTCTCAAGGGCTGCCTGTACTTCATTCCATATCCGCTCTCTGTCTTTGGGGATAATCAGGTCGCTGAAAGAGAGTTTCTTGTTATTAATAACATCTTCGGCATGGTAACCTGTAATATCTTCAAAACCTGCACTGATATACTCCATTGTCCAGTTGCAATCATTCTTGCACCTGTAAGCTATTCCCTGCAAATTGTTGAAAAGGGTATGAAGTTTCCTTTCGTTTTCCTGCAGTGCCTCCTCGGCTTGCATGCGTTCTATCTCAGCAGCAACGCGTTCTGAGAATATCCTTAATAAAGATGTGGAAATCTCCGTATTTACTATAGGTTTGCAATCTAAAAGCACCATAATCCCCAGGATGCCGCCTGCCCGGTTGTGGAGGGGGATGCCAATATAACTTTCGATACCCATTTCAACAAGGAGGTAATCTTTGGGGAACAGGCTTTGAACACTGGAAGGATAGCACCTGACTGCCCCTACCACAACATTTTCGCAAGGAGTCCCATCCAGGTCGTAATCGAATGTCTTTATTGATTTTCCTTTCCCAATCCCGGCTTTTACCCTTACTTTATTTTCGCGGGGTAAAAACTCACCCACAAAAGCATAGTCTATTTGTAAGGTTTTGGTAAGGTGGCGGCACACCTTTTCAAAAAACTCCAGTCCTGATATAGTTGAAAATTGGGTGGCAATACTTTGCAGCGCGATCTCCGCCTGTTTCCGCTCGGTGATATCCTGGATTGTGCCGATCATCTTTATTGGGTCTCCATCATCGTTGAATTCCAATTTTCCCAGGCCATGTACCCACCGCTCCTGCTGGTCGTTAATCCTTTTGATGCGGTATTCTTTATTGAAGGGTTCATGATTGCCCAATACATTTGTTGTGAAATAGTCCTGCATCAAAGCCTGGTCGTCAGGATGGACAACCTGCAGCCAGCCGGCTATGTCCTTGTTGTATTCTTTATCAATGCCATATATGTCATCCAGTATGGAAGAACTTTTCCAGGCGCCACTGGGAATATCCAGGATATAAGAACCAAGTGCAGCAACTTTCTGCGATTCCCTTAGCAGGTATTCACTATTCCTTAATGCTTCTTCCGACTGCTTACCTGCCTGTTCGGCAATCAGGCGTTTGGTAACATCACGGTAATTAACGACAATTCCTTTTATCCTGGGGAAGTTAAGCAGGTTTTTACCAGTCCCTTCTATGTATAGCCATGTCCCGTTTTTATGAAGGAACCTGAAATTAACCTGTTCAATCCCCCCCATTCTTCCCAGTAGCCCTGCAAATTGTATCGATATACGTTCCCGGTCATCGGGGTGGACTAATTCAAAAACATTCCTCCCTATCAATTCGCCGGTTTTGTATCCGAGTACTTTTTTATGGGAGGGGCTTTCGTATGTAATATTCCCCTTTTCATCTAATATGGAAATTACATCGCTGCTATTTTCAATTAATGTCCTGAAATACTCTTCGCTTTCTTTTAACTCTTTCGTTTTTTTTATAACTTTTTCATCTAATAGTTTAATAGTTTTTTTTCTTCCTGTAATTTGTCTTCTGCTTCTTTTATTCGTAGCATCACATTCAGTTGCGCAGTAAGCTCAACAGCATCAATAGGTTTAGTAAAAAAAGCATCGGCACCGGTATCAAGCCCTTTTACTTTGCTTTTAATATCGGTTTTTATTGCCGTAAGCATTATTACAGGGATATGTTTTGTCGATTCGTCCGCCTTTAGCCTTTTACAGGTTTCATAACCATCCATCCCAGGCATTATGATATCCAGTAGGATTGTATCAGGATGCTCTTCTCTTGCAATTTTAATCCCCTCTCGTCCCGACAGGGCTGTCAAGACTTTACAGTTTGGCATCTGGCTTTTTATTACCGC
>JAADGO010000056.1:0-1935 GCA_013152355.1 Chlorobiota bacterium
TCAGCCACTACTTTTGACAGTACAAGCCTGAAATCCCTCCTTTCATTATCCTCAACTTTTAAGATTGAGTAATCGTGGTAAAACTGGTTGAATTCTTTCACCAACTCATAACAATAGTTGGCTACAATGGCCGGACTGAAATTCTCGGCAGCTTCGTTGACCACGCTCGGGAACTGGGCTATTCGTTTCAGGACTATTTTTTCCTTTTCTTCAATATTTGAGATCATGCCCGATTCCTGAGGTATTTTGCCACCCTCCTCTCCGGCTTTCCGCAATACCGATTTTATACGGGCATAGGTATATTGAATAAACGGCCCTGTTTTCCCATTGAAATCAATTGATTCTTCAGGGTTAAACAGCATATTTTTCCTGGGATCGACTTTCAGGATAAAATATTTTAAGGCTCCTTTGGCTATTTTTTTATAGGTTTCAACGGTTTCTTCATCCGAAAGGTTTTCCAGTTTACCCAACTCTTCCGACATTCTTTTTGCCACCCCGAACATCTCCTCCAACAGGTCATCGGCATCTACGACCTTCCCTTCGCGCGATTTCATCTTCCCGGAAGGCAGCTCAACCATGCCATACGAAAAATGGTACAGGTCACGTCCCCACTCAAAACCAAGTTTATCCAATAAGATTGATAATACCTGGAAATGGTAATTTTGCTCATTCCCCACAACATAGACCATTTTGTCGATGGGGTAATCGTCAAAGCGCATTTTGGCTGTCCCTATATCCTGGGTCATATACACCGAAGTCCCATCGCTCCGCAGCAATAATTTCTGGTCAAGGCCATCTTCCGACAAATCAGCCCATACCGAATTATCTTCCTTCCTATAAAAAATACCTTTACTTAAACCCTTTAACACTTCTTCTTTCCCGGCGAGGTATGTATCCGATTCGTAGTATATCTTATCAAAATCAACTCCCAGTTCTTTATAAGTTACCTCGAAGCCATCGTACACCCATTTATTCATCATTTTCCATAATTCAACAGTTTCGGGGTCTTTCGCTTCCCATTTCCGCAAAAGTTCACGGGCTTCAATTAAAGATGGGGCGTTGTTTTCAGCTTCTTCTTTCGACATACCTGCCGCCATCAGCCCCTCAACTTCTTTCCGAAATTCCTGGTCGAATCTCACATAAAAATTCCCCACCAGGTGGTCGCCTTTTATTCCTGTGTTCTCAGGGGTTTGGCCATTGCCCCACTTTTGCCACGCCAGCATCGATTTGCAAATATGGATTCCACGGTCGTTTACAATATTTGTTTTAACCACATTGTAGCCATTGGCTTCCAACAACTTGCAAATAGAATAACCCAGTAAATTATTTCGGATGTGCCCTAAATGCAGCGGCTTATTGGTATTTGGCGAAGAGTATTCGACCATAACCAGCTTTGATTCCCCGGTAACAGCCTTAAAGCCAAAATTGGGGTCGGCAGATGCCTGGTTCAATTGCCCTATCCAATACTGGGCAACCACCTCCAGGTTTAGAAAGCCTTTTACAACATTAAAATGACTGATAATCCCGGAATTCTGCACCAGGAAGTTGCCCAACTCATTGGCAGTTTGCTCCGGGGGCTTTTTAGAAAACCGCAACAATGGGAAAACGACCAAAGTTATATCGCCTTCAAACTCTTTACGGGTATTTTGAAGTTGGATGAGATTATTATTTACATCTTGGCCATATAAATAAGAAACAGCCTTTCCCACCTCTTCCTTAATGATAGATTCAATATTCATTTTAATGCTTTTATGAAGGGGCAAAGATACAATTTTGATTAACGATTTTAGAATTTAGAATGAGGATTTATGGATCAACTCAAATTGTTGAGGGGAAGGAATGGAATCATATAAGAATTAGGGTGGAGTAATATTGGATTCATGGAATAGCTTGGGAAGGAAAGTCCCTAAGGATTCCCAGGTAAATTTCAGATTA
>JAADGO010000056.1:1973-8849 GCA_013152355.1 Chlorobiota bacterium
GAATTACCCTTCTTGTTTTGTCTTTCCAGACGGGATTTCATTTTTTGCCTTGACGCAAAAAACGAAACAAAAAAAGTCAAGGCTGGCGAGCCTTTTGAAAGATAACTACGGGAATCGTTTATAAAATTGACAACCTGCCGCCCGCTTGCCGGGATGGCAGGTTGTCAATTTTTATTAAATGAAATTTAATTCACTCTTTATGTTTCTATTTAAGCCAGATTAAATCCAACTACCTCCTGCGTTTTATCTTAATTTCGAACTCGGCGCGGCGGTTCTTCCTACGGTTCTCAATAGAGGTATTCGGCACTGCCGGGTTGCTTTCACCATACCCCTTTGCTCCAACAAATGCATTGTCTATACCTTTTTTTGCCAGGTATACAACAACTGCTTTTGCCCTCCGTTCAGAAAGTTTTTGGTTATACTCTTCTGTACCGATATTACAAGTGTAACCGGATACGGTAACATCGTAAGCAGCACTTGAGTTCAGTTTTTCGACAGCCTTGTCAAGTATAGCAATTGCATCGGGTTTCAATACTGATTTATCGAAATCAAAATAAACCGGGCCTAATGTAATTTCTTCCCAGTTAGCCGGGCATCCTTTATTGTCTAGCAACCCTGCTTCAGTCGGGCAGTCATCCTGGCAGTCAATTACACCGTCACCGTCTGAATCCAGCGGACAGCCATCAACATCAACAGGGCAACCTTTTGGGGTGTCGGGGCATTTATCTTTCGGATCGGGGACACCATCCCCGTCAGTATCCGGGCAGCCTTTATATTTTTTCAACCCCGGGGTATCCGGGCAGTCGTCCTTATAGTCAGCTATTCCATCGCCATCTTTATCCGGGCAACCATTCAAAGCGGCTCCTCCTGGTTCATCCGGGCAGTCATCCTTGTAGTCAGGGACTCCATCGCCATCTCTGTCAAGCGGGCAGCCTTTTTCATCAACCTTGACTCCGGCCGGGGTACCCGGGCATTCGTCTTTCCTGTCGGAAACCCCATCGCCGTCAGAGTCTTTAGCTTTACCAAAGCTAAACTCAATGCCTCCAGCCAATTTCCAGAAATCATCATTTAATGTCTTACCATTGAGGACAGTCTCTATCCCACTTATGTAACCTCCCTCTAAAAACAACGATGTCCCCGGGCTGATAGCAAATTTCGAACCTAATCCGGCATTAAAATTCACTCCTGCATCCTCATTGTCATTCAAATACCCCAGTCCCCCATACAGGTAAGGGAGTACTTTACTTTCTTTTGCCAACTTGTACTTTAAATTGAGCGACAAGGCTCCTAAGTCCAGATTGTTCATAACTTTTGAGTTAAACAACCCCAGTTCTTCCCTGATAAACACATCCAATGAAGGGCTGACGTACCTACTTAAATAAATACCTGGCATAAAGCCAACTCCTTTATTATCTATATTGCCATAGACTCCGCCCTCAAGGCCAAGTCCCCATTTTTTATCCGCAGTTTGGGCGAATGCCAAACTCACAATTAACAATGTAATAAAAGTCAGAGTAAATTTTTTCATAATCTCGATAGTTTATAACAGAAGTTTAAATTTTACATAGCAATTTATAAATTAATTTCCACCTTTCAAAACCTTCCGCTTAATAAAACCTCCCGCTTAATGATATATTTAAATCACCACCCATTTTTTCATTGTATATTCCGAGTTGGCAACAATATACAGCGGGGTTTTTAAACTTTTCGAATTGTATAATATGGGTGAACAACCATCAATTTGCGATACATAACAACCTGCTGCTTCAGCAATTGCATGGCCTGCTGCAATATCCCATTCTTTTATCCGGCTGAACCGCGGGTAAAGAGATGCCAGCCCTTCGGCCATCAAACAAAATTTTAAAGAGCTGCCTCTTTGCAATACTTCAACCTTCGAATTATTTTTCCTTATTTGGCGGATAAACTGCATTGTCTTGTAATCCAGGTGGAAACGTGATGCCACAATGGTAATTCCATCAGTTTCTTTGCGGGCAAATATCCTAAACCTGTCGTTCAGTATATCCTGGTTGTCGATTACATGGCCTTTAACACTATGCTTATATGCCCCAAGCGGGGCAGCCCCATAATAAAGCTCTCCCGAAGCCGGGGCATAGATAACTCCTAACTTAACATGCCGCCCGGCAACCAGGGCTATATTGACTGTAAAATCGTTATGCCCCCGGATAAACTCTTTTGTCCCATCAATAGGGTCAATGACCCAAAAAGTGCCCCAGTTTTTCCTGACTTCATATTCAGGGATCTCCCCCTCTTCATTTATCAGATTAAACCCGGTACCCAACAGCCGCCCGGTGATCAGGGCTCCAACCATTTTATCGGCTTCAGTAACCGGTGAAAGGTCTTTTTTCAATTTTACATCCTTATCCTTTTCAAGGAAATACTCCATGGCTAATTGCCCTGCTTCCAGCGAGGCGTCAATTGCCAGTTTCAACATATCCGTATATTGGCTTTCATCCATAGCAGTGTTAAAGACTGTATTCACCCGGCCCAAAACCGGCAAAACCAGCATAAACTGTTGGCCTATACGCTCTGCACCAACAGTTAAGCCGGGCATCTATTCTTCTGAGCTGCTTTCTTCCGGTTTTTCTGTTTCGCCCTCTTCTTCCTCAAAGTTGAGCATATTGTTTTCCTGCAAAACATTGTACCAAATAATTACCTTTTTCATATCCGATACATAAACCCTCTCCTTGTCGTAATCAGGAAGGATTTTTGCAAAATAACTTTTCAACTCTTTCCCCGGCACTTTCGGATTGATGCTTGGCCCGCCATTTTCCAAATCGGAGATCTTTTTTAACACATCTTTCAGTGCAACATCCCCTGATTCAGAAAAAATAGCAATATCCTCTAAAGCACTTATTTTTGATGTCGAATAAGCAGGCATCCTTTTTTTTGTCGTCAACGATTCGACGATTACATTGTTTTTAGCTTCAGCCACCTTTTTGAAAAGGCCGCTATACCCCGAAATAGCTAATATCCCCTTTAACATACTTTCATTTTTTAGCGAATATACTTTTTTTTTTCATTATGCAAAAGAAGGCTTTTATCCAACTATTTCATTTCAGTTAAAATTCACATTAAATTGTATTCCGGCTTTAACCCAACGCCCGGCTTGCACTACATTGCCAATGTCATAATATTTCTTATTGAAAATATTGGATGCCGAGATAAAGACAGTACATAATGGTGCCCGGTAAGAAACTTTCCCATTGAATAAAAAGAATGGTTGGTAATCCACCTCATTACCGTATCCCCCGTCAACAAACTCTGTATATGTCCCATTCCTGTCCTGAAACAGGATAATCCAGTTGGCCGAAATATTTTTCCAAATCCTATGTGTTACAGCAAAGTCAAGCTTATGCTTCAGATTATCCAAAGCGTAATTTGAAATATAGCCACTCTCCTTTTTGCCGAGGTTATTATACATGTAGCCAAAGCGTATTTTTGAAACCGGGAAATTATCCCCGAACGTATTTTGGGGGTTGAGGCCTATTTTAAACTCAATGCCTGAACTAACCAGGTTCGTAAGGTTTTTGGTGTGCCAAACCTCTTCACCTGGCTTCCTGACCCAATCGATGCTGTTTTCCCCATTCCTGTAAAAAAAGGTGAAACTACCGTTTAGCGTTTTGCCCAGGATCTTCACCCCGCCTTCGGCCGAAGATGCTGTCTCGGGCTTTAAATCAGGATTGCCAACATTGGTAGGCCCGTTGTAATACAAATCGGTAAAAGTAGGCATGCGTAACGAACGGTTTGCAGACCCATACAGTTTAAATGACCGGCTAATTGCATAACTGATATCAATTCCCGGGAAAAAATTAACCCCTGTCTTTGAATCAGAAATAACATTTGCTAAAACCCCTGCCGAGATCATCCATTTGCCGTTGTAATAACTATGTTCCAGAAACAGTGATGATATATTCCTTGCTTTGGAGTTCGTATACTGGGCATCTTCGCCTTTTACATCAACAGGCTTATCTAAAGGCTCACCCAAAACATTACTAAGAATATACTCGAACCGGTGCTCAATGCCAAAGGCTGTTTTACCAAATTTAGTGCCTGCCCATGCATTTACACTGGCGCCGGCAGCATCTGTCCTATGGTAATTATGCGTAGTATACCACGATGGTGCTTCATTCCTGAAAAGCTCAAACCTGTCGAAATGCCTGCGCCAATATACAGTAGGCACCAAATGGATCCTTGATTTAAATTCCCACCGCAACGAAGAGAAGAAAATCCTTACCTCTTCAAACTGGTCAGGGTATTTAGGCGTATAAAAACTATTAGCGCCAAAAGCTTTTTCGGTATAGCCAAACTGGGCCGACAACTTATCATTACCAATATCGGCATTTAGGTTGTAATAAATATTATTGCTCTCAAAGTCGGTGTTTTCTATATAACCGTCAGATGATTTCCGGTTGAAGGCTATATATTGGTTGACGCCTCCTGTTTGTACTGAACCTGAAACGTCATGATTGAAATATTTATTCTCGCCTGACGTTACACCTGCCGAAACCCGGTTTCCGGCTTGCCCTTTCGTGATAATATTAATAGCCCCGGAAAATGCATTGGGCCCAAAAACCCTGGATGCAGGGCCTTCTAAAACTTCAATTCGCTGGATTTGTTGTAAACTAACCGGGAGGTTTAAGTTGTGGTGCCCGGTTTGAGGGTCGGTGATATTTATGCCATTAAGGAGGATCATAACCTGGTCGAACGAACTGCCCCGTATACTGATATCGGCCTGGACGCCTTCACCTCCTCTCTTCCTGATATCGACACCAGGAATAAATCCGAGCAGTTCCTGGACACTTTGTGCCGGTGCTGCCTCAATTTCATCTCTCCCCATCACGGAAATAATCCGTGCTGCCTGCGAATAAGTCACAGGTGCTCTTTGCGCACTGACCTCAATCTCGTCAAGGCCAACATCGAATGCTGTTTTTGCAGTGTCCTGAATTTCGAAGGTATTAGACGCTTCAGAAGCCATGTGGTAAACTACCACCAGAAAAGCAATTATTATTACTTTGTTCAGCGACTGAAACGCAGAATAATTCTTCCTTCCCCACTGCCTGAAAATAAACACCCGATGCGTAAGTGCTTTTAGTGTTTGCTTATTTTTCATTGTCCTAATAATATTTGCGGCAAAAATAGGGAAATAAATAAGCCTGCATGCAAATCACAAGAGACTATTTTCAAATTTAAACAGTCTCTAAATAGAGGTTTCAATAATAAAATTGTTTAAAGTTAAAGTGAAAAATGGGGGACACAGGTTGTTATTACCGTCCTGTTATAAATATTCTTTATGCCACATAGATAAAATCAAATAATAAAAGAGTAAATTATCTTTTATTTTAATTTCTATTACTTATCTTTGTTTAGACAAAATAAAAATACGCGCCATGACACAAATTCAATTTAATAGCACACTCCTTGGGCTACAAGACAAATTGCTCTATTATGCACTTAGTTTAACTTCTGATAAGGAAAGGGCTAATGACCTTTTACAGGAAACGTCATTAAAAGCGTTGATGTATAGAGAAAAATTTACCCGAAACACCAATTTCAAAGCATGGATCTACACCATCATGAAAAATACATTCATTAACGATTACCGTCGGAATGTTAAAACAAAAAATACCTTTGATGGCTCAAATAATGATTTCCACCTAAAATTCTCAAAGGATAAAGTTTATCCGAGCCCCGATTCTTTTTATAGCTCCAAAGAAATTAATAAAAGTATCGATGCACTGGAAGATGAATACCGGGTTCCGTTTACAATGTTCCTTGACGGCTTTAAATATAAGGAGATTGCCGAAGAACTAAATCTCCCGTTGGGAACTGTTAAAAGCCGTATTTTCTTCACACGTAAAAAACTGGAGAAATCGCTCCGTGATTATGCTAACAATTGATTTCGTAATAATGAAATAAGAAAAAGATTCTCGTATATTGAGGATCTTTTTCTTATTTTTAACCAACCGTTAGTAAAATCAAGATGAAAAAGGTATGCGTGCATTTGGCCAGTGGCTTCGAAGAGATTGAAGCAATAAGCATTATCGATGTATTAAGGAGGGCTGGTATTTCGGTAACCGTAGTTTCGGTTACGGGCAAATTGGAAGTGGAAGGGGCTCACCAGGTTACTGTAATTGCCGATAAACTTTTTGAGGATGTAAATTACCAGGATATTGACATGTTGATCCTTCCGGGAGGCATGCCCGGCTCAAAAAACCTGGACGAACACGAAGGTTTGAAACAACAAATCGTGGATTTCCACACAAACAACAAACCCATTGGCGCTATTTGTGCAGCCCCGATGGTACTTGGGCACCTTGGCATTCTGGAAAATATCGAAGCCACCTGTTACCCGGGGTTCGAGGTGCATCTACACGGCGCGATTGTTACCGGCGAGCCGGTTATCCAATTTAATAATATTATTACCGGGAAAGGCGCCGGCGTTGCCATTCAGTTTGCACTAAAAATTGTAGAACTGCTGGTTAGCAAAAAAACTGCCGAGAGGCTTGCTAAGAAAATGATAGTGGGGTAAGGCAACCGCCCCCTTTAAAAGAAGCAGTTCCTTTACTTCAAATACGGTGCATCAAACCGTTTTTCGAAGGCCTTGTTTTTTTTCAGATTCATATTCCACCTGTTTGCCAGGGTTTTATTATACTTTGCAATAAACGAACAATGGATATAAATATCTGAAAATTAATCCTGTTTTTATACATATTTATTGATTCTAAACATCAGATTGCTTTTTTTTGATAAAAAAATAACTAAGATTTGAACCAGTTGCCCCAAATAATCTTTTCACCTGAGGCCCACAAACATCTGTGGATTGCAAAAATCTTATCCCCTTTTAACCAGGGAATT
>JAADGO010000010.1 GCA_013152355.1 Chlorobiota bacterium
GTAAAACCCAATGAAGGGCATATCGGGGTTGCCGGCCTGGAAAAAGACTTTGATGTTACGGTAATTACCCAGAATGTTGACGACCTGCACGAAAGGGCGGGCAGTACGAATGTTTTGCACCTGCATGGCGAATTAATGAAAGTAAGAAGCACTGTAGACCCCAATTTAATTTACACCCTGGACCACTGGGAGGTTAAAATTGGCGACAAATGCGAAAAAGGCAGCCAGTTGCGGCCGCATATTGTCTGGTTTGGGGAGATGGTACCTGCAATTAGCGAAGCTCAGGAAATAGTAGAGCAGGCCGATATTTTGGTTGTCATTGGCACCTCACTTGCTGTTTATCCGGCAGCAGGCCTGGTCGACTACTCAAAACCCGGTATCCCTATCTTTGTGATTGACCCTAACCGCCCTGATGTTTACCTGAAAAATGTTGAATTTATCGTGGAAAAAGCATCCATAGGTGTGAAAGTCTTAAAAGAAAAATTAAAATCGTTAAAATGAGGACAATGAAGAAGTTATTGGTTGTTGTGGTTTTTACCTTCAGTATTTCCGCAGTATTTGGGCAACGTTTTGAGGGTGGATTGCTAGGCGGCTTTAATGCCTCTCAGGTAAAAGGGGATTTATATAATGGCTACCATAAACCCGGAGTGCTTGTAGGAGGTTATGTCAGGACTGACATTGCCCCGGCAGTTTTTGTTGCTATGGAATTGAAATATTCACAAAAAGGGTCGCGTAAAAAATATGATCCTAAAAAGCCCGAAGAGAGTATTTACATCATGAGGCTTGGCTATATTGACATGCCTGTTCTTGCAGGGTTCAGGACCAGCGATAAGATATCGGTAATTGCAGGTACTTCAATTGGTTATATGATACACGGGACAGAGTACGACAATTATGGTAAATTTGTTGTCGAAGACCAAAATGCATTTAATGATTTCGATTTACAGGCGTTTGGAGGGTTCCAGTTTGACCTTCTTGACAACCTTAAACTTGATTTACGCATGGCCTATTCTCTTTTACCAATCAGAGGGCTGCCCGGCGCAAATGCTACGAATTATTACTGGCTGAACAATCAGTTTAACAATGTCTTGTCGCTGGCAATTTATTACCGGCTCGACAGGTAGGATATTAAACATAAAAAGCCTCACCTACCCCTCCAAAGGAGGGGGATCGGAGGCAAAACATTACAGGGCGTTTACCTTCTGAGTCCTGAAATTATAACCCTGATCCAAGAGTACAGGGTACTACATTAAGTAAAAGGAACATGGAATAATTGATAATTCTAAAACAATATAATCGTGGAAGTACTAGTTACAAAGGCAAGTGACCTTATTTAAAAAACGGTTTAAAATATATGGACTTTAATATACAATACCCGGAGACAAAAGCAGTAATCGCCATTTCAATTTCTTTGATTAGTTATTATTGTTACTTCTATTTAACTTCTTCAAAAAGGCTAAATCACTATTTCGTGTCACGGTATCCTGAAGCTTCATTTTATATTAAAAAGATCCTTTTCAATAAAATTGCCGGGTTTACTTTTTTTGCCCTGATTCCGGGTATAATATATTCTTCTGTTTGGCATATCGACTTGAACCAATTTGGAGTTTCCATAAACAAAATCATTGAAAATTGGTATTGGGTTATTGGGTTACCATTACTTATTTCACTCATAAATTATTTTTCAGCCAAAAGTCCGGATATGTATTACCGATACCCTCAAATGAGGATTAAAAACTGGACCGTACATACTTTTCTATTAAGTGCATTCGGATGGACAATATATCTAATTGGTTATGAATTTCTTTTTCGGGGGATACTCTTGCTAAGCTGTGTGGAAGCATTTGGGATATGGCCCGCAATAGCAATCAATGTTTCCATATACTCCGCAATACACCTTCCAAATGGTATGAAAGAAACTTTAGGTGCAATACCTTTCGGCTTGATAGCTTGCTTGTTGATGCTTACATCCGGTTCAATTTTAATCCCTATAATCATGCATATTTCCCTTTCCGTTTCCACAGAATTTTTTACTATACGTTATAATCCTGAAATGAAATTTATAAATTAAACAATAACATGAAATAAAAATTTTAAACCAGATGAAATACTTTTTGACAGGCGCTACAGGGTTTATAGGGCTGGAACTGACAAAACATTTATTGCTCGAAGGTGAAACTGTCCATGCATTGGTTCGCTCACCTGACAACCCTATATTGCCTAATCATCAAAATCTGGTATTATTTAAAGGCGATGTTTCAGATCAGAAATCCATAGATAGGGCAATGGAAGGTTGCGACTATGTTTTTCACCTGGCAGGATATACCAAACCCTGGTCAAAGGAAAAATATCTCCCCTATAAAATAAATGTTGAAGGAACCAAGAAAATATTGGAGTCAGCTTTAAAAAATAAGATAAAACGAGTTGTATTTACTTCTACAGCCGGAACTTTAAAACCTTCTGAAACCGATGAGGAAATTGATGAAAACAGCCCTGCACCTGAATTTTACTTTACTGAATATGAACAAACCAAAAGAGAAGCTGAAAAACTTTGCCTTTCGTTTGTGCTTAATGGTCTAGATGTTGTAATTGTTAACCCATCAAGGGTTTATGGGCCAGGGCAACTCAATAAAAGCAATAGTGTTACACTATTAATTAAAAAATACATCGATGGGAAATGGAGGTTCATCCCAGGTAATGGAAAGAATATTGGCAACTATGTTTATATAGAAGATATTGTCGAAGGGCACATGCTCGCATTAAAAAAAGGGAAGAGAGGAGAACGCTATATCTTAGGGGGAACAAATGCTTCGTTCAACGAGTTATTTGGATTATTGGCGGAAATTACAGAAAGGCACTACAGGCTATTTAACCTTCCGTTATGGTTGATGATCCTTTTTTCTAAAATAATGGGCGTTTTGGCCGCAGGTTTTGGAATAGAACCTTTGATTACTACACCCTGGGTAAAACGTTATAACCAAAACAGGGTACTTACAAGCAAAAAAGCCAAAACCAATTTAGGTTATTCAATAACTCCCCTGAGAGAAGGAGTTAAAAAAACCAAAGTATGGCTGGAATCAAAAAATAATTAAATGAATTCAAAAAGAAATTATTGCCTGATAACCGGAGCAAGCAAAGGGATCGGGAAAGCTTTAGCCGAAGAGTGTGCAAAACGAGAAATAAACCTTTTTCTGGTGGCATTGCCTAAATCTGGGCTTGAGGAAACTGTAACATCTCTGGCAGAAAAAAACCAGATTGATATAAAATTCCTTTCCATTGACCTCACCAAAAAAGATGCACCAAAACGAGTTTATGATTATGCAAAATCGCATAATCTTAAAATAGACAAACTTATCAACAATGCCGGGGTTGGTGGTTATGGAGAAATGGAGAAACAAAGCCCGGAGGAAGTGGACAATATAATCATGCTAAATATTAGGGCAACAACCTTACTTACATACTATTTTTTAAGCGACCTGCAAAAATTCCCAAAAGCACATATTTTAAATATTAGCAGCTTTGCAGCATTCATCCCTTTCCCAAATAAAAGTATTTATGCAGCTACCAAAACATATATCTTGTTTTTTTCGCGAGCCCTGAATGCCGAACTCAAGGGTACTAGTGTGAAAGTAACTTCGGTACACCCCAACGGAGTTAAAACAAACTCAAGAATTAAGGAATCTTTAAAGAATGTTTCCATGATTGCCAAAATAACTACCCTTGAGGCAGACACAGTGGCACGATATGCCATTGAAGGGATGATAAAAGGGAAGAAACTAATTGTACCCGGCTGGGCAACCCGGTTTTTTTATATCCTTGGCTCCATTATCCCTTATGGCTTCATAGTGAGGATAGTTGGATGGGCTTTCAGGAAAACGTAACCCATCCAATAAAATCAACATCCAATAATCTTCATACGGCATACAGCATATTGTATTGATTTTTTTTGTCAGATGCCCTGTACAACTCTTTATACTTTTTTTGAAATCAACTTTTTTCATTCTCTGAATTTATTGGATTGGCATATAAATTTCTGTTAACAATTTTTCAGGCCTGGTTTTTTCAGGCAGGTTGAGGTACTTCTCAAAACAAGGGGCATCGCGTAATTCAATACCACTTTCAGGAATCCACTCCCCAACATCTGGGTGTAAATCAGCTTCTTCGGTTTTATTTCCTTAATTTTGGGCTGTAAGCTTTTTAAATTTTCCATTGCCTTAAATTTAATCTTTGAACTTTCCAATCGTAACAGGCTTTCATCCAAATGGTTGTTGATGTAACTGATTACTTTATTAATCCATTCGTAGTAGAGTTTTTTTGTGTCAATTTTAACATTCATCTTTTGCAAAAGAATAATTTATAAAGCCAAATTTAAGGAGTAATTATTATTCAAAGTTTTCCAATCCTGCTAATTCGCAACGGCCAAAGTGGCGATGCTGATTTTAATGCCCGGGGCTTTTTGAAGTGCCACTGCACAGGCTTCGAGTGTCGACCCGGTTGTTACCACATCGTCAACCAGCAGGATATGTTTACCCTCAAAAATCCGAGGTTGGCACAGGCCGAATATCCCATCGACATTTTGCCACCTTTCAAACCTTGTTTTCCGGGTTTGTGTATTTGTAAAAACCACTCTCTGCAAGTTATCCGTGTCAATTGGTTTTTCTAATGCCCCGGCAATCCCTTTTGCTATCCATTCACTTTGATTATACCCCCTTTCCCGGAGTTTTTTTGAATGCAGTGGGACAGGGACTACAAGATCGACCCCGTTAAATGTTTGTCCCGCCTTTATCTCCTGCCCAAAATGCCATCCTGCCGACTCTCCAACCTCTTTCATCCCTTTGTATTTCATGAAATGGATCAACCGTTGGTATTTACTCCCTTTCCTGAAGAAAAAGTACGATGTTGCTCTTTCAATTATTACCCTCCCCCAGAAAAGCTGTTCTACAAAATTGCCTGGCATGTTGTGGAAATTGGTGCGAGGCAGGTCGTGTAAACAATTCAGGCAAATGTATTCTTCCTGAGTGATTAACTTTTGCCCGCAGGTAACACAAATCTCAGGGAAAAACAGCTGTATGAAGTCATTCAGATATTGATGTAACAGGGACATGATTTTTGATTTTCAGCAATAATTTACAAATATTCTTTTAAAAAGAGGTACTTTCCCGGCAACCTTTTTTATGAAGTTGTTTAAAGTTTACTATTTTTACATCTGCCTGATGAATAAACCAACTAAAATCTAATCAGCATGTTTAGTAGGCTAATATTATACCTAAAGAAAAAAATCTTAATAGTAATTTTTATAGGCTTTGTGTTAGGTATTATGGTTACCATTTATTCGCATAAAGCAATAGATGCTACATCAACCGATCAATTTTGCAAAACCTGCCATACCCACCCCCATGTATTCGATTCCTGGAGGCTATCTGCCCATTATGATACTAAAAGCGGGGTGCATATTCAATGTGTTGAATGCCATTTGCCTCCAAAAGGGCAAGGCTATCTTGTTGAAAAGGCAAAACTGGGACTGAAAGATATTTATGGGTTTCTGTTTAAAGACAGTGCCGATTTTAACTGGGAGGCAAAATCAACATTGGAACAGGCTCAGCATTTTGTATTCAAAGAGTCGTGTATTAATTGCCACATAAATTTATTCCCTCTGACTCTCAAAAAAGAGGGGCAAGATGCACATTTGTACTACACACAGAATGAAGAAGAGTTAAGGTGTATAAACTGCCATTTGCATGTGGGGCATTACGACCCTAATGCACTGCATGCCAAAAATGTTGACTTTGGCAGTACCGGGGGTGAAAATAAAGACGTATATACAGCGGCAACAGTAGTTGAAAACCATGAGAATTTTGTGGAGACCATCCCCAATACTACAGTTTCATTTAATATGGTTGCCATTCCGGGAGGGTCGTTTAAAATGGGAAGCCCCGGCGATGAACAGATGCGCAATGATAATGAGGGGCCGGTTAAAGAGGTTGCCATCAGCCCGTTTTTTATGGCTGAAGTGGAAGTAACCTGGGACGAGTTCCTTGCATTTTATTCTGCTACTGCCGGAGAGGGGCGGTCGACAGATACGGAGGGCAGCCGGACAGAATCGGAAGTTGATGCCATAACAGGGCCAACACCTCCTTACGGGCAACCCGACCAGAACTGGGGACTAGGCGCCCGCCCGGCTATTACCATGAGTTACTATTCTGCCGAAACATATTGTAAATGGTTGTCAAAAGTAACCGGGAAAACATACCGACTGCCAACTGAAGCCGAATGGGAATATGCCTGCCGGGGGGGGACAAGTTCTCCTTACTTCTTCGAAGGCAATCCAAAGGACTTTAGGGAGAAGGGGGTCTTGGGGAGAATTATCAGTAAAGAAAATAATACGATTAACGAATTTATTATTTTTAGAGAAAACAGTGACAGTAAAACCCAGGAGCCCGATAAAGTAAAGGCAAACCCCTTTGGACTGAAAAATATGCTGGGCAATGCTGCCGAATATTGCTCCGACTGGTATGCCCCCGATAGCTATTCTCATCTGGCAGATGGAAGCAAGGACCCCAAAGGACCCACATCGGGAGAGGAACATGTGATACGGGGAGGGTCGTTTAAAAGTGATGCCGGTTCGGTTCGTTGTGCTTCACGCGATTATACGCGCACTGAGGCATGGCTGAAAACCGACCCTCAGATACCTAAAAGTAAATGGTGGCTGTCTGATTGCAACTACGTAAGTTTCAGGGTCGTTTGTGAATTTGATGACAAAACAGGGAAAAACTAAGAGACTGTTTAAATTTTATTTTTATGAATTATTATAGTGTATTTTTTTGTCAGATAAAGCAATTTGGAGGCGAATACAACACTGTATTTATACAACACTGTATTTAACGATAAATTGCTAAAATATGACGGAAAAAGACGCATAATAAACGTAAAGGATAATTTTTAAACAGTCTCTAAACCACTAAATAAATATATCATGAGCGAAAATAATTTTTCAAGAAGGAATTTCCTTGCTGGCGCAGCAGCAATAGGGGCTGTAGGCACAATGGGGATCGGTGCATTAACTTCGTGTTCGTCAGGAGGAAAAAAACGATTAAAAGAGATTGGCAGCCTTAACCTGCCGCCGCTTTTAGATGAAGCCCCGGATGGTAAGCCTTTGAAAGCAGGGCTTATCGGATGCGGAGGAAGAGGTACAGGAGCTGCTATTAACTTCCTGGGGGCAGGGCCAAATCTTTCCATTACGGCTTTGGGCGATGTTTTTGAT
Organism: Chlorobiota bacterium; assembly: GCA_013152355.1. GTDB lineage: Bacteria > Bacteroidota > Bacteroidia > Bacteroidales > Prolixibacteraceae > JABMQB01. The sequence goes on from JAADGO010000010.1 coordinate 7,262, forward strand.
GACCGGCTGCAGAGCTGCCGAAAAAAAATCAAAGAACGGTTTAATAATGAGGTCGCCGATGAAAATTGTTTCATCGGGTTCGATGCCTACCAAAAGGTGATTGATTCAGGAGTTGATATTGTAATATTGGCAACTCCTCCAAAATTCAGGGCCGAGCAGTTCGAAGCGGCGGTGCAGGCCCGGAAGCATGTATTCCTGGAAAAACCTGTGGCTGTCGACCCTGTTGGGATTCGTTCGGTAATGGCTTCAGCCAAAAAAGCTGAATCATTGGGGCTGAAAATCGTAACCGGCACACAACGCCGCCACCAACGTGATTATATTGATATTTATAAGCAGGTTATGAGCGGGGACATTGGAGAAATTGTTTCTGCCAATTGCTACTGGAACCAGTCGCAACTATGGCACAGGAATCCACAGGCCGAATGGTCGGAAATGGAAGCAATGATCCGCGACTGGGTAAACTGGCTGTGGTTGTCGGGCGACCATATTGTTGAGCAACACGTTCATAATATTGATGTTATTAACTGGTTCACAGGAACCCACCCTTCCAAAGCTGTCGGGTTTGGCTCACGGCAACGCAGGCCAACGGGCGACCAGTTCGACAACTTTAGCGTGGATTTTGTGTATGACAATGGTATTCATCTGCATAGCATGTGCCGCCAGATAAATGGATGTGAGAACAATGTCTCTGAACGTATTCAGGGGACACTAGGTTCGTCTAATTGCCGAAATACTATTTGGGACCTTGCCGGGAACGAGATTTATTCGTATGCCTATCCAAAAGATGAAAACGGCGAACCCGGCAAAACTGTCAAAGTGAACCCTTACGACCAGGAACATATTGACCTGGTAACCTGTATCCGAAAAAATATCCCTATTAATGAAGCCGGGCAAACAGCCATTTCGAATATGGTGGCAATAATGGGCCGTGTTTCGTCTTATACAGGGAAACTGGTAACATACGATGAGATGCTGAACTCTGATTTGAAATTAGGCCCGGCTACTTATATCATGGGAGATATTGGATTTATGAAGACTGCAAAAGTTGCTGTACCTGGCACGGCATCAAAAAAAGAAGCATAATATGTAAAATTCCATTAAATAATTTTTATTAGGGATAACAGCATCAGGAGCAGCATATTACTGTTTTTGGCTATCTTTTAATATGCTGTTCCCCAGGGAACTAAGATGATTCCTTTAATTTCGCATATAACTTATTAGCAAAAATAAATTCATTCAGTGTTTTATTATTGGTTTTCAGGATTTCATCTTTAGTCCCTTCCCAACATTTTTCACCATTGCTAATAAAAAGGACACTTTCGCCAATTTCAATAACCGAATTCATATCATGGGTATTGATAATGGTTGTAATGTTAAACTCTTTAGTAATTTCCTGAATCAGCTTATCGATCACTGTAGCTGTTTCCGGGTCAAGCCCGGAATTTGGTTCATCGCAAAACAGGTATCTCGGATTCAGGGCAATTGCCCTTGCAATGGCAACCCTTTTTTGCATCCCTCCGCTTATTTCAGATGGGTAAAGGTTGTTGGCATTGGAAATATTTACATGTTCCAGGCAAAAGTTCACCCTTTCTTCTTTTTCTTTTGGGGTTTGTGTTGTGAAGAAATCAAGAGGAAACTGCACATTCTCTTCAACGGTAAGGCTGTCGAATAAGGCTCCTCCCTGGAATACCATCCCTATTTCCTGCCGTAATTTCTTGCGGCTTTTCTCATTCATTTTTGTGAAATCCCTCCCATCGTAAAAAATCTCACCCTCATCTACCTCGTGAAGCCCAAGGATACATTTTAGGAGGACTGTCTTACCTGAGCCGCTCCGCCCGATAATAAGGTTGGTTTTCCCTTTCTGAAAAGCAGTTGTAACATTCTTCAGTACCTGTTGCCCTCCAAATGATTTTGAAATATTCCTGGTCTCAATCATGTCAGTAAAAGTCTGGTTAATATAAGGTCGGTTAATAAAATCAGGATATTAGTATTTACCACAGCTTTTGTACTTGCTTTACCCACTTCAAGGGCACCTCCCTGCACATAATATCCAAAATATGCCGGGACAGAAGCAATGATAAAGCCAAAAAACAGTGATTTGATAATAGAAAAAGTAACATAATAGGGTTCAAACAACCAAATAATCCCGCTTATATAATCCGGCATGGTAATAACGCCAACGGCAGGGCCTGTTATCAAACCGCCAATTAACCCGAAGAATACACTTAAAACATACAGGAATGGGAAAATAAAGACTACTGCTATAATTTTAGGGAGAATAAGGTAGCTGGCAGAGTTCACCCCCATTATTTCTAACGAGTCGATTTGTTCGGTAACTTTCATACTGCCGATCTCAGAAGTAATGTTCGAACCAATTTTCCCGGCCATTATCAATGCCATTATGGTTGAAGAGAACTCAAGTAATAAGGTGTCTCGTGTGCCAAGCCCGATAAGTTCTACCGGGTAGATTGGATTTGACATGCTATAGGCATACTGGATAGTCATAATACCTCCTACAAATAAAGAAAGAACAATAATAATCCCGACAGAGTCGATTCCAAGGCTTTCAATCTCATAAAATAGTTGCCTGATATAAAGACGAGTCTTTTCCGGTTTTGAAAATACCTTCCCAAGCATGGCAAAGTATCTTCCAATATTATAGAGAAATTTCATTTCCTGGTATTTTTGTTAAAATTACAATATTAATCAGGCTTTTGAAAACATCGGCCCTGACTTTATTTTTTATACCCCTGTAAATTGTTTTTTCTGGTAACGGTTTAAATTCATATATTTGAAGATACTTGAATCACAAAAAAGAGTTAAGTGCCTGGGGTGTATTTATTTCGCCCGCCCTTCGCAGGAAGGAAACCGCTTATACATAAAAATTGGCAGAGTGTATTTCGACTCTTTAGCAGAGATCAGTTTATTTTAAAGAAAAAAGAGCAGATGAACAATAACTATTGCATTATTATGGCTGGCGGCATTGGAAGCCGCTTTTGGCCATTAAGCCGGAAATCGATGCCAAAACAGTTCCTGGATATTCTTGGTACCGGCAGGACCTTTATTCAGCAAACATACGACAGGTTCTCAAAGATCATCCCTGCTGAAAATTTTTATATCGTTACCAGTGTCGATTATAAGGAACTGGTGCTCGAACAATTGCCGGAACTGAGTGAAAGCCAGGTTTTACTGGAGCCTTTACGAAGGAACACCGCTCCATGTATTGCGTATGCTGTTTATAAGATCAAATCTGTTAATCCTGATGCAAACCTGATAGTAGCCCCTTCCGACCACTTTATTCTGAAAGAAGACGAATTCCTGCAACAAATAAAAAACGGTTTGGACTTTGTATCTGACAATAACGCATTGCTGACACTTGGTATCCAACCCAGCAGGCCGGAAACGGGCTATGGTTATATACAGGTAAATAATAAAGTTGAGTATAAACAGCTCGACAATTTATATAAAGTGAAAACCTTTACGGAGAAACCTGATATAAAGATGGCCGGGATTTTCCTGGAGAGTGGCGAATTTTATTGGAATTCAGGAATCTTTTTATGGTCGCTTTCTTCAATATTAGAAGCTTTTGATAAGTTATTAAACGAAGTATCGGTCTTGTTTGCAAGGGGCGAAAAGTTGTACAATACTCCTGATGAAGGGGCTTTTATCAACAAAACCTACTCCGAATGTATGGGGATCTCCATCGACTATGGGGTGATGGAAAAAGCGGATAATGTGTATGTTTTAACTGCCGATTTTGGATGGAGCGACCTCGGGACATGGGGTTCGCTTTACGAAAATAAAAGTAAGGATGAAAGCAGGAATGTGATTACAGGAGATAGTATCTTCCTTTACAATTCTCAGAATTGCATTGTCAATTTACCTAAAGATAAAATAGCCGTTATTCAGGGCCTGGATGGCTACATTGTGGTTGAGTCGAACAATACTTTGCTGGTTTGTAAAAAAGAAGATGAACAACAAATCAGGCAATTTGTCAACGATGTCCGCATGGAAAAGGGCGATAATTATGTATAATAATTATTACTGATCATATAAAAATACTTTTTATGTAGTATCTTTTGGCATGGCATTTGTAAAAAATAAAGAACTGTTTCAAAGCCATGAAAACAGTTCTTTAACATCCAATTTGAGCTATATATATTAGCCATCCTGTTTTGTTGGCTAACAAAATCCAGGCGGTGTTGATTTTT
>JAADGO010000217.1:0-6906 GCA_013152355.1 Chlorobiota bacterium
TACCACTTCCTGTAGTGTGCCAGATATATCCGTTTCCCCTGTTTTGATGGATGCAGTCCACAATGGCTTTTACCGCATAAATCTGGTAAGGTCGCATCACCATCAATTTCTGTTCGCTTTCCACCAACACCATATATTTACTAATCATTTCACCAAGCGTACACTTGCTCAGGAATTTTTCAGTAAATAATTCAAGATGTGTGATTTTTTTATTGCTTTCGTCAGCCAGTTGGTAAATAGGTAAAAACTGTTCATCTGCATTAAAAGCAAAATGTTGGTTTTTGTTATTGGCAAAATAATAAGTATTGGAACGATTACTCACAATAAACAACTGCATGAAACACATCAGCGTATTGCCATAGCCGTTGCCCGGTTCATTTTTGTAATCCACAATTTGCTGCATGGCTTTTCGCGGTGAAATATCCAGTTTTTTCAACTCAATCTGAACCACCGGCAAACCGTTAATCAGCAGAATGATGTCATAGCGTTGATTGCTGTTTCCTGTATTGATGCGTAATTGACTGATAACCTCATACTCATTTTTACACCAATCTTTGATGTTTACCAATGTGTAGTGAAGTGGCGTTCCGTCTTCTCGTTGAAAATATTGTCTTTCACGTAACAGTTTTGAAGCAGCGAAAACATCAGGATTGATAATTTCTTCTCGTAAGCGTAGAAATTCACTTTCTGAAAGACGCACACGGTTTAATGCTTCAAATTTAGCTTTGAAATTCTGCTCAAGTGTTTTCCTGTCGACAATATCAGGTCGATGGATATATTTCAGCTCTTTGAGCTGCTTAATTAGATTTTCTTCTATTTGATATTCTTTAGTCATTCAAATCTTCTTTCAATAAGTCTTTTGGATTTACACCCAATATTCTTGCTATTTTATAAAGTACTTCAAGTCTTGGTTGCTGTCTGTTTTGCACATAGCCATTGACCATGTTGTAGCTTTTCCCAAGTTGTTCAGCCAACCATTTCTGTTTAATTCCTTTTTCTTCAAGTACTTCTTTTATTCGGTTCATTTCCGTATAAATTTAAGTCGGCAAGATAAGTAATTCATTGTTATTATCTCGAAAAACAATATAAAAACTGTTCAAATTCTTGTCAGTCAGCGATAGCAAATGTGCTTGACCATGCGGTGGTTTTTCAGTATGAAGCACAACTTGCATATATATAACTCTGTCAATTCTTATGGAATCGATTTAGATGCCTGGATTTTAAATATATATCCGTTTGCAAACGTTTATAAACGTTTATTACGGTCTATTAAGTTACAAAAAAGAATCTATTAACCACTGCTTCAGTAAGCCGGGCTAAATTATTGAGGATTTGTGTTTCTTTTTGGTTAAGAATATTTTATTTCATTACCCCTTTTATTACCCCTGTTTTTGACCCCTATACCATTACATTTACATCTTTCTGATATTTGAATAAATAAATGAATTTTACAGTATAATTTTATGAAAAGAAATAAAACCAACCGCCGCGGTTTCCTGAAGAAGTCGCTGGCAACAGCAGCCGGAATAACCATTATTCCGCGATTTGTAATGGGTGGGAACGGCTTCCTTGCTCCCAGCGACCAGCTTACAAAAGCAATTATCGGAGTCGGGGGGATGGGCCGTGGGCACATAAAATATGAAGGCACCCGTGTTGTGGCTATATGCGATGTAGACAAACTCCACCTCGAAGAAGCACAAAACATGATTGATTATAAGGTAAAAACTTTTTCTGACTTCAGGGAACTCCTCCGGTTGCCCGAAATAGACATTGTACACATTGCAACGCCTCCGCACTGGCATGGTATAATGTCGGTAATGGCAGCCGAGGCCGGGAAAGATGTGTGGTGCGAAAAACCAATGACCCGCACCATAGGAGAGGGAAAACGTGTGGTAGAAGCCATGAAAGCACACGGGAGAATGTTCAGGTTGAATACATGGTTTCGTTTTAAAAGTAATTTTTACGGATTAAATACCACTGTAAAACCAATTAAGAAAGCTGTTGAAAGTGGTATCCTGGGCTGGCCGTTGAAAGTAACTATCAGCGGTGTTACCGGATTTAACTGGAAATTTTATTGGGTTGGCAAAGAAAACCTTACCCCTCAACCTGTCCCTGCCGAGTTGGATTACGATATGTGGTTAGGGCCTGCCCCAAAGAAACCATACAATCCCCACCGGGTACACAAAACATTCCGGGGGTATTGGGATTATGACGGAGGAGGCTTAGGCGACATGGGGCAGCACTATATCGACCCGGTGCAGTACTTCCTGGGGAAAGACGATACCAGCCCTGTAAAAGTTGAAGTGGATGCCCCTCAGCAGCACTACGATGCAATTGGTACCTGGAGGAGGATAACTTTTACCTATGCCGATGGATGCCAGATTATCCTGGATGGAGAGAATAAAGATAAAGATGCGGCATACATTGAAGGCCCTAACGGAAAAATCTTCAAAGGTTTCGAGTCCGATATCCCAAACCTTAAATCTTTAATCGATACATTGCCCGACCCTGACCCGCAAATTAGTATCTTCTCAGAGTCAGTCCGCACCCGCAGGAAATTTGCTTTAAACGAAGAAAACGGGTACAGGTCGGCAACCATCGTTAATATGGGTATTACAGCCCTTCGTTTAGGGCGCACATTGGAATTTGACCCTGTTAAACAGGAGTTTATCAATGATGACGAAGCCAACAGGATGATTAACCAGGCAATGAGAGGCCCATGGAAAATTTAATATCAACGCAACTAAAGAAGAAACCAATGAAGAATATTTTTAAAAATATAGCCACTATTTTGCTGGTAGTGATTTTTTCGTGGCATGCAAGTTCGCAGGATAACAGGACCCTTGAGACAAAGGTTGTTGATATTTTGGCACAGATCCCAACAACAACCCTTAATCATTCAGATAAGTTAATGGGTGAGGTACTAAAATTAGGGGAAGCCGGTATTTCACTATTTTGTGATATGATCATCCCTCCCGGCACAGGGGACGACACACAGGCACGTTTTGTCCTTGAAAGCCTTGCACGTTACAGCGGTTCCCCGAATCACGAGGCTGCCCGAAGGCTTACCGAACAGGCTCTTCTGAATGCTTTGGAAAAAGCAACCGATAAAGAGGTGAAAGCATTTTTTATCCGCAGGCTGGTTTATTGCGGTGGCAACTCAAGTGTGAAGGCTCTTGGGAAATACTTATCTGATGATAAACTTTATTCTCCGGCAGCAACAGTCCTTACCTATATAGGGACGGAAGAAGCAGGTGAAGAGATTTTGAGCATCCTGCCCGGCTTAAACGGGAAAGCGAGAATTCATTGTATAAAAGCATTAGGCGAAATAAAATACCAACCTGCTGAGAGTCTTTTAATAAAACTTGCTGAGAATACGAAAGGCGAAACTAAACGCCAATGCCTTTATGCCTTAGCAAATATCGGGCTGCCAACATCTGAAAAAACAATTGTTGAAGCAGCAAAAAATGCAGGGTACTCAGCTGATGAAACCGAAGCAATGGTTGCCTACATCCGCTATGCAGGGCAATTGGCACAAAACGGCAATAAAGAAATCAGTAATAAGCTCAGTAAAAGATTGTTGAAAGAATGCAAAGCACCCAACCAACTGCATTTCCGCTCGGCAGCACTCAACATTCTCCGGAGTAACCAGGGAGCCAAAGCCACTGCCCTCATGTTAAAAGAATTCAAAAATAATGACCTGGCTTATCGGAATGCCATATTGACCTATGCTGCTAACGGAATGACTTCTTTGGAAGTGGGGCAATGGATTAAAGCAATGAAGAAGGCCCCGGATGCAGCAAAAGCACAAATAATTACAGCACTTGCGAAAAAAGATGGCCCACAGGTGTTACAAGAGTGCATCCTTCCGGCATTAAAAGAAAAATCTGCCGAAGTCAGGCTTGCCGCAATTAAGGCATTGGCTTTAAATCAGAACAAGAAAGCAATACCAATTTTGTTGGAAATGTTGGCTTCAGAGCCGGCTCCCGAAGAAATACAGGCACTTAAAAATGCTTTGCTTGAAACCTGTGGAGTTGAAGACTGTAAATTGTTGGCTGAAAAGATGGACTCTGCCGGCGACAATGAAAAAATTGTATTGATAGAAGTTATTGGCGCACGAAGGGCTGTTGACTATTTCGGACTGGTACTTAAAAATTGCCGGACAAATAACGAATTAGTCAATTCGGCTGCATTCGCAGCATTGCAAAATGTGGCACAGCCTGAGAACCTGGGGCAGCTGCTGGAACTAATTAAAAAAACATCGGGTGAAGATAATATCTCCGCAGTGCAGCAGGCTATTATAGCAATTTTGGATGAAAACAATAAGGAAGGTAGTGATTTGATTATAAATGCTTTTGAAAATAACGGGCTAAAAACCAGGCTTCTGCCTGTTTTCCCCTATTTAAAAGATGCCAAAGCACTTAAGATTGTTGCCGGGCTGGTCGAAAACGGCTCTTCCGATGAAAGGGAGGCGGCCCTGGAGGCTCTTGTCAACTGGAAAAATACGGATGCTATTCCGATACTTTTCAACTTGACTGGCGATAAATCATACCATGCAAAGGCTTTTAGTGCTTACCTGAAACAGGTAATGAATGCCGGGTTCCCAAACGACCAAAAATTATTACTAACCAGGAAATTGATGCCTGTTGCTACCAATATTGAAGAGAAAAAGATGGTGCTTAAATCCGCAGGAGATATAAAAACTTTCCTGTCGCTGGTATTTATCGCTAAATACATTGACGATGAAGCACTGGGGCCTGTTGCGTCATTGGCTGCAATGAAAGTCTTCCTGCCCGCCCCGGGAAAAGAAAATGGATTGACAGGCAGCTTTGTAAGGGACGTTGCCGAAAAAGTAAAGGCTAAGCTTACCGGGCCAGACAGCCAGTATTTCAAAATAGATATACAGGAGTACCTGGATAAAATGCCTGAAGAAGAAGGTTATGTCCCTATTTTTAATGGAAAAAACCTTTCCGGCTGGCAAGGGTTGGTGAAGAACCCGGTTGCCCGCTCAAAAATGTCGGAGAAAGAGCTGGCTGAAGAGCAAATCAAAGCGAATGAAAAGATGCTTGAAAACTGGTCGGTGAAGGATGGCTGCATTACTTTTAACGGGAAAGGCGCTAACATTTGCACCAAAAAGAAATACGGCGACTTCGAGATGTTGGTTGACTGGAGAATCACTAAAAACGGCGACAGCGGGATTTACCTTCGTGGGACACCACAGGTACAGATTTGGGATACTTCGCGGGTTGACGTAGGAGCCCAGGTTGGGTCGGGAGGGTTGTACAACAACAAAATAAACCCCAGCAAACCCCTTACCCTCGCCGACAATGCCATTGGCGACTGGAACACTTTCCGTATTAAAATGGTTGGCGACAAAGTTACTGTTTACCTCAACGGGGTACTGGTAGTTGATAATGTGACAATGGAAAACTTTTGGGACCGCAGTATGCCGATTTTCCCTAAAGAGGCAATCGAACTGCAGGCACATGGTACCGACCTGGCTTTCAGGAATATCTATGTACGTGAAATTAATAACGGGGGTAACCGGCTTTCAGAAAAAGAAAAGGCGGAAGGTTTTACTTTATTGTTCAATGGGAAAGACCTCGATTCCTGGGTAGGGAATAAAACCGACTACCAGGTGCAGAATGGGGTAATTGCTGTGAGGCCGGTACAGGGAGGGCATGGCAACCTATATACAGCCCGGGAATATTCCGACTTTATTTTCCGGTTCGAATTCCAATTAACACCGGGGGCAAACAACGGGTTGGGAATTCACGCCCCCCTTAAAGGCGATGCCGCATATTTAGGGAAAGAGTTGCAGATATTAGATAATACCGCACCAGAGTACGCCAACCTGAAGCCATATCAATACCATGGTTCCGTATATGGGATAATTGCTGCAAAACGTGGCTTCCTGAAACCGGTTGGTGAATGGAACTCTCAGGAGGTAGTTGTGATAGGCGATGATATTAAGATTGCCCTGAACGGGCATGTTATTTTAAAAGGGAATTTTGCAGAAGCAACCAAAAATGGCACCGCCGACCACAAAAACCACCCCGGATTATTACGCCACAAAGGGCATATTGGTTTCCTGGGGCATGGCTCGAAACTGCAATTCAGGAATATCAGGATAAAAGACCTTGCAGAATAATACCGGATCAGATGAGAAAGTTGTGGGGAAAGGACTTTCTCAAATCTAAAATATCCAAATAAGGGGTAGGTGTCAATTTTTTAGTCTCTTAATTTTGTGTTCTATTTTTATTGAAGTTGTTTAAAGTTAAATATTAAAAATGCGCCCGGCAGGATTATTTGCCGGGCGCAAAAGTAAATCTCCCTTTCTGCCTTCATCCCCTTTCCTTCCCTTCTGGCAACTATTGAATAACAGGGAGTTAATACCAACAATTAACAAATAAAAAAAATATTGAACTCAAGGGTTGTATAATAAAGGGCTTATACCCATTCTTCTGAAAGCACCTCTCCCCTGATACTAATTACTACTTCTTTGACCGGTACTTTACGCGATGCTTCTTGTGCTGCCATGCTCACCATTTGTGATAAGCCCCCACAACATGGGACTTCCATAATAACCGTTGTAATGGTATTCACTTTAGCCTCGTCAATTAACCGGGTCAGTTTTTGAATGTAAATATCTTTCCCCTGGTCAAGTTTTGGGCAGGCAATAACCATTTTCCTGCCTTTAATAAAATCATTGTGGAAGTTACCATAAGAAAAAGCGGCACAATCTGCAGCAACCAACAGGTCGGCTCCGTTAAAATATGGCGCTACCGGGTTGATCAGGTGCATTTGAACCGGCCATTGTGATAGTGCCGAAGGGATATCTGCCGTATCAGATGCCATTTTTAATCCTGAAGCATCGAAAGCAACAGGCGCAGAGCCAGGGCATCC
>JAADGO010000217.1:6913-43688 GCA_013152355.1 Chlorobiota bacterium
CAAGCTGCTCCTGCCTGGGCAGGTTCCTCTTCTTTGCTACCATGCAAAAATTCATGCACCTCCTCAATTGTGAATGGCATTTTGTCACGGTTTTCTTTTATATATGTAAGTGCCTGGTTTAAATACCCTATTTCGTTATGTTCCTGTAAATGTATAAGGTGGGCAAAAACAGTGTTCTTCCCGCTATTGATCATCTGCGCAATTACAATTTTTTCATTGTAATCTTCCGCCTCACGTTTTTCAATGGTAATTGCCCCCTGCGGGCAATGCCCGAGGCATGCTCCCAACCCGTCACACATCAATTCGCTAATCAGCCGCGCTTTACCATCAATAATTTGCAACGCCCCTTCGTGGCAGTTAGGGACACAATCGCCACAGCCGTCACAAAGCTCTTCGTCTATTTTTACAATCTCACGTATCATATTTTTGCTTATTTTATTACAACAAATGTAGGGCACGCGCGTTTCCTTTTCTGTACCAATTGTTACAAACCGAAGATTTATGGTAAATTTTAATGTTCTTACAAAATCTCCTATCTTCAAGGGGCTTTCTGAGGAGGAATTAAAAGAGTTATTCGGGCACATCCTTTTCCGGGTAAAATATTTTAAAAAAGATGATTTGATTGCTTGTTCAGGGGATGAGCTCCTCTCGCTGTGTGTCCTTCAAAAAGGGTCGGCAAGGGGAGAAATGATAGATTATTCGGGGAAAACTTTAAAAATTGAGGATATTGAAACTCCAAAGACCCTGGCATCGGCTTTTCTTTTTGGGAAAAAAAACCGGTTTCCTGTTACGGTTATTGCCAATAATGATGTTGAGCTTTTATCTATTCCAAAACCGGAATACTTAAATCTCTTGCAAACCAACCGTACAATTTTGAATAATTACCTGAATACCATTTCATCAAGGACTCAGTTCTTGTCAGAAAAATTACATTTCCTCAGTTTTAAATCAATAAAAGAAAAAATTGCAAACCTTTTGTTGAATATGGCAGGGTCAACATACCATTCAGTAGAATTGAAGTATACCCAACAACAACTGGCCGACCTGTTTGGAGTAACACGTCCGTCATTGGCACGTGTTTTTGGGAAAATGCAGGATGAAGGTTTGATAAAGATCAATAAAAGAACCATTACTCTTACAAATAAAAAAGGGTTAAATGAGCTTTTCCAAAAAAACTGAAACGGCCCGGGGATTAATTTTTTACAGCCGGCTTTCTAAATATAGCGAGGTGCTGCATTTTACCACTACCAAAGATAACGCCTCCGATAATACCGCTCTATTTACTGGTAGCTCTCCCGGAATTTATGAAAGAAACAGGCAGCTATTGGCAGAAAAACTAGGATTGGAAGAGGGGCAGCTCGTTTTTCCACGCCAAACACATTCGAATAGGGTAGCTGTTGTCAGCAAGGTGCCTGAAAAAGAACTCGCAGGGACAGATGCACTAATTACCAACCATACAGGTATTTGTTTATGCGTCCAAACTGCTGATTGTGTGCCTGTACTACTTTACGACCCGGTTGAAAAGGTAGTCGCAGCCGTTCATGCAGGATGGAGGGGGACTGTCGGCAAAATAGTATCTGAGGCTGTAAAAATAATGGTTAATAAGTTCAACTCTTCTCCTGATAAGATAATTGCCTGTATTGGCCCGTCAATTGGCCCGGAGGTATACGAGGTTGGGCCAGAGGTGATCCGGCAAGTTGAGGTAAATATCCCTAATCATGAATCGGTATTAGAAAAAACGGGAAACGGGAAAGCATTATTAAACCTTTGGGAAGCGAATAAGATATTGCTTTTAAACGAAGGAGTCCACGAACAGGACATTACTATATCGGGGCTATGCACATATACCGGAGGCCGCCTTTTTTACTCTGCCCGCCGCGATGGTCTCCACACAGGAAGGATGGTTTCGGGGATTATGCTGAAAGAATAATTTTTAAACAGTCTTTAAGCATTTTTTAACTTTACAGATTAACTCAAAACAGCTATCTTCGCAAAGAATAAAAAAACAGGCGATGAAGAATTATAAATTACTAAATATCATATTTGGCTGGGTGAGTTTTGCCATTGCAGCCTTTGTATACTTATCAACCATTGAGCCAACTGCCAGTTTTTGGGATTGTGGCGAGTTTATCACCACCTCATACAAACTTGAGGTTGGGCATCCTCCGGGAGCGCCGTTTTTTATGATTGTGGGCAGGTTCTTCACTTTGTTTGGAGGAGGCCCTGAGAACGCTGCGAAGATGGTCAATTCATTATCGGCATTGGCAAGTGCCTTCACTATATTATTCCTGTTCTGGACAATCACTCATCTTGCAAAGCGGATTGTCTCAAAAGGGAGTGAGTTGTCTACAGGCCAGATAATTGCTGTTTTAGGAAGCGGATTGGTTGGTGCTTTAACTTATACTTTTTCCGATACTTTTTGGTTCTCGGCTGTCGAAGGGGAGGTGTACGCAACATCCTCTTTGTTAACGGCACTTATATTCTGGGCAATCCTGAAATGGGAGAATGTTGCCGGCCAGCCCCGAGCCAACAGGTGGTTAATCCTCATTGCATATATTATAGGCTTGTCAATCGGGGTACACCTGCTCAACCTCCTGGCAATTCCTGCCATCGTTTTCGTATATTACTTTAAAAAATACCCTGTTACCCGGAGAGGGGTCATTTCCTCACTCATTATCTCCATTACCCTGCTTGCAGTTATTATGTATGGGGTTGTCCCGGGGTTTGTAGAAATTGCTTCGTGGTTCGAGCTATTGTTTGTCAATTCATTTGGATTGCCTTTCCATTCGGGAGTCCTGTTTTACCTTGTTGCCGTGGTAGTGCTTATTGTTTTAGGCATCAGGTATACTGTCAGGAAACAAAAAGTAGTATGGAATACGATTTTAGTGGGCCTTACTGCTATCTTATTGGGTTATTCAACTTTTGCGCTGATAATAATTCGTTCCTCGGCAAAAACACCAATGGATCAGAACAGCCCCAATAACACTTTTGCATTGCTTTCGTACCTCAACAGGGAACAATATGGCGACAGGCCTTTGTTTTTCGGGCAGTACTATAATTCGCCCCTGGATCCGAAAAACCGCTATAGCGAAGGGAAAGCAGTGTATTCTCAGCGTGATGGTAAATATGTGATAACAAATCATCGGGTAAGCCCTAATTATGACAAAAGATTTACCACCTTTTTCCCACGGATGTGGAGCAATATGGAGCCATCTCATGCCAAAGACTATCAGCGATGGGGCAAAATTAAAGGGCGGAAAATAAGGTACACCAATGAACGTGGGGAGGTTGAAACAATTGTGAAACCGACATTCTTTGAAAACCTGAGGTTCTTTTTCCGTTACCAGGTAGGGCACATGTATTTCCGTTATTTCATGTGGAATTTTACAGGAAGGCAAAATGATATCCAGGGCCATGGCAGCATCCTTTACGGAAACTGGTTAAGCGGGGTTAAGTTTATTGACGAATGGCGGTTGGGCGACCAGGATAACCTGCCTGCCCGGTTTAAAAATAATAAAGCCCGTAATGTATATTATTTCCTGCCTTTGATCCTGGGGTTAATCGGTATCTTTTATCAATACAACAAAGGGAAAGAGGGAAAAAAAGACCTTTGGGTGGTTTTCCTGTTGTTTTTCCTCACAGGTTTGGCAATTGTCATTTACCTGAACCAATACCCTCACCAGCCACGTGAAAGGGATTATGCTTTTGCCGGCTCCTTTTATGCATTTAGTATTTGGGTTGGGCTTGGCGTATTAGGGCTATACGAAGGGCTCAAACGCTACCTTCCCGAAACGGTAAGTGCCGGGGTGGTTACGGTACTTTCGTTGGTATTGGTGCCCGGGATAATGGCTGCTGAAAACTGGGATGACCACGACAGGTCAAACAGGTATACAGCCCGCGACCTGGGTGCAGATTACCTGGAATCATGTGCCCCCAATGCCATACTTTTTACGAATGGCGACAACGATACATTCCCTCTTTGGTACAACCAGGAGGTAGAAGGGGTCAGGACTGATGTAAGGGTATGTAACCTGAGTTATTTACAAACCGACTGGTATATTAACCAAATGAGGAGGAAGGCATACGAATCGGAACCGTTACCTTTCTCAATCCCGGAAGAAAAATATACGCAGGGGACACGAGATATTGTCTACCTGTTGAACGACCCTCGTATCAAAGGAGATGTTGACCTTAAAAAAGCAATTAACTTTGTTGCAGACGATGACCCCCGCACCAAACTGGCCCAGGCTGACAATGCTGCTTACATTCCGGGGAAAATATTAAAATTAAAGATCGATAAAGAGGCGGTTATAAGAAATAAAGTAGTCCGCCCTGAAGATTATGATAAAATTGTGGATACCATCACCTTCGATTTCAGCAATAAAAATTACCTGTCAAAAGATGAGCTGATGATTTTAGACCTGCTGGCGACAAACAACTGGAAACGCCCCATATATTATGCCATCACTGTCGGGCAGAACAAGTATCTGAATCTGAAGAATTATTTCCAGGCCGAAGGGTTTGCATACAGGATAGTGCCGTTAAAGAATGAAAAGCAGAGTAATCCCATCAACTTCGGGAGGGTAGCTACCGACATAATGTATACCAACATTATGAAAAAATTTAAATGGGGCAATATGAACGACCCGGATGTTTATATTGATGAAAACAACGCCCGGATGATAACCAATATCCGGAATAGTTTTAACCGCCTGGCAGGTGCATTAATTGATGAAGGGAAAAGAGATTCGGCAATTGCGGTAATTGACCGGTGCCTTGAGTTGATCCCCGGAGATATTGTGCCTTACGAATATTTTGCACTGGAAATAACCAATAACCTTTTCAGGTTGGGAGAAAAAGAAAAAGGGGAGGAGATGATCCTTGATGCCTTTGCCCGATATAAGGAGGAACTCGACTATTTCTTTTCGTTGAATAATAAATTTATAAATACCGATGGAGTAAGAGAGGAGATACAAAGGGATATGTTTTATATGCAAAAACTGGAGAGGATTGGCAAGTCATCGGGTAACAAAGAACTGTCGGACGAAATTTCGGCAACCTTACGGGATTATTATTCAATCCTTAGTGCCATGAAAAACTAATGCCACGCATCGACCCACGTGTCCACCTGCCGGGAATAGTAACCAGGTGGTTTGCAAAAGCGACCTGGAGGGTCGGGGGAGATGGAAAAGCGGCCTACCTGACTTTCGATGACGGCCCTGTGCCGGAGATGACCCCCTGGGTACTTGACGTTTTACAAAAAGAAGGTATAAAAGCCACATTCTTTTGCGTGGGCGAAAATGTTTCCCGGAATCCCGAAATTTTTAAACGTATCAAAGAAGAGGGGCATTCGGTAGGAAACCATACATTTAATCATCTGCAGGGGTTAAAAACCAACGAAGCCACATTCATGAATAATATTGCCAAAGCCAATGAGTTGATAGGCTCTGATTTATTCCGCCCTCCATACGGCTGGATGACCAGGCGGCAATACAAATCTTTATTGTGCAACTATAAAATTATCATGTGGGATATTCTAAGCCGTGATTTTGACCAGGATATAAGCGGGGAGAAGGTCGTAAAAAATGTGATGGACTTTGTCCGCCCGGGGTCGATAATCATATTCCACGATTCGGTAAAAGCAGTACGCAACCTTTATTATGCGCTGCCACGTGTAATAGGCCTGCTAAAAGAAAAAGGGTTTTCTTTCCGGAAATTGAAAAGTCAATATCCGCAATAATTAATGCCCTTCTTCTTATTTCCTCCCCGTCCTGAATGGGCTTTCATAGGGGGCAAAAGGTATATCTAATTACCTTCCTTTTTCATAACCAGCCCTTCGGGCCTCATCTCCCAGAATTTACCAATCATATCGCCATCCCAGGTGTTTGATACATTTTCTATATCATAAATAATTTTTACCAGGCTTTCACTAAGGTACACGGCTTTCCCTTCGGGGACTTTCACAGTAATAAAAACTTCCTGCTCTCTCCACCTGCCATCTCCACCGATTATAAAATATGGGTCGAAGGACAGGGTTGAATCCTTTTGACTGAAGTTGTAGGTTATACTTTCAATATTCTCCCTTGCATCAGACTGGCTGCCCCCCCTTGACTTTTTCTTCACATTCACAATAAAATTACCGGTGCTCGATTTTTCAATATCCAGCTTTGGCTTGCCTATCAAAATCTGCTCTCCATCGGCGTTAACCACTTTAAAGCGGTCAATTTTCCAATTTGTGCCACTGTAATCGCCCCATTTATCTTCTCCCAATTCAAGGTATAGAGTCTGGCACGACTGGCAGTCAATAACCTGGCTGGTCGAAAGGGAGGTCTTGTCCTTAAAGTTTCCTGCCTGCCCAACCGATAAAACAACCAGAGTAATCAACGAAATTAACCATACGCCTGCCATGCTTAATATAATTGCCGTGTTGTTAGATTTATAACGGAATACCAGTTTTGTCCCAATAAAAAGCATTGCTAAAAGCGGGATGCCGGCAAGGAATCCTATTGCAGCCAGGCCCAGTGTCAAGGCCCCGGGTGTAACAAAGTGCCCCAGGAATCCATACATCTGGAGGTCGGGCGACCAAACCAGGGGCCAGTCGGCAACAAGCGAGTGCCCCACTACCATGGACGAGATAAATCCTAATAACCCAAAAAAACCGGAAATAATCAATATTACCCCAATAATTATTACGACTATTTTTAACAGTACCTTCAATATATTATAGGCTACATCGCCAACCTGCGTAGCTGTATGCTGCCCCTTGGCGTATGTATCCGACTTTTTTAGCCTTTGCACACTCTCTTGTACCTCCTTAACTTCATCTTTTATCGATTTTTCAATATTCGTTATCGTCACCTCCTGTCCTCTCATTTCGAGGCGCTGCGCTGTATTCACAGCTTTTGGCACGGCAATCCATAAAATTATGTATGCCAGGAAGCCAATCCCGTTTATAAAGAACAGTACAACGAAGATGATACGCAATACCACCGGGTCTATATTGAAATAGGCACCCAACCCGCCACAAACGCCTCCCAGCACCCTGTGCCCCGGGTCGCGGTACAACCTCCTTTTTCGTTTGCCGGTTGCTGTCACAGGCTCATCGTCTTCAGCCGCGCCAAAGTCTTCGGGCATCCCGATTACCTTTATTACTTCGTCAACCCATTCCATGGTTACTACCACATTTTCGCCTACTGGTTTTTCGCTGAACAATTCGGCTATCCGGTTTTCAATGTCGGCTACAACTTCTTTCCCTTCGTCATCGCTGCCAAAATACATTTTTAGTTTAAGCAGGTAATCCTGGAGCTTTTCATAGGCATCGTCTTCAATATGAAAAACCGTGCCGCTTATATTTATTGTAAATGTCTTTTTCATCTGTTTATATATTAAACTTGTAAATCAAATGTTTTTATAAACTCTTCGTTTTTCATTTATCCTTATGAGATTTTATTTTCCCAACCGCTTCAACCAGTTCGCTCCATGAACTTTTAAGCTCGCCCAGGAAATCACGGCCCTTGTCTGTCAACTCGTAATATTTCCGTGGTGGCCCTTGTGTCGATTCTTCCCATTTATATGACAGCAGCCCGGCATTTTTTAACCTCGACAACAACGGGTAAAGTGTACCTTCTACCACAATCATTTTTGCCTCTTTCAGTTCCTGTATAATGTTGCTGGCATATAACGGTTTGCCATCAAGGACAAGGAGGATGCAGTACTCCAGTACTCCTTTCCTCATTTGTGCTTTTGTATTTTCAAGTTTCATAGCTCATTCCCTCTTTTTAATTTCCCCATTTATTCAAGCCTGAAAAAAAACTGTGGTATAACTACGGCTTACCTTATAGGCCTCCCCGGTACTTATTGTTAATCATCCGGGATTCAATCCCAAAGGGCTTTCCCCCTAAAGGAATACCCTTCCGGCATTCAGCTTTCCAGTTTAACAGTACCTTTACCTGCTTCTTCCAATAAATAGGGATTAGCGTCAAAATATGCTTCATTAGCCATCCAGCTTCCTATTTCCAGTCCTTCTTCTGCAACCTTTTCAGGGTAACCTTTATTAAGTAGTAGCCCTCCTTCTGAAGGTACATTCAGGTTTCCTTCATCGGCAACAATGGTTTCGGACGAATTGTCTACCAGAACCATTGCTATTTTACTAATGCTGTTATTAGTTAGCAATTGCTTCCAGAATCCTTGTGCCACTACGGTGAAGCTAATTAATACAAAACTAATAATTACTGCTAATAACCTTACTGCTGCTTTCTTAACATTGTTCGTTGTTTTCATGGCTTTTTGTTTTAATGATTTCCTGTTTCTGTTTCCTTCCTGCCCTGCGGCTGGCTTATTTATTGAAGTTGTTTCAAAGATTGTTTCAAATTGCAAAAAACTGTTTTTTTAAGAGACTACCTTCTTTTACACTGTTGTTTGCATTGCAAATATACAAACAAAAAAAGGTACTATGCAAGACATAGTACTAAAATTATTTTACTTTTTTTGCTACCTATGTTTTAATAGCCTGTATATAAATATGTTAGAGAGAGAAGTTTTTTTTATCTTTTCAAAAAGTTATTGAAGTAGATTAGTTATTGCCATTTCACGAAAGGTAGGTATGGAACACCCAAGTCTTAGTACTTTCTTATTCCTTAATTTTGTGTCCTAAGGTTTAAGCCCTTTTTTTATACAATCGTAAATTACCTGGTGTATTGCCGGGCGTATGTTTTGATTGTAGATTTTAGGGTTGTCACGAGTCGGGAATACCCGGTTCGAAAAGAAAATATAGAGCAGGTTATTGTCGGGGTCGACCCAGGTAAAAGTCCCTGTATAACCGCTATGCCCAAAACTATTATCGCTGGCGTCTGCTGCATGTGAAGCTTCCTTCAGTTTCTTTTCACGGTCGCCAATAAGGGGTTTGTCAAATCCCAGTCCACGCCTGTTATCGTTTTCAGGGAATTGCCTTCGTGTAAATTCCTTAAGAGTTGCCGAAGAGATATAATCAGTCCCTCCATAATTACCATACTGGAGGTACATCTGCATCAGTTTGGCAAGGTCGTTTGCAGAGCCGAATAACCCGGCGTTACCCGAGACACCACCCATCATTGCAGCACCTTCGTCATGCACAAATCCGCGCAGCAGTTCTTTCCTGAATACCTCGTCCTGCTCTGTTGGGACTATCCTTTTTTGCGGGAAGTGTTTAAAGGCATTATAAGTTATAGTATATGCCCCCAGGGGGAAGAAAAAATTCTTTTTGAGGTATGTTTCATAATCTGTATTGGTTAGATTCTCAATGATGGTTGGGAAAAGGTAAAAGCACAGGCCCGAATACAGGTATTCCTTTTTTGGGAGCAGGGGCGAGTCTTTGATTGCTTTGAATATCTTTTTACGGTATCTGTTATTCATATAAAGGTTCGATGAAACACGGCATGAATATTTTGCAGATGGATGATTCTTGAAAATCTGCGGTTTTAATTGCCCACTTTTTTTGCGTGCCGACATCCAGAAGGGTATCCATGCCTGCAGCCTTCCCTGGTGTGCCAGAATATCTCTTATATGGATATCTCCCTTATTGGATTTAATAAAATCAGGCCAATACCGTTTTATAGGCGCATCAATACAAAATTTCCCCTGGTCGTATAGCTTCATCAATGCGGGCAATGGCCCTGTGATTTTTGTCACCGAGGCCCAGTCGTAGATATCTTCCGGCATAACGGCTTCTTGCTTTTTATAGGTGTGGAAACCGTAGCATTTATGGAATATTACCTTCCCGTCTTTGGCAATCAGCACCTGGCAACCCGGATAAGCGGCAGAGTCAATCCCTGACATGGCAATAGAATCTATCTGATGGCTTAAACATGCCGAACTTATGCCGGCCTCTTCAGGGATGGTGTATTTCAGCCGCCCGTTTTTTTTTACGGCAATGCCATCGCCGGCTTTAAACCTGTCATCTACCGTAACAGGGAGCTTCCCGTTGGAATCTATTGCTCCAAAAATCAGTTGCGCCGCTAATTCCTGGTTTAATTTCTTGTCCTGATAAGCCAATACCAATGCTTCGGAATGCTCAATCTGGTTGAAATTCTTTAATCCGTAGGCATTCCCGAAATATACATTTATTGTTTTTTTTTCAGCAACAATCCGTTGAACAGCTTTTACCTGGGCTTCGGATATGCCATACTGCCCTTTGGGGAAAGAGTTGGCATGAATACCACAAATAACCAGATTGTAGGGCCTTAGTTTTTTTAAAAGTTCATCAATTGAAGAGGCGGTAGCGTCTTTGGGCAACACGAAATGATCGACCAGGGTGTATTTAGCCAGCATATATTGAAAAGAAGAAGGAGTATTCCTGCCGATCCCTACCGAAGCAATCTTTAAGGTATCCAACCCTTTAACAGGCAGCACCCCCTGGTTTTTTATGACGGTCAGCGATTGTTCCACCAATTTGCGCAGGGTGACCTCATAAACAGGATTATTCAGCCGGGAGGTTATACCGTCAATATTTACCGGTTGGTATTCCTGAAGTCCTGCCCACCGTTTTAATGCAAGTACGTTGCGTAGCTTTTTGTTAATCGTGCTTTCATCAATTTCTTTGTTTTCGACCCCTTTTTTTATACCCGAAATAGTTTTTGCTATGTCAGGGGTAAATTCTACCATGTCGTTCCCGGCTTTTATTGCTTCCAGTTCAGCCCTCCCTGTAGGCAGGGTAACCCCTTTCATATTCATAGCATCTGAAATCACAAACCCGTTAAACCCCAATTCTGTCCGCAGGTATTTATTAACAACATTTTCAGAAAGCGAAGAAGGAACTTCCGTAGAGTCCATAGCACGCACATAAAGGTGGGCGGTCATTATCCCGTTGATCCCCTTGTTTATAAGAAACCTGAACGGGTATGCCTCAATACTATCCAGTCTTTTTTTTGTATGGTTCAAAACAGGTAAGCTGTAGTGCGAATCGTTGCCGGTGTCGCCATGCCCCGGGAAATGTTTGGCTACGGCCGTAATCCCTTCATCCTGTAACCCTTTGGCAATCTGCCAGGCTTTTAGGGCAACGTTCTTTTTTTCTTCGCCCAGCGAACGGACATTAATAACCGGGTTGTCGGGGTTGGTATTTATATCTGCAACCGGGGCAAAATTTATATGGATGCCTATCTCCTTGAACTGCTTTCCTATATCGCGCCCCATTTTATACAAAACAGAATCGTTTTGAATGGCCCCAAGGCTTTGCTGGTACGGGTAACTGATGGTGCTGTCAAGGCGGAAGCCTAATCCGGTTTCTCCATCAATGGCGATCAGCAACGGTATTTTCGAAATTTCCTGCAGGTCATTGATTAATTGGGCAGTCTCAACCGGGCTGCCTTGCATGATTATAATACCCCCGGGCTGGTACTTTTTTACGAGTTGAATAAGTTGTTGCTTGTGTAATGCTCCTTGTTCAGGGGTTGCAGGCAGCATAACCAGTTGTGCAATTTTTTCTTCCAGGGTTAGTTCAGATACGATAGAATCGACCCAGGCATCGTCACAATATTTAAGGAAAGGGGGCTCCTGGGCATTTATGCACAGGTTATTCGATATGAAAAAGAATAAGAGAAGTATAAAGTTTTTTTTGAAATGCTCCATGTTTTCCAAGTTTGTGCTAAATATAATAATACCGAATTTGAAAAATAGTATATTAGCGACAGAAAGTAAAATAATAATTCTGTATGGGAGATCTTAGGTTGCTGTTATTTGCCGTTTGCCTTTTTATTTTTACTTCAGGCAACGGCAGTTCAGGATATGAAAAAATTGTTACAGGGGCATCTCAACCCGAAAAATACCTCCCTCTGTTGAAAGCAAAAAGAGTAGGATTGGTTGTTAATCAAACATCATGTATTGGCGATACCCATTTGGTTGATTTCCTTAAAAAGGAAAATATTGATATAAAAAAGATTTTTGCCCCGGAGCATGGGTTCAGGGGCGACTCTTCAGCCGGCGAAGAGGTTGAAAGCGGGGTTGATGTTAAAACCGGGATTGCCATTGTTTCAATTTATGGGAAGAATAAGAAACCAAGTGCCGAAAGCCTGGCAGATATTGATGTTATGGTGTTTGATGTACAGGATGTAGGGAGCAGGTTTTTTACCTATATCTCTACATTGCACTATGTGATTGAAGCCTGTGCCGAAAATAATGTCCCACTTATTGTACTCGACCGCCCTAACCCAAA
The DNA here is from genome assembly GCA_013152355.1 of Chlorobiota bacterium. Taxonomy (GTDB): domain Bacteria; phylum Bacteroidota; class Bacteroidia; order Bacteroidales; family Prolixibacteraceae; genus JABMQB01. Next base: position 19,098 of record JAADGO010000217.1, read on the forward strand.
CGGCGATTATGTAGGTGGCCCTGTCCTGAAAAAAGAGTTCCGGTCGTTTGTGGGTATGGATCCTATCCCGGTAGTGCATGGTTGCACCATTGGCGAACTGGCACAAATGATCAATGGCGAAATGTGGCACAATGCAGAAAAAAAATGTCAACTGACCGTAATCCCGGTTATAGGTTATAACCATACCATGCGGTATTCGTTGCCGGTAAAACCTTCGCCTAATTTGCCCAACGATTTGTCGGTGCGGCTGTACCCATCGCTATGTTTCTTCGAGGCTACGAGTGTAAGTATTGGCCGTGGAACCGCTTTCCCGTTTCAGGTTATCGGTTATCCTGATAAAGAGTTTGGCAGTTTTTCTTTTACTCCTGAGAGCATCCCGGGGGTTGCCGTTCATCCGGTACAGGAAGGGGTTGTTTGCTATGGCGAAGACCTGCGTTTGGCAGGAGCCCCCCCCCAATTTACATTCTCAATTTTCTTGAAGTATTATAAGAAATTCAAAAATGAAGCAGAGTTCCTCACCAGGGAACGATGGTTTAACCTGTTGGCAGGAGATGATAAAGTATTGAAAATGATCAGGGAAGGTAAAAATGACCAGGAAATAAAATTTGCGTTTGAGGATGAGTTAAAAGCTTATAAAAAGATACGGAAGAAATACCTTTTATATACTGATTTTGAATAAGATGAATCCGATCCTTGTATTATCCATAATATCCGGTTATTTTTTATTGTTGTTTATTATCTCCGGGGTGACCTCAAGAAACAGCAACTCCCAAACGTTTTTTACTGCCAACCGGAAATCGCCATGGTACCTGGTTGCTTTTGGTATGGTTGGCACTGCCTTGTCGGGAGTTACCTTTATTTCTGTCCCGGGCGAGGTGGGTAATTCGGCATTTTTATACATGCAGTTTGTATTAGGGAATATCCTGGGGTATTGGCTGGTAGCTGCTGTATTACTGCCTATTTATTATAAATTGAAACTGGTCTCAATTTACTCTTTTTTGAATGAAAGGATGGGCCGGAACTCGTATAAAACAGGGGCTTTCTTTTTTTTGATCTCCAAACTAATAGGTGCCGCTTTCAGGTTTTACCTGGTAGCCATTGTCCTTCAGATAGCTTTCTTCGATGCCTTTAATATTCCATTTAGCATTACCGTGATTTGCAGTATCTTATTGATATGGGTATATACATTCAGGGGAGGGATAAAAACGATCGTTTGGACCGATACCCTGCAAACGCTTTTTTTGGTAGCTGCTGTAATATTCTCAATTTATGCTATTTCAAAATCGCTGGGCATGAACCTGGCAACGATGGTCGAAAAGATTAATGACCACCCTTATTCAACAGTTTTTCAATGGGAATGGAAATCGGAAAATAACTTTTTTAAGCAATTCTTTGCAGGAATGTTTATGACTATCGTGATGTTTGGGATGGACCAGGATATGATGCAAAAGAACTTAACCTGCAAGAATAAAAAAGAAGCACAGAAAAATATGGTTGTATTCAGCTTTGCATTTCTGATTACAGTATTCCTTTTTTTGTGCCTGGGGGTTTTGCTTTACCTCTTCGCCGAACAAAATGGTATTACATTGCCGCAACAATCGGACGACCTGTACCCTTACCTTGCAATAAACAAACTTGGATTAGCCGTTGGTATAGCCTTTTTGCTGGGTATTACTTCTGCAGCTTACTCTAGTGCCGATTCGGCCCTGACTGCCCTGACTACTTCTTTTTGTATCGATTTTATTCATTTCGACAGGATCCCGGAACATAAGCAACAGCGTACCAGGGTATCGGTACATATCTTTTTCTCAATACTGCTGGTGCTTATGGTACTGTTGTTCAAAGCTATTAACAATGAGAGTGTTGTGGTAGCTGTTTTTAAAGCGGCAGGTTATACCTATGGCCCGATACTGGGGCTGTTTATTTTTGGTATTTACAGCCGCCGTAAAGTGGTGGATAAAATGGTTCCTTATATTGGTATTTCGGCCCCTGTTATTTCTTATTTTATAGCTTCTAATTCAGAATTCTTATTTAATGGATACAGATTCGGGTTTGAGATTTTAATCCTGAATGGGTTGTTAACATTAATTGGTTTGCAAATATTTTCTAAAAAATGAACATTTAGGCTAATTTTTGTCAACAAATGTTAAAAAATGTAAAATCTATTTTTATTTTTGTAATAATAAGTTAGCCCTTTGCTCGTTTATATTGTAAAATTGATAGTTTGGCCAAATATCTAATTCAAATATTAACAATCCTTGTAGTGGTGTATTCTTTATCCTCATGCGAAGATGAAAAGTACCTTAACTCCAATGATGTGCAATTGAGATTCTCTGTTGACACGGTAATGTTTGATACAATATTTACGACAATTGGTTCAACAACACGCCATTTGAAAATCTACAACCCTTACAGCGAAAAAGTCCTTATTTCTAAAGTAAGCCTGGCAGGGGGCGATGCTTCATCTTTCAGGCTGAATATTAACGGGATTGTTGGCAACGAAGCTTTTAATATTGAAGTACCTGCAAAGGATAGTATCTATGTTTTTGTAGAGGTAACAGTTGACCCCAACGGGCAAGACCTGCCAATGGTTATAAAAGATTCAATAATTTTTACCACGAATGCAAATGTTCAGGATATAAACCTTATTGCCTGGGGGCAGGATTTTAACTTGATAAAATCTGAAATCATCAAGACAACCACCTGGACCGACCAAAAGCCTTACCTGGTTTATAATTATGCCTATGTTGATAGTTTGGAAACGTTAACCATAGAAGCGGGTGCTAAGATATTTTTTCATAAAGGGGCAGGGCTTTATGCTAAAGGGACAATCATTGCCGAGGGTACATTTGAAAAACAAATTGTTTTTCAGGGCGACCGGCTGGAAAATGATTATAAGCAGATTCCTGACCAGTGGAGCGGGATAATGCTGTTCTCAGGAAGCCACGGTAATGTGTTTAATTATGCAAACATACGAAATGCAAATATTGGCTTGCAGGTGGGGACTCTGGAACAGGAGGGTAAAGCTACCGTTAGCATTACCAACAGCCGGATAGAAAATATGGCTTATGCCGGGATTTTTGGTCTGAAATCGGATATTTTTGCATACAACATTGTCGTAGCTAATTGCGGTTTCTATACCACTGCTTTATTAGTTGGCGGCAGTTACGAATTTTACCATTCTACAATGGCCAATTATTGGGGGCGGTACAGTACAAGGAACACATCGTCGCTGGTTATCTCAAATGTATTAATTGTTGAAAATAGTAATGGTTCAAAAGTTGAATACCTGGGAGCCCTGGAGAAAGCTACATTTGGCAATTGTATAATCTATGGGAATAATAACCTGGAAGTAGAATTGGGGCACAATGAGGACGTGGCTTTTAATTACCTGTTTGACCACTGTATACTGCAAGTCCCTGATACATTCAGGACTTCGGATAAGGCCCATTACAATAATGTTTGGAAGGGAATGAAATACGACCCCCTATTTATCAACCCCTTTGAGAATAACTATGAATTAGATACACTCTCTCCGGCAAAAGATGTTGGCAGCCTGGTTTATTCAGAAATGTTCCCTGTCGACTTAAATAATGTAAGCAGGATTGACGATAATGGGCCGGACCTTGGCGCATTTGAGCGTATTGAGAATGATAAAGAGTAAAATATCCCCTGTTGAAAACCTCCCTCCTTACCCTTGTATTACTGGCAGTTGCACTTTTATCGTCTGCCCGGCAAAATGAACCTGCCGGGGTATTCATGTTTTATAATGTCGAAAATCTGTTTGACACGGAGGATGACCCGCAAACAGCAGACGAAGAGTTTACTCCTTCAGGAGACAGGCATTGGACTAATCTTAAGTTTATTAATAAGGTATCTAAAATTGCCAAGGTTATTATTGCTGCCGGGAAATGGAGCCCTCCGGATATTGTTGGGCTTTGTGAAATAGAGAACCGGGGCGTGGTAGGGCAACTTATTGCACAGCCGGCACTAAAAAACCTGGGGTATAAAATTATACATAAAGAGTCGCCCGACAGGCGGGGGATCGATGTGGCAATAATTTACCGCGAAGGACGTATCCACCCATTAAAATATGAATGCCTTGAAGTGAAAGATAAAGGCGGAGGCAGGGTTAAAACGCGCGAAATTTTATATTTCTCATACCTGTTTGGCGAAACCGACACTTTTCATCTGTTTATAAACCATTGGCCCTCGCGATACCGTGGCTTTCTTGAAACAATTGATGCAAGGGAAAATGCAGCTCGTGTGCTTAAAAAGAAAGTAGGAGAGTTGTTTCAATGGGGGGATCCTAAGGTCATAATTATGGGCGATTTTAACGACCAGCCAACCGATGATAGTGTATCGAAAGTGTTGGGGGCGGGAACAACTTTTCAGGCAATAGGGAATAATAAACTCTATAATTTATCTTCGTTATGGAAAGGGGTGCAAAAAGGCACTCTTAAATTTCATTCGCAATGGTCGGCCTTCGACCAGGTTATTGTTTCGGGGGCACTGTTAAACAAAACAGGCAGGTTCTACTGCAACAAAGAAGATGCGCATATATTTGATCCGGCATTTCTTTTAGAAAAAGATGAACGATATGGTGGCGTTAAACCTAACCGGACTTATATAGGGTTTAAATACCATGGAGGGTTTAGCGACCATTTACCTGTATACCTGAATATTAGGGAGAAATAGGGGTCATTCGGCTTTCTTGAGCCCTATTTCCGAAGCTTTTTCCATCATATAATTATATGCTTCATGGTAATCATTCCTGATCACCCCGTCCAGGATCGCTTCTTTAATGGCATTCTTGATAATCCCAACCTCTTTACAGGGTTTCAGGTTGAAGGTTTTCATAATGAGTTCACCCGATACCGGTGGTTGAAAATTCCGGATAGAGTCTTTTTCTTCAATTTCTTTTAGCTTTTTACGGACCAGCTCAAAGTTTTTGAGGTATTGTTTTACTTTGCCCTGGTTTTTAGAAGTAATATCGGCCTCGCATAATGTCATTAAATCGTCAATATCGTTACCTGCCTCATACAAAAGCCTTCTGATAGCCGAATCGGTGACAATCTCTTCAGAAAGGCCTATTGGCCTCATGTGTAGCTGTACTAATTTTTTGACGTATCTCATTTTTTCATTTAATGGCATCTTCATTTTCTTGAAGATCTTAGGCACCATTTTGGCTCCGGCAAAATTGTGTGAATGGAAGGTCCAGCCCTGCCCTTCAATAAAACGTTTGGTAGAAGGTTTGGCAATATCATGCAGCAATGCTGCCCATCGCAGCCACAAGTCATCGGTGTTTGGCGCAATGCGGTCAAGTACTTCTAATGTATGTAAAAAGTTATCTTTATGCGATATCCGGCTTACCGTCTCCCGACCTTTCAATTGATGTAACTCAGGGAATATAATTTTTAGCAAACCTGTGTTATCCAGTATCTTAAACCCTGTTGAAGGTTTATTCGATAAGATTATCTTATTTAATTCTTCATTAATCCTTTCGGCCGAGACAATTTTAATCCGTTCACAATTTTCGGAGATTGCTTCAAGGGTTCTTTCTTCGATAGAGAAATTGAGTTGCGATGAAAAACGTACCGCCCGCATCATCCGTAACGGGTCGTCAGAAAATGTAATGTCGGGGTCGAGGGGGGTCCTGACCAGTTTTAGTTGCAAATCGGATACTCCGTCAAACGGGTCAATAAATTCCCCATAGTTGTTCTTATTTAAGCTGAGGGCAAGTGCATTGATCGTAAAATCGCGCCGCTTCTGGTCGTCTTCAAGTGTCCCGTTTTCCACAACAGGTTTACGTGAGTCTCGTTGGTAAGACTCTTTCCGTGCCCCTACGAACTCAAGCTCAAAATCACCATATTTAAACATCGCCGTCCCGAAATTTTTGAATACATTAACACGGATCTTGGGATTTATCTTTTTAGCAACTTTCCGTGCCAGTTCAATCCCGCTTCCAACAGTAACTATGTCGATGTCTTTAGACGGCCTGTTTAATAATATGTCGCGGACATAACCGCCTATTACATAAGCTTCCTGCCCTAGTTTGTCCGATTCATTCGTTATTATTGAAAATATAGGTTCCTGTAAATACTCCTTCATAAAGCCTGACAACTTCATTGTTTTTTTATTCTATGACAATTTGTTTTAAAACATGACAAAATTACAATTATTTACCTGTTTTTTTGTTTTTATATTGTTTAGTTAATAAAAGGCATTAATTTTGATAGTTAGATATGTGGATAAGTAAATATATAAATTTAAATTATATAATATCATGTTAGAGCATTTAACTAAAGAGAGTTTTAAAGAGAAAGTTTTCAATTTTGAAAAGAATAAAGACTGGAAATACGAAGGGTCGGTACCTTGTTTGATTGATTTTTACGCCGATTGGTGTGGCCCATGTAAGGCTGTTGCCCCGGTTTTGGAAGAATTACAACAGGAGTATGGCGATAAATTGGTGATTTATAAAGTAGATACCGAAGAACAAAGAGACCTGGCTGCAATGTTTGGTGTACAAAGCATCCCTTCATTGCTATTTGTCCCTCTTGAAGGCCAGCCGCAAATGGCTATGGGGGCTTTGCCTAAAGAAACATTTGTCAAGGCAATTTCAGATGTGTTGAAGGTTGAAAAACAGCTTGTCAGTTAATTACATCAAGAACCCTTTCAAGGCGTATGCCACGAGAGCCTTTTATTAAAATAAGGCTCTTTGTTATTGGGTTTTCTTTAAGGAATTTGATTAATGAACCGGTGTCGCGAAAACTTCTGATGGGAGAGGAGTGCCTGGTTGATTCGAAGTTTTCACCAACAATAAAAGCCAATTTAACCTTTTTGTCTTTTAGCAGGTCGGCAATACGCTGGTGTTCGCTTTGAGAATCACTGCCAAGTTCAAGCATATCCCCTAAGATCAGGATTTTGTTTGACGAATCGAGGGAAAGGAAATTTTTAATGGATGTTTGCATGCTGGTTGGGTTAGCATTGTAAGCATCCATTACTATTTGATTGCTTCCTTTACGTATGAATTGCGACCTGTTATTGTCTGGCGAATACTCCTCAATAGCAGTTTTTATATCCAAAGGCTCAATGTTAAAATATTTCCCCACGCAGGCTGCTGCAAGGGCATTCTCAAAATTATAGGCTCCAACAAGCCTGGTCTGTATGGAGAGTTCTTCATTGGCAAGCCGTATATATAATTTCAGGAATGGATTCGACTCAACTATCCCTCCCTGAAGGAATGCTTTGGCAGAAATACCATAGCCTACTCTTTCTAAAGATGGGCCAGCCAACTCGTCAAGGATGTTGTTGTCAAGGTTAATGAATATTTTCCCTTTTTTCTTTTCAATACTCCTGTACAGTTCGGCTTTGGTTTGTTTCACTCCGTCAAATGTTCCGAAGCCTTCTAAATGTGCTTTGCCAACATTGGTTATAAGTCCGTAATCGGGCAATACGATTTTGCAAAGTGCTGCAATTTCTCCCGGATGGCTGGCTCCCATCTCAACAACCCCTATTTCTGTTTCCCGTTTCATCTCCAGCAGCGTAAGCGGTACGCCGATATGGTTATTAAAGTTGCCTTGCGTAAAATGGGTGTTGTATTTCTTCGAAAGTACGGCTGCAATTAACTCTTTTGTGGTGGTTTTCCCATTGGTGCCGGTAATCCCCAGTATTGGCAACCCCAATTTTTTCCGATGCTCGTGGGCCAGTTGCTGCAATGTATCCAGTACATTGCCGACCAAAAAGTAGCGGTCGTCAACAGCAATTTCAGGTTTGTCAACAACAGCGACCTCAGAACCCGACTCCAGTGCTTTTGAGGCAAAATCATTCCCATCGAAGTTTTCCCCTTTCAAGGCAAAAAATATACTATTGGGTTTTATCTTCCGGGTATCGGTTGAGATGGCAGGATGTGCCTGGAAAAGTTTATATAGCTCTTTAATCTTCATATAACAAAAAAAAACCTCATTTTTAAAAATGAGGTTTTGATAAATATAATAAATATCTTAAAATCCTTCAGGGCTTCCAACACGGGTCATTGCACATCGGAATCCAAGGTCGTTACTCGATTTGGTCTCTTCAAGGAATCTTCTTGTACCGGGGATCAGCCAATATGGGCGGTCTTTCCACGAGCCTCCTTTGTATACCCTCACATTATCGTCAATCATTGAAGAAAACCCTCCTGGCAGTTCATCTTGAATATACATGCCTTTTGTGCCTTTTTCAGGAGTAGTATTCCAGTCGGAACCTTCAATTATCTGTGATTTATAGTCCCCATCTTCGAAATTCCGGTAATCGGCAACAGTGTCTTTCACCAATTCTCCATATTGATCCCTTACCAGGTTTCCATTAGCATCGTGCCTGTATTGGGTAAATACATTCCCCCTTACCGGCTGGAATTCATTTACATCATTAAAAGATAATGAGCGGTAGACATCGAAAACCCATTCGTTGACATTCCCGGCCATGCAGTACAAACCAAAATCATTTGGGTCGTATGAATAAACGGGTGCCGAAATGTCGGCATTGTCGTTAAGTGCACCGGCCATACCCATAAGGTCGCCACGGCCACGGGTAAAGTTTGCTTTAAGCTTGCCTTTATTTTTTTTCGAATCGTCACGCAGGTATGATCCGTTCCATGGGTATAGTTTACGGTCGGTTAACAATTCCCCATCGGTATTGCCAATTAATCCATACGCCGCGTATTCCCACTCGGCTTCGGTTGGCAACCGGTAATTTGGCAATAAAATGCCGTCTTCCCATTTTACGCGCCTTGAAGACCCATCGGCATTCGTTATGGGGTTTTTGCCGTCCGTCCCCTGGTAAAGCCCGGTGAGGTACGTATCAGTAGTAAAAACATTCTGACCGCTTTGAGCATCATCACGGGTTATTATTCCTCGTTCAATAAGTATCTGTTCGTTAACCCTGTCTGTCCTCCATTGGCAGTAATCATTGGCTTGCAGCCACGAAACGCCGACAACCGGGTAGTTACTGTATGCAGGGTGGCGAAAGTAATTCCTTACATAAGGCTCGTTATAGGCCAGTTTTTCGCGCCACTGCAAACTATCGGGAAGGGCAGAAGCTATTTTTTCATTGTCGCCGGGGTATACACGCATTAACCAATGTATGTACTCCAGGTAATCCTGGTTCGATACTTCTGTTTCGTCCATATAAAATGAGGCAACAGTAACTCTCCTGGGGGTATTGTCCCAATGCGACATTACGTCTTCTTCAACACGTCCCATGGTAAATGTACCACCCTCGATAAATACCAGCCCGGGCCCGGCTTGTTGTTCGTAGCCGTCTTTATAGGATACACTCCCTGTCCCCTGGCCGTCAGAACTCCATCCTGTTGTACGGGAAACATCTTTCCCCCCTTTTCCTAATAATCCACATCCTCCAAGGAATGCGGCTAAAAACACTATTAGTAAAGTTTTTAGCTTCATTGCAGTTTTATTTACGTTACAATTTGATTGACACAAATATAACTAATTTGTTCAAATCTTATTGTTTGCAAAATTATTATTTTTTAGGAGTTATCTTATCTTCGTGTTGATAACTTTGTTATGCTATAGGTAGTTTAATAGCCTATCTCTGTTGTTATTTGCAACAATATTTAATAACACACGGCGTTTATGTTTTTACAAAGTCTAAATAATAATGGATAGAATCTACCTGGTACTGTTGATTTTTGTACTTAGTTTTAGTGTAAACGATGTTGAGAAACAATCCCGGAGAATTAATTGGGAAATAAATAAAACTATTGATGGGAAGCAACAGGTTATGTTCTTTAAAGGCTGCGAATACCTTGACCACGAGTCGTTGTTACCTTATTATGTAGAGAGTATTCCTTTGCAGGGGAAATTATTTCAGGTGATACTTGAAAATAAGATTTTTGAAGAAGTTGAAGAGCCTGGAGAATTTTTAGGGAAAGAAAAAATCCCTGAAGAAGTTCTTTTTGAAACATCGGTAGCAACTTCCGGGTCGAAGCACATGCTCTATGTGAAAATATTACCTTTCAGGAGAGAAGGCGGGAAACTTTATAGATTAACAGGCTTTGGGTTGGCATTTATCCCGCAAAATAATCTTAAAAATGCCCGATCTTCAATCAACTGGGGTACGGAGTCTGTTTTAAAAAGTGGCAAATGGGTAAAGATTAAAACATCGAAGAAAGGTATTTATAGAGTTCCGTATGGAAAGTTACAGGAGTGGGGGTTTTCAAATCCTCAAAATGTAAAAATATATGGCAATGGGGGTTATGCCCTTTCCGAAGATAATGCAAAAATTGAGCATGATGGCCTTAGCCAGGTTTCTGTGTGGAAAGGGAAGGACGGCAATGGGAAGGATTGCCTGTTTTTTTATTCAAGTGGCACACGGAAATGGATATGGGATGAAAGTACAGGGCTGTTCCACCATGTTAACAATACCTATTCAAATTTTGCCTATTATTTCCTTACGGAAGATATTGGGACTGAAAAGCCCGTTACAATGTACCCTCAGAACACATCTGCAGTGACCCATACCACAAACTCATTTGATGAATACGATGTTCATGAAAAGGAGGAATTTAACCTTATTCATTCCGGGAAACAGTGGTTTGGCGAGAAATTTTTTAGTGGTATGAGCCATACTATCACCATCGATTGTAAAGATAAGGTAACCGATGAACCTGCAATACTGGAATTTAGAGGAGCAGGGAGGGCTTCAAAGCCATCTACGCTTGATATTACAATAAATGGGGATAGTAAGGAGTCCCTGTCGTTTCATACGGTAAATAAAAATAGCCTGACCTCGAACTATGCGGATGAAGATGCAATTCAAATAAAAGATAATGCAGAAGGAGGGTCGTTGGGTATAGTTTTAAATTATAATGCTTCAAGCAGTGCCGCAGAAGCATGGTTAGATTATATTGAGGTAAATTACAGGAGGCAACTGAAGTATACTGCCCCTGAGATGTATTTCAGGGATGCTGAAAATGTAGCCCCGTCAAATATTGTAGAATACACTATTGAAAACACATCGGCTGATTTGAAGGTTTTTGATGTAACCGGGATTACAGATATTTTTGAGGTGCCCACTACCGCTTCAGGGAGTAATTTGTCATTTGTACGCCCGGCAGGCGACCTGCGCGAATATGTTGTTTTCAACCCTGCCGGGGATTTCTCTGAGCCGGAAAAAGTTGGCGATGTCGCCAATCAAAACCTTCATGCAATTTCTCCGCCCGACTATTTAATCGTAACCCACCCCGATTTTATAAATTTTGCCAATGAATTGGCATCTTTCCATCGGGCAGTTGACGGAATGTCGGTTTCGGTAGTAAAAACAGACGAGATATACAATGAATTTAGTTCGGGGATGCCTGATGCAACGGGCATTAGGAACTTCATAAAAATGTTTTACGACCGCAGCAGCAAACTCAAATATATCCTTTTGTTTGGCGATGGGAGTTACGATAACCGTAATATCCTGGGGTTCGGTAAAAATTTTATCCCCACTTTCCAGTCTGAAAATTCATTGTTGCCGACCAGTTCGTTTGTAACCGATGATTATTATGTGATGCTTGATGCCAATGAGAGTGTGTATGATGGTGCCATCGACCTGGGTATAGGGCGTATCCCTGCATCAACCACATACGAAGCACAAACTGTTGTCAATAAAGTTAAAGATTATTACAGCCCCGAGTCTCTGGGGATGTGGAGGAATACGATTTGTTTTATTGGCGACGACGAAGATACCAATTTACACATGGCCCAGTCGGAAGAGATGGCTAACCAGGTAAATGCAAACTATGGGGCATTTATTACCGACAAAATATACTTTGATGCATACGTACAGGAGTCAACAACTGCCGGAGAACGCTACCCCGGTGTTACCGATGCAATAAATGAGCGTGTGAAAAATGGCGTCCTTATATTAAATTATGTAGGGCATGCAAATGAAAGGTTTTTAGCCGATGAGCATGTTTTGGATATTAGCAATATTAACTCATGGTCGAACAGCAATAACCTCCCGATATTTGTTACTGCAACATGCGAGTTTAGCCGGTTCGATGCTGATGAAACATCAGCTGGTGAGTACATCCTTCTTAATCCTAATGGAGGGGGGATTGGTTTATTCTCAACCACCCGGGTGGTATGGTCTATACCAAATTATGTGCTGAATAAGAATTTTTATGATTTTGTGTTTGAAAAGGATGTGAATGGAGAGCATTACCGTATGGGGGAAATTATGAAGCTTGCCAAGGTCGCTACAGTCAATACTATTAATAAAAGAAATTTTACTTTGCTGGCCGACCCTGCTCTTAAATTGTCCTACCCCAGGTATAATGTAGTTACCACCGGAATTAACCAGGGTGATGCCCAGGGTAGTGCCGATACACTAAGGGCATTGAGTAAAGTAACCGTTTCGGGTTATGTAGCAGACTTCCTGGGGAATAAGTTGAGCAATTTTAATGGGGAAATAACCTCTGTTGTTTTCGACAAGGCACTTATGCTTGAAACATTGGGTAATGCCGGCGAAACGCCGATGGAATTTAAGGTTCAGGACAACGTTCTTTATAAAGGGTTGGCAAGCGTAACAGATGGTGAATTCACCTTTAGTTTTGTTGTCCCCAAAGATATTACTTACAAGCTTGGTGAAGGCCGGATTATCTATTATGCTGATAATGGCGTTGATGATGCGCAGGGGGCATTCAAAAATTTCCTCATTGGGGGGTCTTCCGATAATCAGATTAATGACAATATGGGTCCGCAGGTAGAACTGTACATGGACGACACCAGCTTCAGGTCGGGCGATAATACAAGTAAAAACCCACTCATGCTGGCATTTATAACCGATGAGAGCGGAGTAAATACTGTAGGTGCCGGCATTGGGCATGATATTACAGCTATACTCGATGGCGACTATGCCAATCAGATTGTTTTAAACGATTATTACCAGGGAGATATCGATAATTACAGAAGCGGCAAGGTTGAATACCCTCTTTCAAATTTGAGTGTTGGGGAGCATTCATTAATAATAAAGGTGTGGGATGTTGCAAATAACTCTTCAGAAGCAGAGGTGAAATTTGTTGTCTCCGGTGATTTCCGGATAGAATCGGTAAGCAACTACCCAAATCCGGTAAAAGAATATACTTTTTTCACCTTCAGGCATAACCAACCGAATGCTACTTTTAAGTCAATTATTGAAATTTTTGATCAAGGTGGGCGTTTGGTTGATTCGTTTTATGAAAATATATCTTCTTCAGGAATGGAAAGCAATCCGTTAAGGTGGGATATTAATAATGCAGATATGCCATTAAGGGGAGGGATTTATCTTTACCGGATTACGATTAAAGCGTCTGACGGGGCTATTGCCAGTAAAACCGGTAAAATGGTTGTAATTCGTTAATTACGCAGGGGGCGAATAATTTTTTACAAATAGTTACGTTCTCTTTTTTAGTGAAAAATATAATGAATAAACTATAATTATATCTTTGCATTTTTTTTCAAGTATAAAACGTTATGATTAAACTCACTAAGTTTGTTGCGCTGTTAATAGTATTTGTTTCAATAGCAGAGGGAATATTGGCGCAGTCCTCCACTACCGGAGCCAATGTAATCACCACCGCAGTCCCGTTTCTATCAATTACGCCCGATTCAAGGGCAGGAGGTATGGGCGATGCCGGCGTGGCAACTACTCCCGATATAAATTCGCAACACTGGAATCCTGCAAAATATGCTTTTATTGAAAGCGATATGGGTGTAGGCATTTCATATAGCCCATGGTTAAGGGCACTTGTCGATGATATTAACCTTGCCTACCTTGCCGGGTATAAAAAGCTTGACGACCAGCAGGTTTTGAGTGCATCGTTAAGATACTTTTCGTTAGGCGATATTATTTTTACTAATGAATATGCCACAGAGATAGGGCAACAGAGCCCGAATGAGTTTGCAATTGATATTGCCTATACACGGCTACTATCCGAAACCTTTTCAGGAGCTGTTGCTGTCAGGTATATCCGGTCAGACCTTACAGGGGGGCAGTTAATTAATGGCGTCCCTTCGTATGCAGGTAATTCTTTTGCTGCCGATGTTGCCTTTTACTATTACAATGAATTCAGGGTAGGGCGTAAGGATAATATATTCTCGGCTGGTATAAATATTCAGAATATTGGTTCCAAGATATCGTATACCGAAGGAGAAGTTAAAGATTTTATCCCTACGAACCTGAAATTAGGGGTCAACTACACAACAGAAGTTGATAATTATAATTCTTTCTCATTCACTTTCGATATTAATAAGTTGCTGGTCCCCACCCCAAAGGTTGACACACTCTCAGGGGGCGAAGGGCAGGTTATCACCGGCAGTGGGTTTAGTTCCGACAAATCGGTAATTGCGGGGATATTCAGTTCATTTAGCGATGCACCGGGCGGATTGTCTGAGGAGTTGCAGGAAATAACGTTGTCGGCTGGTGTCGAATATTGGTACAATAAACAATTTGCGATTAGGGGAGGTTATTTTTATGAAAATGAAAATAAGGGGAACAGGAAATTTGTAACCGTTGGCGCCGGATTGAAATTAAATGTTTTTGCTCTAGATTTTTCATACCTGATTCCTACTGTGCGCAACCATCCTCTGGAAAATACGTTGAGGTTTACACTCTCATTTGATGTGGATGCCTTCAGCGACCAACGCTAAAAAAAATGAAGTTCAGGATTGGCTTTGGGTACGATGTACACAGCCTCGCTTCGGGCGAAGATTTATGGCTTGGCGGGGTTCTGATTCCGCATGAAAAAGGGACTGTTGCCCACTCCGATGGCGATGTACTGATCCATGCTTTGTGTGATGCATTGCTGGGTGCGGCCAAACTCAGGGATATAGGATTTCATTTCCCCGACACATCAAAAGAGTATGAAAATATTGATAGCAGTGTATTGCTCGAAAAAACATGTACCCTGCTCAAACAACGTGGCTACAACGTTGTGAATATTGATGCAACGGTATGCGCCCAAAAACCAAAACTAATAGGCTATATCCCTCAGATGGAGTCAACACTTGCAGGCATTATGGAGATTGAAGTCGATGCAGTTTCTATAAAAGCAACCACTACCGAGAGGTTGGGTTTTGTTGGCAGGGAAGAAGGCATATCAGTATATGTGGTTGCCCTGATCGAAAAAACAGGGGGGTAAGACTGTTTAAATTTTTAAACAGTCTCTTAATTGTTTTAGATTTTTGCCAGATGAAAACAGAGAAGAAAAGCACATTGGTTATTGGGGCAAGTACCAATCCTTCAAGGTACTCTTATTTAGCAATTAACTTATTGCGCCAACACGGCCATAAAGTAATTGCAATAGGGCTTCGGAATGGCAAAGTCGGCGATGTAGGCATAACAGTAGATAAGCCTCTTGACGAAAGTATTGACACAGTTACGCTTTATATAGGCCCAAAAATACAATCACAATATGTAGAGTATGTTAAAGCATTGAATCCAAGGCGTGTTATTTTTAATCCCGGCACCGAAAACCAAGAATTTGAGGATAAATTGAAAGAAGCCGGAATTGAAGTTATTGAGGCATGCACTCTCGTAATGCTTTCAACCGGGCAATATTGATTGGTATTCGTTTTTAAAATCAGAGATTGGCCAAATTTACCAGGCAGTCCCATGGAATGATTTAATCGGCCATTTTAAAATTAGTGAAAACTGTGAAAGGCCCCGCCCGTTTTTTCAGTCCTAAAGGTATGCTTGCATTAATGTTCCTCAAGTTTTATGTTGGCTGTTCTGACAGGAAACAGGTTGAACATTTAAACGGGAACATCAATTGTCAATTATTTTGCGGTATTCCCCTGCAACGCAAAAGGCTCACCAACTTTAAGATTGTGAGCCAGGTACGCACCTATTTATCAACAAGGCTGAACATTCATGAAGCCCAAAAGATATTGGCCAAAACATTGGAAGCCTTTTATTGAGCACCCCAATACCATGCCCACCGATGCCACTTGCTACGAAACGGCAATGCGCTACCCGGCCAATGTAGAACTACTTTGGGAGAGTGTTGATTGGTGCTACGGGCAATTGAAACTAACTTGCAAGTATTTAAAAATACGCACCCTCAGAACCAAATACCTAAAACAAAAACAGGGTACAATATTATATGCCTATATTTTCTTTAGGAAAGGTCGCATATCCAAAAAGTTTATTTTAACGAAAGGTCATACATCAATTTTAAATAGGGTATTAATACCTGGCTGGGCCGGTTGTATTTATGCTTGTCGGTAATATAGCTGCCAATAGTAAAATCTAATTTCTGTTTCTCTATCCCGAATGCAACGTTAAAAGCCGAAAACTGGAAATCCCCACTGGTAGTTGAATAAAGAGGTTCTCCATTGTATTCCCCGGTCTGCCTGGTATATGAATAATCAGTACCCCTGTTCATCAACGAATAACCAAGGCACAAATTCAAAGCATAATCATTTTTGAGATTGAATGATTTTTTCAGGATAAAATGATAATCGGTAATTAAATCATTAACTGATTTGTTAACCGATGCTGTATTAGGGTGTAACAATTGCGTGTCAAAATAAATATGGTCGTACCTGAACGATTGGGAGAAAATGAGCGATGAGTTGATTTTCGCGAAATGGTACGAAATATTATAACCAACCGCAGTGCCACTCAGTTGCGGGTCTTCCTCATAAAATACGGGAGTGATTATATTTTCTCCAGCCAAAGAGTTATGAACTTTGGAAAGGTAAACAGGAGTTATCCTTTGTTCAAGTGAAACTCCAAAACTAATTCTCTTTTTTTCTGTTGCAGAACTCTGAGAGAAGGTGTTAAAGGCTAAAATGATGCCCACAAGGGTTAATTGTAATTTTTTCATGTTTGTTTCTTTAAAGCTGCCTAATAAAACATTATGGGGCAGCTTGATTATTAAAGTACGGTGTTAAACTTTATTGAATTGTTATCAACTAAATAACTTCCGGTATATTTACTTTGGTATTACCCTCCATTTGTATTATTGTAAATAGTGCCAATTGAATAACTACTATCAGCATAATCGTTTTGGTTCATAACTTCATCTTTTTGATATCTATTAAAAACGGTTAATAACACAATTGTTGTATATATAAGATAAATAATCTTAACACCTAGGATAACCGGGAAACCACTTTGCCGGGAAACCACAATCGGCTGGTTTGAATCCTGCCCTTTATAGTCAAAATAATAAAATCCGGTATTTTGGCGGTTGTAAGCATTATAACAATACCTAAAGAAGTAGCCTTCACAGCTCACAGTGTATAGCCCAACGCCTGCTGCCAGCCCTGCATTCCGTGCCCCCGGTATACTTAATCTGCCATTAAGCCGTTATTATTTATATTCTAAAAAATTAAATTTACTTTTGCTTTCTGTAATTCAGTAAATATGAGAGGTGTCAGATTAGTAGTATTTGCAGTAATAGTAGTAAGTTTAGGGGGATGCACAGCCACCCGGCTGGGGCGTATTGCCCAGGACTCTTATAAAATTGGCGAGTATTACAAGGCCATTGAGAAATACCGAAAAGCCAACAGAAAAGAAAAAGACCGGGCAAAAAGAGCTGAATATGTATATTCAATTGCTGAATGTTACAGGTGTATTGGCGATTACGAACGGGCAGCATTATATTATAAAAATGCGATTAGGAGGAACTACCCCGAGCCGAAAGCGTTGTTATACTATGCCGAGATGTTGCGTACATCGCAAAAATACGAAGAGGCACTGGAAAGTTACAGGGCTTACCTGGATTCGGTGCCGGGCAACCAGGTAGCATTGAATGGTATAGAGTCGATCAGGATGACACAATACTGGATGGAGAACCCCACCCGGCACATTGTGAATGCAGTGAAAGAGCTGAATTCACGTGAAAGTGATTACTGCCCTGTTTTTGTTGCCGGCCGCGATAATGAGATTATTTTCACATCGACCAGGAAAGCTGCTACAGGGAAAAAGAAAAGCATGATTACCGGGCAGGACTATGCCGACCTTTTCAGGGCCCGCTTTGCAATACAACGGCAAAAATGGGCGGAGCCACAACTGCTGGATATTAACTTAGTAATCAATACAGGCGATGAAGAGGGTGCTGCCACCCTTTCGGAGAATGGTGAACAAATGCTTTTCACCAGGTGTCGTTACGATAAAAGCCAAAACCTCGGCTCTGAAATATTCACAACCTCACAATCAAGGGGTTCTTTTTCGCAGCCCGTTAAAGTAGAGTTGGTTGGCGACAGTATTATTGCAGCCCACCCGGCTTTGTCGCCCGATGGCTCGGTATTATATTTTGTCACCGATAAAATTGGGGGTTTTGGAGGGAAAGATATCTGGGCCGCTGAAAAAAGTGGTGGTTCATATAAAAACCCGGTCAACCTGGGTCCTGCTATAAACACCCCCGGCGATGAGATGTTCCCTTTCGTGAGAGATAATGGTGAGCTATATTTTTCGTCCAATTACCATATAGGGATGGGAGGCCTTGATATTTTCAAAGCTGTAAAAGATGAAGAGGGGAACTGGCAGGTTGAGAATATGGGGACGCCTGTCAATTCGCCTGCCGACGACTTTGGGATTGCATTTGTACAGGGTAAAAACCAGGGCATGTTTTCATCCAACAGGAAAGGCTCCAGGGGCGATGACATTTATTCATTTGTTGTCCCGCCTAAGATATTCCAGGTAACCGGCGAGATTTACGATAAAGAAACCGGAAAAAAATTGGATGGGGCTACCATCAGGATAATAGGTACCGATGGGACATACCTGAAAATGCGGGCTCAAGACGGTAAGTTCCAGATGAAACTAAAACCCGATGCCGAATATATCTTCGCAGGGTTCAAAGAAGGTTATTTGAATGACAAAGCCCGTGAGTCGACCATTGGGCTTAAAGACAGCAAAGACTTTCGGGTAGAACTATACCTGACCTCTACCGATGCTCCGATTAAAGTTGAAAACATAAACTATGAATTCGGGAAATGGGACTTGCTGCCTGAATCGATTACAGCCCTTGATACACTGATACAGGTACTTACACTCAATCCGACTATTACGATTGAGCTAATGTCGCATACCGACCATGTTGGAAGCGACCAGTTTAACTTCGATTTATCGCAGAAACGCGCCCAGGTGGTTGTCGATTACCTGATTTCAAAAGGTATAAACCCACAACGCCTGGTTGCAAAAGGCTATGGCGAAACATGGCCTAAAAAAGTAACCCGGAAAATGGCAGGGAAATATAAATTCCTTAAAAGGAACGATGTGCTGACTGAAGATTTTATTAATAAGCTGGATACTGAAGAGCAGAGGGAACAGGCACGGCAAATCAACAGAAGGACGGAATTCAGGGTGCTTTCAACCGATTTCCATGAATCATACGAAGAAACCCCGGAGAAATAGGATCAGATGGAGAAGTTGTGGGGAAAGGACTTTCCCAAAAAGATAAATACCAAATAAGGAATAAGGAATATCCAAATAAGGGGCAGATGCCAACTTTTAAGTTGCTTGTTCAGATTGGCTAAGAGACTGTTTAGTCCACAACTTTATGAAATGACTGGAAAAATAGTTGACGGTGAGAGACTGCTCAAGAATCAAATACTTTGAAATGCAGCTTTGATCCTTTCCAGGGCTTCCTCCAGAATACTTCCGGGGCAGCCAATATTTATCCTTAAATAACCTTCGCCGCCGGTTCCAAACCGGTCACCATTGTTTAAGCCTACTTTTGCTTTTTCGGACATAAATTTAAACAGCTCTTTATCGTTCATGCCATAAGCATTAAAATCGAGCCATACGAGGTAGGTTGCTTCGGGCTTCATCACTTTTACCTTTGGCAGGTTTTGCTCAAAAAAGCCCTCTAAAAGCCGGTAATTGCCCTGAATGTATTCCAGCAACTGCCTCAACCAGTTATCGCCATGAGAATAGGCAGCTTCCATTGCAACGGTGCCAAAAATATTCCCCATGCCAATGTGCCCCACATTTAAAGTCCTTTCGTAACGGGCAAATTTAACCTTATCAGGAATAATAACAATGGAAGACGACAGTCCGGCAATATTGAATGTTTTACTGGGAGCCATACAAATTACGCAATTTTTAGCCAGCTCCTCTGAGATTGTTGCAACCGGGGTATGTTTATAACCTTTATAAACCAGGTCGGAATGAATCTCGTCAGATACGATCAGGATATTGTTTTCCAGGCAGACATTCCCCAGTTCTGTCAATTCTTCTTTCGACCATACCATCCCCCCCGGGTTCTGAGGGCTGCAAAGCAACAAAATTTTGGTGTCCCTGTCAATTTTTGCTTTCAGGTCGTCAATATCGAAATAGTACCGCCCATTCCGCAGTTTCAAAGGATTCTCCACCATCTTCCGCTTTGTGCCTTTTACACAATCGAAAAACGGGAAATAGACCGGAGGCTGTACAATAACCCCATCCCCTGGTTTCGAGAATGTTTCAATTGCAAATGTCAATGCCGATACAACACCAGGGCTAAACGATATCCAATTTTTTTCAATGTCCCACCCATGCTGCCGTTTCATCCAGCTAATGATAGCCTCATAATAAGAATCGGGCCTAAAAGAGTACCCAAATAACTCATGCCCTGCCCTTTCCCTGATGGCATCAATAATAAAATCAGGGCTTCTGAAATCGGTATCAGCTACCCATAAGGGTAATACATCATCGGTTTTAAAAAAACGGGAACGTAAATCCCATTTTAAACAGTTCGTCCCCGTGCGGTCGATAATCTCGTCAAAATTGTATTTTTTCATTTTTCATAAATCAAATTCGTTCATTAGGAACCTAAAGTCAGGCATTAATCCTCCGCAGGTAATTTAAGTCTCCTTCAGTTTCAACTTTCAGTACAAAATCGAAACGGTTTAGGGTTAAACACAACTCAAAGTCGGCAGACGGAGCCCATCCCTGGTTTTCGGGAATAAAAAAACGTGCGCCACTCCCTTTCCTGATGGTTGCAACCATCTCCTCAAAGTTAGTTGGCCTCCCTTCAAGTATGTTTTTGATGTATTCTGCGCAAAGTGTATCTTCATCGGTAGGGTATTCACAAGCGTAGCCCATACATACCAGTGATACCTGCTGAGGTTGCCTCATCCTGATATAGTTGATAATTGCCCCGGCATTAACAAAACTCCCGGTGAGTACCTCATCGGCTTTTTTCGCATTGGCAATACCCTGTGTCCCTGAGCTGGTAGTATGGACTATGGTTTTCCCCTGTAAGTCGGCATCAATGATTTGCGAGGGTGAATTGCCAAAATTGAAACCATTTGGTTTTTTCTCGTCCCGTTCGCCAACTAAAAGAAAATCAGGGTTCTTTTCTTTTAATGAATAAGCCAGGTCAATGTTTCCTACCGGATAAATTTTCTGTGCTCCGTTATTAAATATATAACAAGCTGTTGAGAATGCCCTGAAAACATCAATTATTATTGTTAACCCCTTCGCATGTTGCGCACCTTTAAGTAGTTGTAAAATAGTTACCTTCATTCTGAATCCCCCCTGGAAAAAGATGCAAAAATAAGTTAATAATATGTATTAACAAAGGCATAGCCCTGCTACTAATGTTAAGTCAGGGAAACAGAATTTATGAGTGCCCGGGGAAAACATACGACACCCGTTTTAGCAATTTCTTATACGGCACTATTCATTAATTGGCTGAAATAACGGTCCCCTGTTTAAAATAACCGGCATAAACATCGTCTTCGTTCAACACCTTAATAGTTTTCAGAATCCCTTCGTCATCGTCCAGGGCAGCCCTTATAGCACCTTTCTGGTAATAATACCTTGAGACGATTTCATCTTCAAGCAATTCTTTAATTTCCGGTTTAAAATGCTGCAGGTCTTTTTTCATATTAGGGTGTAGTTTTTCTTCAAGGGCATTAAACTCTTCTTCGGCCAGGTTATAGTATTTCTCCTGTTTTGCCGATTTAATAAGCTCCTGCAGGTATTTATTTGATTTGAGGTCGTATTTGAACCCCCGTTCTTTTACAAATGCAATAAATTCGTTGTAGATATCATCGGTAATAACAAAATCCTCAGGCCCGGCAATTGAAGCGTGGCTATTTGCAAAGTATGTGGCAAAATCGAAAATAAGGAATTTGGTTACCAGCTTAACACTTAAATTACTCAATGGTTCCGGTTCGACCTTCACATCGGGGACAACCCCGCCACCATCGTAAACTGTACGCCCGTTTTTTGTTTTGAATGCAGAGATCAATGAATCGGGTATCGACCCTACACTCCCGTCTTCATTCCTGTGCGCATAATCAAGCACTTGTATGCAGCGCCCACTGGGGGTATAATATTTGGCAGTTGTAACTTTAAGCTTTGTATTGTAGCTAAGGTCGCGTGTAGTCTGCACCAGCCCTTTCCCAAAAGTCCGTGTGCCAACAATCAGCCCCCGGTCAAGGTCTTGCATGGCTCCGGCAACAATTTCCGATGCCGAAGCTGAATTCCGGTTGGTCAGTACTGCTATCTTAATGGTTGTGTCAATCGGGTTGGCTAATGCAATATAGGTTTTATCCCACTGTTTCACCTTTCCGATGGTGCTTACTATCTCTTCCCCTTTGTGGACAAATAAATTCATGATTTTTACGGCCTCAATCAGTAATCCTCCCGGGTTCGAGCGTAAATCCAGGATTAATGACTTCGGGTTGTGCTTTGTTTTTAATTCGATAAATGCTTTCTTCACATCGTTGCTACACCCCTGAGTGAAATTTGTAAGCCTTATGTAAGCTGTCGATTCATCAATCATACCATAATACGGGACTGCATCGATGGAGATCTTTTCTCTGACTATTTCAACTTCGAAAGGTTTCTTTTTCCCCGGACGTTGCATCTTCAGCTTAACCGGTTTATGGGCAGGCCCTTTTAGTAAGGTGCTGACATCTTTTGTTGATTGACATACCCTTTATTTCTTTACCTGCAACTTCAATGAAAATATCTCCTGCCCTCAACCCGCTTTTTTGTGCCGGGAAGCCCTCGTATGGTTCGGAGACAACGATTTTATCATTTTGTTTCCCTATTAATGCTCCAATCCCCGCATATTCACCGGTAGTCATAAAGCGGAAATCTTCAATCTGGTCTTCCGTAATATAATTGGTGTAAGGGTCAAGCGAATTAAGCATTTCATCAATACTTGTTTTTACCAGTTTGTCGGGGTTGACCTCATCTACGTAAAAAATATTTAATTCCCGGAATAATGTGTAATAAATATCCAGGTTTTTGGCAATCTCAAAATTCTTCTGGTCGCTGGTGAAACTAATTAACCCTATTCCTGCAACAATTATTGCCAATACTATAATTGAATACTTTTTAAATTTCATTTTTTTAAATTTTATTAATTCAGCAAAATTATAAAAACTTACAACTAATTTGTGTTATCCTGAAAGAAAACAGGGTTACTAATTTAAAAGAAGTGTTAATTAGTGTTTCTTAGAAAACTATATGTTTTTCAGGTGGCTTTCTAGAAAGCGTCAAGAACAAGGCTTGTGAAATCCTGAAAATCAAGGAGTTTGCTTTTGCAAATGACTGTTTTCAGGATGAGCGTAACGCAGTTATTGACGTTTTCTAAGAGGCACTAAATTAAGGTTAATCCGATTTGAAGTTTAAACCTTTACAACACCAGGGAGTCAATAAAGGCGAAAATTAATTGAATATTTAAAAACAAGGAACATGAAAACAAGAGTTATTCGCCTGGCAGTTTTGCTAGCCCTGTTTGCAACAGCAACAATTTATGCGCAGGAGCCCGTAATGCCGGGAAATGATGGAGGTGAAATGGTTGCAGGGAATTTTGCACATCGGAATTTTCCGGGGGAGAGGCACAACAATTTATTCACCGAAGAACAAAAGGCAGCCATTAAACAGATCAGAATGAAAAGCATGAAGGACGCAAAGCCATTAAAAGACCGGCTTCGTGAACTGAATGCCCATTACCAAACACTTGTTACAGCTGAAAAAGTTGATATGGATGCTATTTATTCCAATATTGAAAAAACTGACCGGCTAAAAACAGAACTGGCAAAGATTAAGGAAAAAGCTAATCAGGACGTACGCGCACTGTTGACCGAAGAGCAGTTGTTAAGGTTCGATAGCAGGAAAGGCAGGATGGCTGCCAGGCGGGGTATGAAAGGTAAAAGGACGGGCACATTTCATAACGCGTACAAGAAAAGGGAAGGAAGCATTTGGTATTAGAGACTGTTTAATTGTAACACATCCGGCATCAATGAGTGCCGGATTTTTTTTGCCTTATAAAAACGTTTATCGATAAAAATCAGGGATTCAACGAAAAATTTTGCCTGTTGAGTCGGAAAATACAATCACCGGCGATGAACTGGATATAAAAGTAAGCAGCGGCGGCGATGTGAAAATGGAAGTAAAAGTCGTGAAACTGAAGGTAAAGTCAAGCAGTGGCTCCGATGTTAAATTAACCGGAATTGCAAAAGAGTTTGATGCGGATGCAAGTAGTGGAAGTGATATTCATGCAGCAGGACTGAAAACCAAATATTGCCGGGTTGAGGTGAGCAGTGGCAGCGATGCAAGTGTTTATGTAACTAATGAATTATATGCCAGGGCTAGTAGTGGTGGAGACAT
>JAADGO010000069.1 GCA_013152355.1 Chlorobiota bacterium
GTGCACGCTCAAGAGTAATTAATATTAATGTTAATAATTTGTACACCGCTAAATTTTATTGACCCCCTATATAAAATTATAGGACAGTCCTGAGAAAATAAGATGTATGAGGCTCTGGTTGCAAATTTTCAATTTTCTCATTAAACCATTTGCCCCCCACAGCTTTTCAATTTGATCCAAAGTCCTTCCCCCACAACTTCCTCATCTGATCCATTTTCTGTCAATGCAAAAATGGAAAAGGACAAGGCTTGGCCCATAAGGTTATGCTTGACTTGACATTAGTATGGCAAGGCTGTTTGGCCCTTCATTAAAGATCAAATCAATAATGCTGAGGTTGGGGATAAACCCAAATTTATCGCTAAAAACCTGGGTGTATGGCCGGGGCGAGAAATACCTGTCAGGTATTTTGTTTTTTGGGGAGATGATATTACAGTAGTTGGCAGCCCCGCTTTTTTTACCCTCAAATTCAGAGGTGACATTTATTGTAGGGGTAATTTCCAATATTTCAATGATTTGTGCATTCACCTCTTGGTTGAAATCGAACAGGAACTTATATCTTTTTTCATAAAATCTATACAGGTCGTATTCATAAAACTCAAAAAAAGGCGATGAATTATATGCCGAAAAGATTGTCCGCCAATGGTTTACCTGCCATTTTTGCCCGTCATATATCCTTACATCCCTGATTTTTGTTTTGCCACTTCGCCCTTTAGCCACAGGAATCACCAATGTTACAGGCCCATTGGCACCAAGTACGATACACCTGTTACGGTAAGTTTGTTTGGGGAAATTTTCATGTTGCTCAATGAATACCTCCCCTACAGAAATTAATTTGGTGTAATATTGAACCGGCGCAAGGTAGGCTGTACTTAAAATTATTTTATTCTCCATCAGGTATTATTGAAAATAAATTTTAACCAACCTGTTAATCATTAAAAAACGAATTACCATCCTGGCCGCCCAATTCAACCCCTTCGGCATCAACATTGCCCCCCGTACCTTCCTGGCCGTTTGCTTTATACAATTGCTGCAGCTCTATAAGTGATTTCTTAGTATGGGCATACTGGCGTTTCACCTTCCATAGCCTTGGATAGAAATATATTAACGCCACAATATACCCCAAAACCAGGCAGCACATAAGTACCAGCACCAGTGGGGCATTTGGGATCTCCCAAAAAAAAATATTGATTGATACCGTCATTGGATTCTGCAGGGTGAAAATGACCAACAGGACTGCAAGGGCCAGGATGAAAATAATTAATACAGACATGGTCAATATACTTTGATTTTGAACACTAAATTACAAAAAAAAGGGTAATGAATCTCATTGCCCTTTTCCTGACTTAATAAAGTTGCTTAATGGATCTTTTTGAAAATCCTCCGCCAGCGTATTTTATTTGCAAAGCTTTTGTCTTTGTCAAGCGACAACCATATAATCTCTGCTTTGCCAACCACATGGTCTTCGGGAACAAAGCCCCAGTACCTGGAGTCGGCAGAGTTATGCCTGTTATCACCCATCATCCAGTAATAATCCATCTTAAAAGTATAACCCGAAGCTGCTTCCCCGTTAATATAAATAGTCGAATCTTTTACCTCCAGCTTATTGTTTTCGTAAACGGAGATCAAACGTTTGTATAAAGGGAGGTTTTCAATGGACAGGCTTACCGTTTTGCCTTTGGCCGGTATCGTTAGTGGGCCAAAGTTGTCGACATTCCATTTGAAATGCTCGCTTGCAGGGAAAATATTTTTATCCCAGACACCTGGTTTTTCCAACATCTTCTCAACCGAAATCACATTGTTGAAGGACTTTAGCTTTTCAACATTCTCATCGGTTAGCGGGAATATATACTGCGTGGATGAAAATTCATGCCTGTCGGCTCTAGCAATATGGAGGCGTTCGAGTGCTTTCGGGTTAATGGAAGTACCATTTGTTTGAACGATATAATTGTATTGCATACCATCGAAATGATGTTGTTTTTTGCCATTTACATACAGTATGCCTTGTTTTAATTCTATTACATCGCCAGGGATACCCACGCAACGTTTAATATAATTTTCGCGTTTATCAACCGGGTGGACGATAATCTCACCAAAGTTGCGTTTGTCGGACCACACCCGCTCACGGCCATAGGCCCTGATAAGTTGATAATAGCTTTGTGTAGGTAGTTTACTGGCAACCGTATCCCCTTCGGGGAAGTGGAACACCACCACATCGTTATTCTTCACCTTGCCAAAACCCGCTAACCTCCGATATGGGGTTTTAATCCATTCTACATACGATTTTGTATTTATAAAAGGGAGTTTATTGTGTACAAACGGAAAAGAGAGTGGCGTATTCGGCACTTTGGGGCCGTATGCTGTTTTACTTACAAACAGGTAATCGCCCACCAACATTGACTTTTCCATCGAAGAGGTCGGGATTGTATAGGCCTCGATGAAAAACATACGAATAAATGAAGCAGCTATTACAGCAAAAATAATAGCATCTATCCATTCAACAACCTTTGTTTGTTGCCCACCGGGAGGGTTTTTCTTTTTCCAAAAAGACCAGTGTACTTTCCTGGTAATATAAATGTCGAATATAATTACAATCCCGATCAACCACCAGAAATTTTGCAGCCACAAAACCCATAAAAAATATATAGCAGCAACAGTAGAAAACTTAAACCATTTGTTTGTCAGTATTTGTTTCATCTTAAAAATAATATCTATGGTTTTATTATAATTCCAATAAATCGGACATGGTTAAAATGCCCTTCTTATCTTGGCAGTATTCGGCTGCAAGAACCGCTCCTAATGCAAACCCTTTACGGCTTTTAGCACTATGCGTGATTTCAATATAGTCTACATCCGATACGTACTTTACTGTGTGGATGCCAGGAACATCTCCAACTCTTTCAGAGCTAATGCCCAATTCGTCATCTGCATTCTGTACTCCACTTACCCATTTATTTTTATACGGCAACCTCTCCAGGAGGTCTTCGGCCAGGCTAATTGCAGTGCCGCTCGGAGCATCCAGTTTTTGGGTGTGGTGCACCTCTTTCATCTCAACATTGTATGAATCCTGCCCTGCCATCAGGACTGCCAGTTTTTTGTTCAACTCAAAAAAAAGGTTTACCCCCACCGAAAAGTTGCTGGCATAAAAAAAAGTGCCGCCGGCCTTTTTGCATTTACTAATGATTTGCTCTTTTTGGCCAAGCCAGCCGGTGGTTCCGCTAACAACCGGGATGCCGGCCTCAAAACATTTCAGGTAGTTGCTTATTGCTGAGGAGGGCACTGTAAATTCAATAGCCGCATCGCACTGCTTTAAATTTTCTACAGTAAGTTCTTCCTGGTTATTAATGTCGATAATTAACGGTATTTGATGCCCACGGGCAAAGGCAATTTTTTCAATCTCCCTGCCCATTTTTCCATAACCAATTAATGCTAACTTCATTTTCACTTTATTCAAATCGGGAACAAAGATATAATAATCAGTAACCCACTAATTGTATTACACTAAATTATTTCGGCAAATAATGTATTTTTTCAGGCAAATGGATTATGAAGTTGTTTAAAATAAACACCCCGCGTATTAGAGTCTCTTAATTTATATTCAATTGTTATTATCTTTGGGTGGAGTAAATTTGCAAGGAGAAAGATGTCAAAGATTACTGAACACAGGAAGCAGCATATTGAACAATTGTATCAATTGTTTAACGGGATTTTAGCAGGCAACAACCTAACCGGGTTGGTTGAAGAAAACAAACACCTGATTGAAAATACGATCCCATCTGATGTGGTTTATTTAGTCGACAAACTCATGCTATCGGGAATCCCGGTGGACAGGCTAAAAAAAGGGATTAATAAATTATTGAATTTACTTCACAGAACCATTCATAATTACCCGTACCACAAACCGGTAAAAGAAAGCTTCCTGGGCTGCCTGATTGAAGACAATGCACAGTTAGACAAGCGGTTAAAAGTCATGAAACCTCTTATCAGGGAGGTTAACAAAAGCAGCAAAAGCAAGAAATTGCTTAATGACTTAAAAATAAACCTGGCCGGGCTTCATACTTTTAACAACCACTACCTGATTATTGAGAATGTACTGTTTCCTGTGCTTGAAAAAAAGTGGGGCGAGTTCAGGTGTGTTAAAGTAATGTGGTCTTTCCATGACGATATCCGCAGGGATTTAAAGGCAGCTACCCGGCTTTTAGAAAACGGCAAGTTCGACCTAAAACAATTTAACAGGCTAATCGGCAACCTGTTTTTCAACATGTATGCAATTGTATTCAGAGAAGAGCGGATTTTGTTCCCGCTGGTGGCCGAAACAATCCCGGAGGAAACCCTCAATGAGTTATTTTATGAAAGCCTTGAAATCGGATTCCCATATTACCAGCCGGAGGGCCTTCCTGAAAGATATAAATACGGGGAGGAGCAGAATGGGGTCGACCTGCAGTCAGGGGTTTTATCACCCGGGCAGATACGGCTATTATTCAACCACCTCCCGGTTGACATTACCTTTGTCGATGAGAACGATAAAGTCAGGTACTTCTCAACCCCTGAGAAGCGTATCTTCCCACGGACAAAATCGATCATCGGGCGCGATGTTAAAAACTGCCACCCACCCGAGAGTATACATCTGGTGGAGCAAATTGTGGATGCATTCAGAAAAGGCGAAAAAAATGTTGCCAGTTTCTGGATAAAAACGAAAGGCGAATATTTACTGATCCGGTATATTGCTGTCCGCGATGAGCACGGCAACTACAAAGGAGTATTGGAAGTATCACAGGAAATTTCTGAAATCCAAAACATATCGGGCGAAAAACGGTTATTAGACTGGGATAAATAATTAAACCATATAAAATGAAAATAATTAAATACCAGGAACAGGAACTTAAAGAAAACCCTCACAAAGTGGATGTGAGGCAGTTGTATGATAAAGAATCGGCACAGGCAATGCACATGACATTGCAACCCGGCGAAGGGTTAATTCCCCATATAACCCCGGTTGATGTCTTTTTTTATATCCTGGAAGGAAAACCAACAATTTGGGTTGGCGAAGAGAAGCAACAATGCTACAAAGACACTTTAGTTGAGAGCCCTGCCGGCATTGCCCATAATATTACCAATGACTCAGCAGAGACTGCTAGGATCTTGGTGGTAAAGGCACCAAGGCCTACACAAAAAACAAAACTGCTTTGATTTATCTGTAAGCTGAAAAAAAACAGTATTTTTTTTAATTTAATCCCTGTATAATCATTTTTTTTTGACTAAATTACAACGTAGTTAGAATATTAAAAAAATGGGCGTTATTGTGTGAATAATACCTGACATCGGGGATATTTATATGGCGGTTTTATTAGAAACGAAATGTGATAATTGCATTAATAATTGCTGCGCAGTTTGTGTTAAAGAACACCAAAGCAGTGTTTTTTCAATTCTTCAAAAAGAAGATTTGGATATATTAATGGAAAATAAACAGGAAATTTTATTTAAGCCGGGAGAAACTATACTAAAACAGAATACTTCTTCCACACATGTTGTTTGTATAAAAAAAGGGCTTGCCAAAGTTTATATTGAGGGGATGAAAGGGAAAAGCCTCATTATAAAATTAATTGGCGACCTTGACTTTATAACAGGAGGAGGTATTTTTGCAAACCATACCAGGCGTTTTACTGTTTCTGCTTTAACCAATGTAGAATGTTGCTTTATTAACTCAGAACAAATCCTCAAACTCTTTTCGAAAAACAGTGAATTTGCATTAGAGATTATGAAATACCATAATGACCAAAACAACCAGATGTTAAATTCCCTGATAAACCTTACCCAAAAATATATGCCAGGCAGGGTTGCAGACTCCCTTCTTTACCTAAAAAACGAAATTTTCAAAACAAGTTCCTTTCAACTTCCGTTAAACAGGCAGGAACTTGCAGAAATGTCAGCTATGACAAAAGAGAGTTATGTCCGTATTTTAAAAGAGTTTAAAACCTCAGGGGTTATAAAACATATCAGGAACTCAATGGTAATTCTCGATGAAAAAGCACTTGTGTCAATTAGTAAAAATGGTTAAGTGACATATATCAATATTTTTATTATTATATATCTTTTTTGGGGTAGACATGTATCATCTTGCCTTTGTAGTTCAATTCCCATCCTCTGTATACTTTTAAGTAATAAAGTATTGTGTTAAGTTATAATGTTTGCAATAAATTGAAACTTTGTAATATTTAAATCTAAACATATCATTATGAAATCATTAAAAATATTTAAACTTATTATTTTGGCATTTGCATGTTTAGCTATTACAGTATCGTGTGTAAAAGAAGGGCCTATAGGTCCGGCTGGTGCAGACGGAGCAGATGGGGCGGACGGCACTGATGGCCAAAATGGAGTTGATGGTAATATAACCTGTTTAGTATGCCACTCTGGAAGTAATATGGACGAAAAGGAGGCTCAATTTTCTTTGTCTGAACACAAAAGCGGCGAGAATGCCGTAGCGTATGCCGGTGGGCGTGCCAGTTGTGCCAGATGCCACTCTCACGAAGGGTTTGTCCAATATGCTGAGTTTGGTAAAGTGCTGGGGGATATTTCAGCCCCAAGTGCATGGGAATGTGGGACATGCCATGGACTGCATAAAACATTTGAATCAACCGATTATGCCCTTAGGTTGTCTGACCCGGTTGTTTCTCTTTTTGACCCGAATGTAACAATGGACCTTGGTGGCAACAGTAACCTTTGCGCCAATTGCCACCAGTCGAGAAAGCCCGGCCCGGTGGACGAAGACCAGTATAACAGGAAAGGTACTCTTGTTGATGCTGCCGGCAATGGGTTATATGCAATTACCAGTGTTTACTACGGGCCTCACCATGGACCACAGGCCAATGTAGTTGCAGGAGTCGGATTTGTCGAAATCCCAGGCTCTGTTACTTACCCTCAACCGGGTTCTTCAATACATTTAAACCAGGCATCGTGTACCGGCTGCCACATGGCCGAATTCTCAAACGGGCAGGGCGGGCATACCTGGAACCCCAGCCTTGATGCCTGCAATGCCTGCCACGGCGTAGATGAAAAAGATTTCAATTATGGAGGTATGCAAACAAACATAAATGCAAGGCTTGAAGAACTAAGAGATAAACTGGTAGAACTGGGAGTTGTAGAATGGGTTGAAGAGGAAGGCGAATTTAAGCCGGTAGTTGGGACATACCCAATGCTTCAGGTACAGGCTTTCTTTAACTGG
Organism: Chlorobiota bacterium; assembly: GCA_013152355.1. Lineage (GTDB taxonomy): Bacteria > Bacteroidota > Bacteroidia > Bacteroidales > Prolixibacteraceae > JABMQB01. The sequence continues at coordinate 7,223 of JAADGO010000069.1, forward strand.
ACCGGCCTTGACGAAGACCGCAGTTTAGGAGTGCATAATCCAAAGTATGTTAATGCCTTATTGATCAATACTCTGGAAGCCCTTCAATAAATACGACATTTCAATTGCTAAAAAAAGGCTTCTCTATTAGAGGTCTTTTTTTATACTGATTATTAAAAATTAAAGCAAGATGAAAAAACTAAAGTTATTACTTCCAATAATAATCCTTTTTATTACGTTTAGTGCATGTAAATACGATTTTATCCTTCCTGAAGAGATTCCGGTGATCGACCCGGATAATCCGACAGCAGAGATTTTTGGATTCGCGGAATATGTATTGCCAATATTTAATAAGAATGACAATTGTACTTCCTGCCATAAAACAGGGGGGCAATTGCCTGACCTTACTACTGAAAAAGCATACTCCTCACTTAACAGCGCAAGGTATATCAACCTGTCATCACCAGAACAGAGTAAAATCTATACTCATCCTTTGCCTGGTACAAGTACACATAAACATAAAAAATATACAGCTCAAGAAGCAGCTATAATACTTGCATGGATTAAGCAGGGAGCTAAAAACAACTAATGTTATATTTAAATACTCGCTATAATGAAAAAAACATTTATCCTAATTATATTTACCGCCCTTACATTTAGTAGTGTGGTAGCACAGAAAGACAGCATACCAAAAGAAAGAGTAAAAGACGTACCGGTTTGGCTACCTTTCGAAAGCGGTTATTTAATTGATAATCAAACTTCTGTTATCCCAGCGGTAAAAACACTCGAATATGTTATTCAACACAAATTTGGGAATACGGAAAACGGCAGGTCTGATTTGTGGGGTATTTATGCTCCGGGCGCAAATATCAGGCTAGGGCTCAATTATGTACTGGCCAAGAACTTTCAGATAGGTGTTGGCATTACAAAAAAAAATAAATACAGTGACTTTAGTGCAAAATGGACAATCTTGGAACAAACCCGGAAAAACCAGGTACCGGTTGCGGTTACTTTGTACGGAAACCTTGCTATTGACGGCAGGGACATCAGTGCATTTGAAACCGGGAAGGTACAACGTGCCTTCCATGTCAATGAACAATACAGTTATAAATTCCCTGACAGGATATCTTATTTCTCCCAGTTAATTATCGGAAGGAAATTTACAGATTGGCTATCGTTGCAAACAGCAATAAGCTTTACGCACTATAATGCTACCAGGATTACCAGTGTCCAGGTTGCAGACGGCAGGTACATTGCCGAAGACCATGATAAAATTGGATTGCACTTTAGCGGGCGGGCAAGGATTTCTCCTCAATCCTCGTTAATTTTTAATTATGATATCCCTTTGAAAATAAAAAATATCTCGGAAGAGATCGAATGGCTTGATTATCCGCGCCCAAATTTAGCATTTGGGATTGAAATATCTACCGGCACCCATGTATTCCAGATTTACATGGGTACTGCTGATGGGATAATCCCACAAGATGTAATTTTATACAACCAAAATGACTGGAAGAATGGTGGCTTAGCTATAGGTTTTACAATTACAAGGCTTTGGGAGTTTTGATTTGTTAAAGGGGATGTTAAAAAAAACCGGATTCTCAATAATTTGAATTAATCCGGTCATTGCCACTGAAAATCAATATGTCACTCTCGAAAATACCCTTTAACTTTAAACAACTTCAAGAAAAATGATTAAATTTGGGGCGTAAAAAAAAGATCAAATTAACAGGGGCTAAACCACTATTTTAAATTATTGCGACTATGTCATTCTTTATCCGGGGTTTTATATGTACAATATTACTTCTTCTGTTTACTTTATTTTCAACGCCTCAGAATATTCCCAAAGAAAACATGCATTGCCTAAAATGCCACTCTTCACAAACGTTTACAATATATAATAACTGGACAGGGAAAAATGAAAAAAGGTTGATGAACCCTTTTTATATTTTAGACACAGTCAGGCTTGCAACCGGCGTACATAAAGACTTTCAGTGTATCGATTGCCACTCGCCAGACTATGAAACATACCCTCATAAGAGTGAATTAAAATTAGAGCCCAAAAGCACATGCCTTGATTGCCATGGCGGTGATGATACTTTTGCCTCTTTTCAGTTTGAGAGGATAAAAGAAGAATTTGAAAAAAGCGTGCATTTCACAACCAGCGGAGAAGCTTTTACCTGCTCAAAATGCCATAACCAGCATTATTACAAACCTACGGCAAGGAATAGTAGTAATGTGGGGGAAATAGTTGACTTCGATAATGCAATGTGCCTGTCATGCCATAACAATATGACTAAATACCAACTGGTTTCGACCCATAAGAACCCGCAACTTGTGGAGGTACACAACTGGCTTCCCAACCAGGCACTCCATTTTATGCATGTACGTTGTATAGAATGCCACACTGAGGTGATTGATTCTTTGATGGTGTCACACAATATTTTACCGAAAGAGAAGGCTACGCAAAAGTGTGCCGAATGCCATTCTGCCAATTCATTGCTCCAGGCATCTCTTTACAAATACAAAAATATCCAATCCAGAACAGAAAAAGGTGCTATTAACAATATCATTTCCAACAAAGCGTATGTAATAGGGGAAAACCAGATACCATTACTTAATTGGCTTAGCATACTGATTTTCATTGCAACAATTGGGGGGATTGCCCTGCATATTGTTTTTAGAATCATGATAAAATAAAGTAACATGGCAGAAGAAAAACTATATTTATACCCGGTTTGGCTAAGGGCATGGCATGGGATTAATGCTATCGGGATTGTGGTTTTAATTGTAACAGGGCTTAATATGCAATTCTCAAACCCCGATTATTCATTTATTAATTTTGAATTAGCAGTTAACCTGCATAATATTTGCGGGATTATTGTTACAATTGGCTACCTGGTTTTTATTATTGGCAACATAGCAACACCCAATAAAAAATATTACCGGATGAAATGGAAGGGGCTGCGCAAAAGATTATTCAAACAATTCCGGTTTTATACACAGGGGATGTTTAAAGGCGAAAAACCACCGTTCCCTGTTTCAGAGAAAAGGAAATTCAACCCACTTCAAAAATTCTCGTATGTTGTGGTAATGTACCTTTTTGTCCCCATAGCAATTGTTACAGGCATTGCCCTGTTGTTTCCCGAACTAATTATTGAAGAAGTTTATACGGTTAGCGGCATTTTCTTAACGGCAATATTGCATGCAAGCATGGGGTTTTTAATTTCAATTTTCTTAATTGTCCATTTGTATGTTGCTTCAATTGGAAAAAATCCGTTAAACAATTTTAAAAGTATAATAACAGGATGGCATCACGCTTAAACGTGATTCTTTTTGATAACCAGGGTGATGACTACTGTTTCAAACGATAAAATTATGATGAGATATTATACAATCATATTGTTCGCAATAATGATGTTTTTAGGGGTAAACAACTTGTCGGCACAATCGGATGAAGACTGTTTTATGTGCCATGATGACCCTGAAATAACTTCGGAGAAACCCGGCAAAAAAGTTTCATTATATATACCTCCCAACGCCCTGGCACATTCGGTTCATAAAAACGTATCGTGTGGGTCATGCCATACCGATGCTGCTGTTGAAGATTTCCCGCACCCCGAAACCCTAAAGCCTGTAAATTGTGGGATTTGCCATGAGAAAGCCCAGTCCGATTTTTTAAGGGGATACCATGGCCGGGCATTTCAATTAAAAGACAAGAATGCCCCAGATTGCAAGGATTGCCATGGAACTCATGAAATAATCAAATCGGACCAACCCGAATCACAGACTTATAAAATGAATATCCCTTTTTTATGTGGGTCGTGCCATAAGGAGGGAGCACCTGTTTCAAGGTCATATAATATCCAGGAACATAATATTGTTGAAAATTACAGCCAGGGTATCCACGGCAAGGGGTTATTCAAAAGCGGGCTTATTGTTACTGCTACCTGTAACGATTGCCATGGGAACCACCTTATCCTTCCCCATACAAATATAAATTCCAGTATCTCATCGAAGAACATTGCATCTACCTGTATGAAATGCCATGCCAGGATTGAAGATGTCCATGTAAAAGTGATAAATAAGAAATTATGGGAGAAAAAACCCGGTGCAATCCCGGCATGTACCGATTGCCATCCTCCGCATAAAGTTGAAATGCAAAATATATTGTCCACGATTTCTGATAAAACCTGCCTGAGATGCCATGATAAAGAAGATATACACATGGTTGTGGACAATAAGGAAGTTTCATTAAAAGTTGATGTTTCGGAACTAGCTGTTTCGGCCCATAAGAATATCACTTGTGTGAAATGCCATTCCGATGTAACAGCCAATTTACAACGCCCTTGCAAAACAGCAGATAAGGTCGATTGTTCCAACTGCCATGCAGAAGAGGCTGATATTTATTTTTCAAGTGGCCATGGGCAGGCTTATTTTAATAAAAAAGAAAATGCCCCTTATTGTACCGATTGCCATGGAACCCACCTCGTAAAACTCAAATCTGATGAAAGTTCCCCTGTATACAGGTCGGCAATCCCCTCCCTTTGTGGCAAATGCCACAGGAAAAACGGCAAAGCAACTGAAGGGACTCACCTTAATGAAATAGATGCATTCCATGACTATTCAACAAGTGTACATGGCAGGAGCCTTTCGGAAAAAGGATTGCTTTCGACAGCTGTTTGTACCGATTGCCATACAACACATCACATGTTGAAAGAATCTGACGACAGGTCCTCGGTAAACCCCAAAAATATTGCTGCCACATGTGGGAATTGCCATAAGGGTATCTATAATGAATATATTGCCAGTGACCACGCATACAAAGAAGAAGAAGGTGGCTTAAAATACCCGACCTGTGGGACATGCCACAAAGCACATTATATCTCAGAAGTACATCAGGATAAATTTATGTCGGAAATAACAACGCAATGTGGGCAATGCCATTCCGATTTAGCTGAAACATACCTGGAGACATATCATGGAAAGGTTTACCAGTTAGGGTACTTAGAAGCTGCGAAGTGTTCCGATTGCCATGGAGCCCATAAGATCCTGAAAATGGATAACCCGGATTCATCAATTGGCCCTCTGAACATTGTGGCAACCTGCCGGAAATGCCATGTCGATGCAAACATGAAATTTACGGGTTACTTAACACATGCCACCCATTATAATAAAAGTAAGTTCCCCTGGCTCTATTATACATTTTGGGCAATGACCGGTTTACTTATTAGTGTATTTGTCTTTTTTGGGCTACATACCCTTTTATGGCTGCCACAGTCGATCATTGCCATGCTCAGGAAGAAACGCCATGTAAAAAAGGCTGGTAAAAAAGAATTTATCCGGCGTTTCTCCAAAAGCCAGCGTGTTACCCATATTTTTGTAATTGTCAGCTTTTTATTATTGGCATTAACAGGGATGATGCTGAAATTTGCCTATATGGAATGGGCTAAAACATTGGCTAAATTTATAGGAGGGGCATTTGTTGCAGGAGTTATCCACCGTATTGCGGCAGTTATCACTTTTGGGTATTTCGGATTCCATGTATTTTCATTGCTCCGGATTAAATTCAAAAGAGGTGTTAAATTCAAAAAATTTATTTTTGGAAGTAACTCGCTGATGTTTAACCGTCAGGATATAAGAGATTTCTGGGCATCAATAAAATGGTTTACAGGAAGAGGCCCACGCCCATCCTACGGACGCTGGACATACTGGGAGAAATTTGACTACATGGCGGTTTTCTGGGGTGTCGTTATTATTGGCTCAACAGGGTTGGTACTCTGGTTCCCCGAATTCTTCACCATGATATTCCCGGGCTGGATAATCAATGTTGCCCAAATCATACATAGTGACGAGGCATTGCTGGCTGTTGGGTTTATCTTTACAATTCATTTCTTTAATACCCACCTGCGGCCTGAATCATTCCCTATGGATACAGTTATTTTTACAGGATATGTCCCGCTCGAAGAATATAAGGAAGACAGGCCACGGGAATATGAGGAACTGGAGAAATCAGGGAAATTAAAGGATGTTATTGTTAAAACTGAGTTCTCGAAACAACGGATGAGGCTTGTGAAATTTTTCGGGTTTATTTTCTTGTTTACAGGAATAGTCCTTACCATTCTAATCCTATATTCGTTGCTTACTCATTAAATTATTAGAGACTGTTTAAATTTTATTGGGACAAAATCAGACCTTATACTGTAAATATATTCTGCTTCTGGTGGGGCAGGTACAAATAATCCTGCCATTAAGCTCACGTTGATAAACACAGGTTATGGAATTTACGCAAAAAACAAATAGCTTTCCATCATTAATACTGGATATAACTTTACAAAGGTTTTCTCCCCTACCGGACAGGCAGGAAAAATTATTTTTACATTTGATTGTATTCCTTTTAACCTCTTCGCTTATATAAAACATTGCAACCCTTAAATCAAAAATATATTTTATTATTAGTTCTAATTTTCTAATCTTAATAAATTAGAAACAATGATTATGTAAAGGTAATATATTTTCCCCTAAATATAATTTTGCCATTTTAAGATAGTGGATGTTAAATATGTTTTATCCTTCATTTTCCACCGGTAGCCCTCCGGATATATCTTCATAATGAAGTTGTTTAAAGTTAAAGTGGATTTCCGAGAGTGACATATTGATTTTCAGCCCCGAGGACTCGGGGAAGCTCGGTTTTTCTTGCATCCCGAACACTCGGGATGGAAGGAAAATTAGCTGAAGTCCAATGGGAGCAAGATGTTACTCACAGGTTTTCAATTTGACTTTAAACAACTTCAATAATTAGAAAAGGTATAAATAAACAAAACATATTGAATTATGGCCTATTTTTTATAAACTTGCACAATTAATTATAAACCATTTTTTTATTAAAATTTCTGGAATGAAACTACCATCATCAGTTAAAAACTGGGTGTCAATAGTAGGTGCAGTACTGGCCATTTTTAACCTGGCAAGCATTCTGTCATTATTTATTTTACATTCATTTTTTAATTTCGGAGGATCTTATATTGGCTTGTTTATTTATATTGTATTGCCTGCATTTATGATTACAGGGCTAATACTTATCCCTATCGGGATGAGGTTAAACAGCCGCAAAACAAGAAAAGCTAAAAAAGAAGATGAAGGCAAAAGCTGGCCAATTATTAATTTTAATAATGTTGCAACACGTAATGTATCAATAATTTTCGTCCTTGGCACTATCTTCCTTCTTATAATCTCATCGATAGGGAGTTATGAAGCATTTCATTATACCGAGTCGGTTGAGTTTTGTGGGAAATTATGCCACCGGGTGATGGAGCCGGAGTATACAGCATACCATTCTTCTTCGCATGAGCGTGTTGCTTGTGTTGAATGCCACGTTGGGTCGGGTGCAAGTTGGTATGTTAAAAGTAAACTTTCGGGTTTATACCAGGTTTATGCTGTGTTAACAGATGCCTATCCACGTCCGATCCCTACTCCTGTTCACAACCTGCGCCCGGCACAGGAAACCTGCGAACAATGCCATTGGCCCGAGAAATTTTATGACAGGAAATTGCTACTCGAAAAGTCGTACCTTGCCGATGAGAAAAATACTGAATGGAATATTCAGATGCAAATGAAAACCAGTTCAAGGGTTACTTCGGAAGGATTGGTGGAAAAAGGGATTCACCAACATATTAACCCAGACATCAAGATAGAGTATAAAACTTCTGCTGCCAACAGGCAGGTAATCCCCTGGGTTAAATATACCAATATCAAAACAGGTTTTAGCGAGATATATACAGATAAAGAGAATATGTTAAGCCAGGCAGAACTTGACTCGATTAAACCCAGGGTAATGGACTGCCTTGATTGCCATAACAGGCCATCGCATAATTATAACGTTCCACAAAACTTTATAGATAAACTGATGAGCGATAGGAAGATATCTAAAACTTTACCGGAAATTAAACTGATATCAATGGTCGTATTAAATCAGGAATACCCGGATAAGGACAGTGCATTTGTAGCAATAAAAAACCAGGTTACCAAATTTTATGAAAAAAGCTATCCCAGCCTGATAACTGATAGGAAATCTGAGATTGATACTGCAATCATTGAAATACAAAACGGGTATGCCAATAATATCTTCCCTGAAATGAAGGTGAGCTGGAAAGCTTATCCAAACAATATTGGCCACATGGAATCGGATGGTTGTTTCAGGTGCCATAACAACCGGCACTCAACAGAGTCTGGCAAGGTAATATCAAAGGATTGTAATTTGTGCCATATAATTACTGCGCAGGGGACAACAGAAAATATGGATTATTCCAACTCATCTGAACCACTTGAGTTCAAACACCCGGTTGATATTGACCAGGCCTGGCGTACCGAACCCTGTTCAATGTGCCATTCGGAACTATATTAATCAAGCAACTTTAAAGAGTTAAGCTCTTTTTGAGTTATATTGCACCTTTAAATAGATAATCCAAGTTTTACATTAAACAAAACCGATAAAAATGATAAAATCAGGGTCCATAACAGAACAAATAGGCATAAAAATGATATTGTGTGCCTTTTTTATTTTTAGCTCTATCATAGTATGCCGTTCCCAGGATTCTTCGGGTTTTATCGAAAAACATCCTAATGTACATAAGGTTGTTGTCGACTCGGTTTTGCAAACAACTTCATATACTTACCTCCTCATTAAAGAAAATGACAGTTTGCAATGGATCGCCATCCCTAAGATAGAAGCGTCCATAGGTGATACTTATTATTTCCAGGGTGGGATGGAAATGACCAATTTTAGAAGTAAAGAGCTAAACCGGGTTTTTAGTTCAGTGTTATTTTTAAATGGGGTAATTAGCTCCACAATACTTGAAGGAGGGAAAACAGTTTTAGAAGCCTCACCACAATATTCAAGGACAAAAACTGTAAAATTAGATTCGAAAATTGAACCGGCAAAGAATGGCATTACCATTGCAGAGTTATTCTCGAACAAAGAGAAATATGCTGATAAGACAGTGATAATCAGAGGGCAGGTAACAAAATACAATGCCGGTATAATGGATCGGAACTGGATTCACCTACAAGATGGCTCCTCCGGTTCAGAGGATCTTGATTTTACAGCAACATCACAAATGGAAACAAAAGAAGGCGATATTATAACAATTAAAGGGAAAATAATATTAAATAAAAATTTTGGCTCCGGTTATTTCTTCAGTGTTATAATGGAAGATGGCATTATTATTGAGAATAATGAGGACTGATGAATTAAATAGGATTGGCAAATTGGCATTTTAGCCATTTTTTTATGATATTACTTTTTCACACAAAATCAATAATCTTATATTTGGCTGCCTCTCCTTTATTTTAATTTTTTGATTATAATAATAGGCTTTTATGAGGATATTCAAAAGATTTTTTATCTGTTCCCTGTTTGCTTTCTCCCCTACAATTTTGTTTAGCCAGGGATTATCGAATAGCCACCATGATTTTTCAGGAGCATCGTGGAGTGGGAACGAAGCATGCAGGCCATGCCATACACCTCACAATGCCAATATGGAAGTACCCGGCTCCCCACTATGGAACCATCAGCTTACAAATGCTTCTTTCCAGGTTTATGCAAGTTCAACACTGAATAGTTCTCCGGGGCAACCTACAGGCAACTCAAAGCTTTGCCTCTCTTGCCATGACGGAACCGTTTCAGTTGAAAACTATAATGGTAATACAAACGGTACATATTATACTACCTTCGGGAACCTGACGACAGATTTGAGGCATAACCATCCAATCTCTTTTGCCTATAACTCGGCCCTTGCTTCAATCGACAATGGGTTGCATGACCCAAGTTCAACGCCATCAGGCTTAGGGAGTACTATAGAAGAAGACCTGTTGCAAGAAGGGAGAGTGGAATGCACTTCATGCCATGATGTCCATATCGGCAGGAATACGCAGGGGTGCATTGGGTGCCATAATATCCATAGTGGGAATATGACCACCACTACCCTGTCGTTATGGAAGTCAAATGAAGACAGTGCATTATGTTTAACATGCCACAATAAATAGTCTCTGATTTATCCCTGCCTGGAAGCGGCAAGCAGGGTTGCCCGTTTCTTTTCATCAAAGTGTGAATCCCTGGTTTATGATGCAAGTATTATAACTATTTGGTTCAGAACAACCAGGCCAGGAGTTCCGGGATTATGTAAAATTGTTTCCTGTGATTTTTTTCTTAAATTCGTGATACCGAATAGTTTAAATTAAAAGGCCTTAAATATACTATCACCCTGAATAAATTACCTCTTAATTATAGTGAGGCCCAGCTCAACACGTAACAATCGCAGATGAAGGCTATACGAACAAAATATTATTATGCATTACTCCTGAGTTGGACAATATTAATTGGTTTGCTAATCTGTTTAGAAATATTTAGAATTAAAGAAGAAGCTGATAATCTTGCAAAAACGGAAGCACGTGCAAACTTCAACAAAGGCCTGGCAATACGCTCCTGGGCATCTTCGCATGGGGGAGAGTACACCCCGGTTTATAATATAATACGGCCCGGCCCGGCTCTTTCACATATTCAGGAAAACGATATTGAACCACCGGCAGGAAAGGATTTAATTTTGAAGGGCACTGCATATATAACGAGTCAACCAGACGAATATTATATTGAATATTATGGAGTTGTAGGGCACTTAACAAGTAAAGAATTATTGAGTCCCGAAAAGAAACCTGACGAGTGGGAACTTAATGCGTTAAACCAATTTGAGGCAGGCATAAAAGAGGTAAGCGGATACTCCGATATCAACGGTGAATCGTATTTACGGCTTATGCAACCGTTGATTATAAAACAATCGTGCCTGAGATGCCATGGCCACCAGGATTATAAAGTCGGCGATATTCGTGGAGGTATAGGCATCTCAATACCTATGAACCCAATATTGAAACGTGCTTCTCATCAAAAAAAGCGGAATATTTTTGCATTATCACTATTATGGGTTATCGGATTTATAGCCCTGTTCCTGGGCTATCGAAAGTTCGACAATAGTTTACGCAAACAGGAACAGGCAGAAAAAGACCTGGAAGCACAAAATAAAGAATATGCATTGCTCAATGAGGAGTATAAAACACAAAATGAAGAGTTGATAAAAGCCAAAGAAAAAGTTGAAGAAAGCGACCGCCTCAAAACCGAATTTATCAATAATATGTCGCATGAAATCCGGACACCAATGAACGGTATACTCGGGTTCTCAAACCTCTTAGGCAAATCAGGACTGACAAGTGAAGAACAAAAACTTTACATCAGTATAATTCAGAACAGCGGCAATCAATTATTACGAATTATTGACGATATCCTCGAAATCTCCAGACTTGGGACAAAGCATGTAAAAGTATTGGAGAATAAAGTTTGCCTGAACGACCTATTATTAGAATTATTCTCAATCTTTGATATAAAAGCAAAAGAAAATAAAATACCACTATCTCTGAAGAAAGGGCTTTCAGATATAGATAGTGTAATATTTACCGACAAAACAAAACTCAATAAAATATTGAGCAATCTGTTAGAAAACGCTTTGAAATTTACAAACGAAGGATTTATTGAATTTGGGTATACAGTTGTAAACAATGAAATAGAGATATATGTAAAAGACACGGGGATCGGAATAAAGGCAGATAAGCAGAAAATAATATTTGAGCGGTTTTTGCAGGAAGATGAAAACACTTCCCCAAGTTACGGAGGACTCGGACTTGGCTTATCAATTACCAAAGAAAATACAGAATTACTCGGCGGGAGAATATATGTGGAATCCGAAAAAGGAAAAGGCTCAACCTTTTTTGTCAGGATTCCGTATAAACCGGCATATCCAAATACTGACGCTACGAGCCAGCCGCCATTCGACAATCAAAAGCCAGATGTTGAAAAATATACGATATTAATTGTAGAAGACGAAGAGGCAAACTATTTATACCTGAAAATATTATTAGAAGGGTTGGATCTGAACATAGCAATATTACATGCAAAGAACGGTAAAGAAGCAGTTGAAATGTGCAAGGCTAATCCCAAAATAGATTTTGTTTTAATGGATTTAAAGATGCCGGTTATGAACGGGTATGAGGCCACAAAGCAGATAAAAAAATTTCGCCCTGGGTTGCCGGTAGTTGCACAAACAGCATACTCAACAACGGAAGACAAGAATAAAGCAATTTCAGCAGGGTGCGATGATTTTATTCCAAAACCCATAAGTAAAGAGGTACTCATATCAATGATAAATAAGTACCTGATAACAAAGTAAACAACTTCATTGAGTCCCGTTTCTGCATAGCACCTTAATAGGTTCTCTCTTTTGTTGTTTCCTTTTGTGAGATTTTTTTGTAATATTATAGCCAAAGATTATAGGAGGAATAAATGACAAATCAAATCAGCAAGCCTAGGACTTTAACCCTTTTTATAGTAATCAGCCTGTATGTATTTTATACCCCATTGCTGTTAGCACAAAAAAACGAAATAAGAAATAATCATTTAAAAATAAAAGTTGCTGCTGCTCAGATATTAACAGATTATGACATTGAAAATAATGAGAAGAAAATTTCTAATGCAATTAAAGAAGCCCATGATGCCGGTTGTGAAATTATTATTTTTCATGAAGGATGTTTAACCGGGTATCCTGATGAAAACGAAATAAAGAACATTGATTTCTCAAAAGTCCGTGCGGCAGAAAGAAGGATATGCAGTTTAAGCAAAAAATATAAGATAGCAATATTATTAGGGAGTACCTCTGAAGAAGATGGCAGGTATTATAATTATGTGCTGATAGCAAATGAAGACGGTAATGTACTTGGACTATACAATAAAACGTGGCGGGCAGGCGAACGTTATTATGAAGCAGGAGAAGGCCCTGTTATTTTTACTGTTGCAGGAGTTGACGCAACGGTAATTATTTGCCATGACTTACGCTATCCCGAACTTGCAAGGCTTGGCGTTGCAGCCGGAGCAAAAATTATATTTATCTCAAATAATGAGAGTGGTGTCACTCATGAGAATAAATTATTGGGCTACCGCTCAATGCAAATTGCACGTGCAACAGAAAATATGGTATATGCAGTGATGAGTAATTCGCCTGCCGACCCAAAAGATGTAACTCGTAGAAACTGTTCACACGGGAATTCTAAAATTGTTGACCCTTTAGGGAATATTATTGATGAAGCGACCTCATTTGAAGAAAGGCTGGTTGTAGGTATTATTGACCTGGATAAAGCTAATCGGACAACAGTATTGCGTACAATGGGAGAAGATGAAGGCTCAAAGAATTTTTATGGTGTAGAGTGTGAAAATATTACATATAAAAAGTGGGTTATGGACGGATTAAAGTTAGTTCATCGGTTAGATGGCAAGAATATCCCCAAATACCTGATGAATATAGAGGATTTAGATTAGTGCCAATTAAGTGAAGGCGAAGAAACAGCATATCAAGGCATGAGTACATCGTTTCCAGAAATCATAAAGGATTTACCAGAGGCAGATATTCCTATAAAAGGAGTAAAGGCGTATATTTCTCAATCAGGCTCACATCAGATCCTGTTCATGGAATTTGAGAAAGATATTGAAGTGGCAGAGCATTCACATGGGGCTCAATGGGGTATAGTCGTAACTGGGGAAATTGAATTAACAATTGATGATAATAACCAGTTATACAAGAAAGGTGACAGCTATTTCATTCCTGAAGGCACAATACATTCAGCAAAAATAAAAGCGGGGTATTCCGACATAACCTTTTTTGATGAAAGAAGCAGATATAAAAAGAAAAACTTATCATTAAATAGCATATCTGTAAAAAATATAGACCATATAGTTTTAACGGTAAAAGACATACAGAGAACATGCAATTTTTATGCTGAAACCCTTGGAATGAATGTCATTGAATTTGGCAAAGGAAGAAAAGCACTCAAATTTGAAAAACAGAAAATCAATTTGCACGAATACGGCAAGGAGTTCGAGCCAAAGGCTACCAATGCAGCTCCCGGCACAATAGATATTTGCCTGATAACAGAGACTCCGATACCCATACTCATTAACCATATAAAAAAGTTGGGAATAGGTATTATAGAGGGGCCGGTTGAGCGAACCGGGGCAGAGGGGAAGATTGAATCGATATATTTTCGTGACCCGGATGGGAATTTGATAGAAGTGTCGAACTACAAATGAATAAAATTGCCTAACAATTGCTTTTATACTTTAAGCCCCGATAAATCTAATTTGCTATACTATTTCAATACTATCCGGGCTGTCCTTCGGGTTGTTTGCTCAATATACACCCTCCGCCCTTTGGTGTAGCCTGCAATTACTTCATCGGTATAATACCTTATAGTAACCATCTCAAGGCCCGAATTGTATTTTACTTCATAGGTTTTCGCCAGCTCCTTGATAATATTCTCAATGCCGTTCTCGGGCATGTCAACAACCAGGTTTAAGTCGATGGCCGACAACTGGAAAAGGTTCACCCTTACATGTATCCCGGTAAAATGTTTTAGTACTTTGGCTGCATGGCCAATACCAACAAATGAAAAATCGACAGGCGACAATGTGATAAGCACCTGGTTCTGTTTGATAATATACACCGGCATCAATTCCAGTATATAATCAACATTATGGATAACCGTCCCCTCCGAGCCAGGATCAAGGAAAGACCTGACATACAAGGGTATATTTTTATTCTGAAGCGGCTTGATGGTTTTCGGGTGGATAATTTTAGCCCCGGAATGCGACATTTCAATCGCTTCGCGGTACGAAAGTTCATTGAGCATCTGAGTAGCCGGGAGTAATTTCGGGTCGGCATTTAATACCCCGGGTACATCTTTCCAGATAGCCAAATATTCTGCATCCAGTACATTCGCGATAATGGCTCCCGTAAAATCAGAACCTTCGCGCCCAAGAGATGTGCTACTATTCTCAATAGTTGAACCAATAAACCCCTGGGTAAGGTAAAGGTTTGTATCCACAAAATTAAATGATTCGGAAACCAACAGGTTAGTGTCATCCCAGTTTACTTTAGCTTCCCTGTATGTATCATCGGTTTTCAAACAGGTTCGAATATCAACCCAATTATTGGCAATGCCGGTTTCATTAAGGTAACAACTTATAATGGTAGTCGAAAGCAACTCGCCATAGCATATAAGCTGGTCGTACTCATAATCATAATGGCGGGAAGGAGGTTCTTGTAAATGTGCTTCCAGTTCCCTAAACAGGCTGTTTATCTTTCCGGGTACTCTTTCTTCACTGCCAAATAATTCAATACAAATATTCAAATGGAAAGACTTAGCTTGTTTAAATATTTGCCATTTCCCTTCTTCATTCCTGAAATAATGCCTCACCAATTCTTCAAAGAGGTTGGTCATTTCCCCCATTGCAGAAACAACCACAACCAGATTCCCATCGCAGGCACGTATTATTTCCCCGATATTCTTTACCGAATCAGCATCTTTCACCGATGCCCCGCCAAATTTAAAAACCTTCATATTTATTTAATTATACGGTGGTAAAACTAACAAAAAGGCACATTGGGTACTTGAAAAAGTATTAAATTTCTAAAAGACTGGTTAAAAATTTTTAATTTTAGGAGGTAATGAATTATGAGTCCATAAAACAGGGAACCTATGAATTTATCTTCGAAAGTAACTTTAAACAATGGCATTGAAATGCCCTGGGTTGGGCTGGGAGTATTCCAGTCGGAAGATGGCGGTGAGGTAATAAACGCTGTCAGGTATGCCATCGGCTGCGGTTACCGTAGCATCGACACTGCTGCCGTATACATGAATGAAAAGGGAGTTGGAATAGCTGTTAAGGAAAGCGGGGTGCCCCGCAACGAACTTTTTATTACCTCAAAGGTCTGGAATACCGACCAGGGTTATCATTCAACACTCCGTGCATTCGGCGAAAGTATTGAGAAACTTCAAATGGACTATTTAGACTTATACCTGATCCATTGGCCAAAAGGAAATCGCTCTATAGAAACCTGGAAAGCAATGGAAGAGTTGTACAGCCAGGGGAAAATCAAAGCCATAGGGGTAAGTAATTTTATGGTTCATCATTTAAACGAATTCCTTCCCGAATGTAAAATTACCCCGGCAGTAAACCAGGTAGAGTTCCACCCTGAATTAGTCCAACCAGAGTTGTTAGAATTTTGTAAAGAGAATGCTATCCAGTTGGAAGCCTGGAGCCCTATTATGAAAGGGAGGGTAAATGATATCCCTGTTTTGCAGGCCCTGGCAGCAAAATATGGGAAGACTCCTGCACAAATTACTCTTCGGTGGGACTTGCAAAAAGGAGTGGTTACTATTCCAAAGTCGGTTACACCCAAACGTATTCAATCGAATATACAGATTTTCGACTTCGAATTGAGTGATGAGGATATGGCAAAAATTGACCGCCTGGACAAAAATAAACGTATTGGCCCCGACCCGGATAATATTGCATTTTAGAAGTGCCCTTAAATTCTTTTTACTTCTTATTTCATCACAGGCATATTCAACAAAAAGTATGCAGATTTGAAGTTGTACTTCAAATTTGCATAAAATGTATATCCAACGAGAACTTGAGGCAGAGATCCTGGCTGGAGCAAACAGTTTCCCGGTTGTAACATTAACCGGCCCACGGCAATCAGGCAAAACAACCTTGTTAAAACACCTGTTCCCTGATAAAAAATATATCTCTCTCGAGAATCCTCTCGACTATGAATATGCGTTGAACGATTCAAATGGGTTCCTGAATGATAACCTCGATGGGGTTATTCTCGATGAAGTCCAACGTGTCCCAGATTTGTTATCCTACATTCAAGGGATTGTTGATGACCACAATAAACCCGGGCAGTTTATCTTATCCGGCAGCCAGCAATTTAATTTAATGAGCGGTATTACCCAGTCACTTGCCGGGCGCACCGCAATCTATACACTTTTCCCTTTTAATTTTAAAGAATTGAATACCAGAAATGAAAAAGAGGTTAATGAAATTTTGTATAAAGGATTTTACCCAAGAATCTGGGATGCCAATCTTTTACCTACAAAAGTGTATTTAGACTATTTCGAGACCTATATTCAAAGAGATTTAAGGCAATTGGTGAATATAAAAGATTTGAATCTTTTCAGGAGGTTTGTGAAATTATGCGCAGGAAGAGTAGGGCAGATATTTGTAGCGAGCCAACTCGCCAATGAAATTGGAGTTTCAGTTCATACCATAAATTCATGGTTGTCGATTTTAGAAACATCTTACATTATCTTTCAATTACCACCATACCACACCAACATAAAAAAAAGATTGACAAAATCCAGGAAGATTTATTTTTATGATGTTGGTTTGGCATGCGCAATTTTAGGGATTCAACAACCCGGGCATTTGGATGGCTACCCTTTGCGTGGTGCATTATTTGAAAATCTGGTTGTATCTGAAATAATTAAGTCAAGGAAGAATAAAGGGTTGACTGATAATTATTTCTTTTTCCGCGACAGCAATCAAAATGAAGTAGATTTAATTCTTGATAATATATTAAAGATTGATGCTATTGAAATAAAGTCATCAGAAACATTCAACAAAAATTTATTGAAGGGCTTAAACTTCATTCGGAAAATTTTACCTAAAAAAGTAAACAGGACTATCCTTTGTTATGCTGGTACGAATGAACATTCATACCTTGATCACGAGTTAATTAATTTTAAGAATATTTCTATGAAATTGGAATAATAATTAAACAACTTCTGTTTGAACTTATCATTAAATATTAAGGGAATGTTTATAAAAACCGGTGATTTTACAAACCTGCTTGTTTTTTTAGCATTACTTTTGCCCTCAGATTGTTACAAAGCAATCATTTACCTTTTTTTGTGGCAGACTTAAATCGAAATGGTTCAGTTTTGAAAAAGAGGCCTGAAAATAATAAAGTAATTCTCTATGCTGCAATTGCAGTAGTAGGGGTTTTCTCGTATCTTGGGAATATGAATTTTAATTTCAAAGAAGAAGGGGCTTTGAATAATGCCGGTTCATGTACCGTCAATTTATCTGAGGACTATTCGCCGGCCACATATTTTTATATGGAAGATATTGACTCGGAGTACCTTCTAAAGAAAAAATGTTTTGTAATACTGAAGTTTAACCCAAATGTTATTAAAGAAACGGTTCAGATAAATGAATCGTATTTCCTTTTTGAAGATTTATCTTCCACTCCGGGCCTTATTATGCATAACCTGCCCCCACCCATAGGTTAACTCATATATACCCTCAATTTTGTTCATTCTAAATACATTATTGGGCTGCAGTGATTGTTCTGTTTAATTTATTTAAAATATATAAACCATGCAAAACCGCAGGTTTAATTTATTCCTGATTGTTTACTTTATCTCTTTAATACTGCTAATAGAGAGCCTCTTCTTCCTTTTAGCTGTAATTGTATCGTTCATTTACCGGGAAGCGATAAGAGAAGATATGATATATTCTTTCCTTGTTTTATTTATCCCCGGGGTGACGCTCTATATTGCAACTTTCAATAAAAAAATCAATAACATAACACGGAAAGAGAGCATACTGATTGTGGGTTCAGGATGGATTATTATGGCTCTTTTAGGGGCACTGCCATATATAATTACACAAACAATACCCCGGTTTAGTGATGCCTTTTTCGAGTCAATGTCAGGATTTACCACTACAGGGTCTTCTATCCTTAGGGATATTGAATCATTGCCCCGAAGTATATTATTTTGGCGGAGTGAAACAAACTGGATTGGTGGTATGGGTATTATTGTACTGATAATTGCATTGGCTCCTATTGTGGCAGGCAACAGCAACTATTTGTATGGCTCGGAAATGTCGAATGTGGCAGATGAGAAGCTTATGGCCCGCTTTAAACAAAACGCACGGAATCTTTGGCTGGTGTATGTTGGCTTAACGGTTGCCGAAACAGTTATCCTTTATGGTGCAGGATTGTCATTCCTTGATAGTTTATGCCATTCGTTTTCGACAATAGCAACCGGCGGGTTTTCAATGAAGAATGCGAGTATTGCTGCCTACTCGCCTTTAATCCAATATATTGTTATGGTTTTTATGCTTCTGTCGGGCATGAACTTTACATTGCATGTACTCAGCATCAGGAAACAGTTTAAAAAAGTAATCAAAAATGAAGAACTGCAACTGTACCTGTTCATTGTTGTTTTCACAGGGGCAGCTATTACTTTACAACTGTTTTTTTGGAAGTCACTTCCACTTGAGGTTGCTTTCCGCGATGCCTTTTTTCAGGTTATCTCGGTCATTACAGCTACCGGTTTTACAACATCCGACTATTTGGTCTGGCCAACAAGTGCTATTGCCATAATAATGTTATTGATGTTTATTGGTGCTTCTTCCGGTTCTACAGGAGGAGGGGTTAAAGTAATCAGGAACCTGATTGCATTTAAAAAGATTAACATGCTGTTTAAGCAGATATTTTATCCAAAGGCAATCAATCAGATCAGGTATAATGGGCAGATATTGAAGAACCCACAGGTCAACAGCATACTTGCATTTATAATATTATATTATTTTATCCTCGGGTTCGGCACACTGGTAATGTTAACGTTAGGGTTGGACAAGGCTACATCTTTTGGGGCAGTAATCACTACAATGGGAGGTGTTGGCCCCGGGTTCGGCATGGTAGGGCCTGCCGGCAACTTTGCAGATATTCCTGAATTTGGGAAATTTTTCCTTACAATAATCATGGTGTTAGGGCGCCTTGAAATTTACCCTGTACTAATTTTATTTACCCCCTGGTTTTGGAGGAACAGTTAATGTGCAGGGAAAAATGATTTTATCTCTGAAATAATCTTCTGTGCCAATGCTTCCGCCTCGTCCATCGATTTTGCTTCTGAATAAATACGGATTATCAGTTCTGTATTTGATTTTCGCAAGTGTACCCACGAATCGGCAAAGTCAATCTTCACCCCGTCAATGTCGGATACCTGTTCGTTTTGGTATTTTTCTTTCATTTTTGCAAGGATACCATCCACATCAATCTCCGGGGTCAGTTCAATTTTATTTTTTGAGATAAAATAATTGGGGTATGTTTTCCTAAGTTCAGAACATTTTAACCCGCTTTTGGCAAGGAGAGTCAAAAACAGGGCAACTCCCACCAGTGCATCGCGTCCGCAATGGCTTTCGGGGTATATTATCCCCCCGTTACCTTCGCCGCCTATCACGGCATTGGTTTCTTTCATTGTTGCCACAACGTTTACCTCGCCAACAGCAGAGGCTGCATAGCTTTGCCCATGTTTTTCGGTTATGTCGCGCAATGCCCGGCTCGATGATAAATTGGAGACAGTGTTACCCGGGGCCTGGCTGAGGATATAATCAGCAACGGCAACTAATGTATATTCTTCGTTGAACATTGTCCCGTCTTCATTAATAATAGCCAGCCTGTCGACATCAGGGTCTACAACAAACCCCACGTCAACGCCTTTTTTACGGATTATTGCCGAAGTTTCCACGAGGTTTTCAGGGATTGGCTCAGGTGTATGGGCAAAATGCCCGTTAGGTTCGCAATTAATTTCAACAACCTCTTTTACGCCCAATGCTTTGAGTAATAGGGGAATGACAATCCCCCCAACCGAATTAACCGCATCAATGGCTACTTTAAAGCCGGCTTTTTTAATGGCCTCAACATCTACTAAAGCCAGGGGCAAGTACCTGCTCTATATGAGCCGAAGTGTAATCTTTTTTTGTAACTGCCCCAAGGTAATCAACTTCAACAAAATCAAAATCTTCGGCATCTGCTATTTCAAGGACTCTTGCCCCCTCTTCAGCGTTCAGGAACTCCCCTTTATTGTTCAGCAATTTTAATGCATTCCACTGCTTTGGGTTATGGCTGGCAGTAAGGATAATCCCACCATCGGCATTTTCTCCGGTCACGGCAATTTCGGTGGTAGGTGTAGTTGCAAGCCCGATATTCACCACATCGCAACCCATGGCTACAAGGGTAGATATTACCAATGAACTAACCATTTCTCCTGATATCCTGGCATCGCGGCCAACCACAAGGGTTAATTTATTCTTTGAAGTTGCCGATTTAGCCCAACTCGTGTAAGCGGCTGTAAATTTTACAACATCTAAAGGGCTCAGCCCTTCACCGGGCTTACCGCCAATGGTGCCCCTGATTCCGGAAATCGATTTTATTAAGGTCATATAAAGATTGTTTTGCTCAAAAATAATAAAGCATGATGGAAATAAAAAATAACAGTTTTAGAAGCCTCCTCAACTATTCATTTTCAGGAAACTAATTTCTTTGGGCGATAATAGCCTCCATTTCCCCCTGGGGAGGTTTTTCTTGGTAAGCCCTGCAAAATAAACACGGTCCAGCTTTTTTACATGGTATCCGAAATGTTCAAAAATCCGCCTTACCACCCTGTTCCTACCCGAATGTATTTCAATACCGATTTCGCATTTATTATCAGGGGCAATATAACTAATTGCATCGGTAGCAATAAAGCCGTCATCCAGCTCAACCCCCTTTGCAATTTGTTCAATATGTTGTTTTATAACCGGTTTGTCCAGTGTTACCTGGTATATTTTTTTATTGTTGTGGCTTGGGTGGCTCAGCCTTTTCGACAGGTACCCATCATTGGTAAAAAGCAACAGCCCCGTTGTGTTCCTGTCCAGCCTCCCTACCGGGTATATCCGTTCTGAACAGGCATTTTTCACCAGGTCCATCACCGTCTTTTCAGCATGGGGGTCATCTGTCGTTGTCACAAAATTCTTGGGTTTATTCAACAATACGTAAACCTTTTTTTCGGGGTTCAGTTTTCGTCCGTCAAACCGTACTTCATCATTCTGGCCTACTTTTGTACCCAGTTCGGTAACTGTTTTCCCATTAATAGTAACCACCCCGGCCTTTATATATTCATCAGCCTCGCGCCGCGAGCAAACCCCTGCATTGGCGATAAACCGGTTCAAACGCATAGCCTCGGCCAAGACACCAATTTTTTCCCGGGGAGATTCTGTCCGGCTACCTGTTTGAGAACCGGCTTTCCCCCCTCCTTTGTATTTACTGCGGAACGGCTTATCCCCTTTGCCCGGCCTTTTTTCTAATTCAGGCTTCTCTTTCCTGTTCCGCCCTTTTCTGTTTTTTATCGTCATCTAACTAATTTTATTCCCTGCAAAGGTCGCAAAAAATTTAAATAGTCTCTAAAATACCAAATCAACCGACCTCAGGTAAACTTATACCCCTTATTTTCCGGTACAGGTCGAGGGCAAAAATGTCGGTCATGCCCGAAACAAAATCAACCACCGACTGAATCCGGTGGTATACAGAATCGTCCTTCGGGCAGTACTGTTGAGGGAGCAGGGAAGTCAACTTTTTACTATATGTTTCATTTGGGTTCATTACAGCACCGGTAAACTCATCCAGTAAGGTATCGATAATTTTATACCCCGCAATTTCAATCTCAACAACTGACCTGTGGTTGTATATTTTTGAATAAGAAATGTTTTTGACGGCATCCATAGCAACAGCTTGCGTTGTATTCAGGTTTTTTATTAAACTTCCTTCATAGATACCTTCCATGATAGCCTCCCTGTTTTGCCAAAAAATATCGGCACATTGTGCCATCAGTTTCCCAATTACTCCGGCACGCAGGTAACTAATCTGCTCATTGAGGTCGGTAACAACCTTTAATGTATGGTTGATATTCTTTAACGTTTCTTTATCATCTTTTTCATCATAAAAACCAAGGAACAGGGCTTTTGCTTCATCATACAGCAATATACCTAATTTAAAAGCATCTTCCACATCCATAATCTGATAACAAATATCATCGGCCGCCTCAACCAGGTAAACCAAAGGGTGGCGGGCATACCTGTCAGGGTTTTCAGCTGTTTTAGGAATGTTCAGTTCGTTGGCAATCCGCAGGTAAATATCTTTCTCGGACCGAAAAAAACCAAATTTTTGCCCGGTTGCCGAGATTGATTCAAAAGGGTATTTAATAATAGATGCCAGAGTGGTATAAGTAAGGGCAAAACCGCCCTGCCTTTTCCCGTTAAACTGGTTTGCCAGTGTCCTGACGGCATTGGCATTGCCATCGAAACGGGTAAAGTCTGTCCATTCCCCGGGAGTAAGTTTATTTTTAAACTCCCTTCCGTTCCCTTTTATGAAAAAATTAGAGATCGCGACTTCGCCTGAGTGCCCAAAAGGAGGATTGCCAAGGTCGTGGGCCAGGCAGGCTGCTGAAACAACAAACCCAATCTCGGTTTGCAATGTTGTGGATGGGGTATTCTTATCTTCAGCCAGTTTATCCGACAGCAGGCTTCCCAACGAACGCCCCACACTTGCTACTTCAAGGCTGTGGGTCAACCGGTTATGGACAAATATACGCCCGGGGAGCGGGAAAACCTGCGTTTTATTTTGCATCCTCCTGAAAGGGGACGAAAAAATTATCCTGTCGTAGTCGCGCTGAAACTGCGAACGGTCTTTCAATGCTGCTCCACCGCCCCTATCCTCAAGCCCCAAGCGCTTGGTCGACAATAATTCATTCCAGTTCATGCTAAAATGTATATGTTGAATATTTTTTTACCTCTTTACTCCATTCTTGCGATTTGCCTTCTGTAATCCGCCCCAATATTTCATGAAACCTTTTGCCATGGTTCTTTTCAACCGTATGCGTTAATTCATGCAACAATATAAAATCAATCAGGTGGTAAGGCAACTTCATTAAATGTAAGTTCAAACTGATATTGTTCCTTCCCGAACAGCTACCCCAATTCGACCTGTTATTTCGTATGGTGACCTTATTATAGCTGAATCCGTGCAATGCAGCCAAATGCCTGATCCGCCCAGGCAAATACCTCTTTGCTTCAAACCTGTAGACCTCTGTTATTACATGATTTATGTATTCCTGAAGGGAGGCTTCACCCATAACTGCCGTTTCGGGGACATGTATCTCAATAATTTCTTCAACATGTTTTACAACCGGTTTCTCACATTTATTTTGAATAATCTTTACCGAATGGTATTTTGTATTGTATATTGAATCTTTTTTAAATAATGTTAACCTGGAATCAATTTTTTTTTGTTGTTTTAATATCCATTCTGTATGGGCTTCTGCAAATTTTGCAGCTGTTTTG
Organism: Chlorobiota bacterium; assembly: GCA_013152355.1. GTDB lineage: Bacteria > Bacteroidota > Bacteroidia > Bacteroidales > Prolixibacteraceae > JABMQB01. Next base: position 31,308 of record JAADGO010000069.1, read on the forward strand.
AAACTTGACAAGTATGGCAATGAAACAATTACCTGTTTATCAGGTTTAACATGTAACTTTAATCGTTTCGACTTTTGGTTCTTAACGAGGGTTACATCGCCGATTTGATGAATTTGAACAATTTTTCTGGACATGCGTAAAAATAAAACTAACCAAAGATATTAAATATGGAATACAATGGAAAAATAGAGGTTTTCAGTAACCTGAGAAAACTTGAACCGGTTCGGATAATTGAAGAGAAAGTACTACCGGGAACCCTGGTTTTCGAATCATTAAACCCTTTCCCCGGGTATTACCATGAAACACCCGGCTCAGCAAAAATGGCTTACCTGTATATTGCCTTAAGCAAGCACCATTCCCTGGAGAATATTTTGCGTGCTACACAACAGATTGAAGCTAAGTTTGAATGGCAATTCGATGCAGGAAAAGGTTTTTTGACGATTATTAATAATACGTACTGGGTACTGCGGCTTCGTCATTTTGGAGAATACGATATGGTTCAGAAAATACAGGAAGCATACGCTAACCAGGGGATTGAACTTTTACCAAAAATAAAAAAGCATGGCGACCATTTAGCAAACATTAAAATTGTTAAGTTTTTGTACCTTAAAAGAGTGTCGCCACAAATATATATCGACCTGAAAGAAGAAAATCACGGGTATTTTATTATTCCCAAATACCTCGAATGGAAAACTTTTGAAGAGGTTACCAAGAAAGTTAAGAATAATTGGACCGGCAGCGAATTTGATACTGCATCCGGCTCGTTCTTCCTGGATGGGAAACTGCATGAGTTTGTCAGGGTCTATTCAGCCAAACTGAGCAAAGATTACCTGGAGGGTATCAGGGCATTATATATAGAGAAAATGAAATAGTACCTTAGAGTGTGGTGGTTTTTCCTCCATAATAATAAAGGATTTATTCAGGGTCAGATGGGAAAATTGTAGGGTACTATGGAAAGTTATTTTTTCAGTACCAGATAATAATTGTACTGCCTTTGTTACTCTACCTCTTCAAAATCGACATAATCGCCCTGATTGCTGCCTGAGGTTGAATCTTCCTGCCGGGGGTCTTCAATGGTCACTTCTCCTTCGTTTCGCCTTGGCTGCTGTTGCCCTTTATATTGGTTCTCCATTTTTTGCCGCACGTTTTTCATCCCCTTCTCAACTAAATAAGGGAGGATATAGCGTGAAACGAACCTTATAACCAGGTAGATTGCAGCAATTACCAGTATGGTACGGACGAATCCAACCAGGTAAAGAATAATATTTAGTTGCATGGCAATTAATTTTTACTCTATGATTACATGAAAAAATGTATCAGACGGTAAATTTAACTTTTTCATGTTAATATTGCCGAAGGGAAAAGTGGAATATTGGAAAAAATAACCAATACTTCACTTTATTCAATAAAAAAAGGCAGTAAAACCTGCCCTTGAAACAGCTCCAATAATATATGGCAGGTTACCTATCTTTTATAAATATCGCCACCACTGGATTCACGAATATCTTTGTGTTCAGGATTCCCTGAATACCTGATGTCTCCACCACTACTAGCCCTGGCATATAATTCATTAGTTACATAAACACTTGCATCGCTGCCACTGCTCACCTCAACCCGGCAATATT
>JAADGO010000070.1 GCA_013152355.1 Chlorobiota bacterium
AACCTGGGGGAGGTACTGAAAAGCATTGAAATATTTACATCCGAGTGGGGTTTTGCAATGAGCCCCAAACGAATTACCGTTTCATCAATCGGTATTATCCCGGGCATGCTCACCTTCCTGGAAAAAAGCAATGCCCATTTAGCCATCAGTCTGCACACCCCATTCGATGAAGAACGGCAGCGGCTAATGCCGGTACAATCTACCTACCCTGTCAGGGAAGTAATAAAAGAGATAAGGAATTGGCAATTTGGCAGGCAACGAAGGGTTTCGTTCGAATACATACTATTTAAAGGCCTAAACGATACCCCATTGCATGTAAAAGAACTTACCAAACTACTCAATGGTTTAAGGTGCAGGCTAAACCTTATCCGGTTCCACCCAATCCCGGGCACACCGCTCCGGGGAAGCGATGATGCTACTCTATTTGAGTTTAAAGACATGCTGAACGGCAAAGGGATTTTTACGACTATCCGGGCCAGCCGTGGCCAGGACATTTATGCTGCATGTGGTTTGCTGTCGACAAAAAACGTAGAGGGGGCAAAACACAATTAATTATTTTACTCCAGGGCACTTTCCTCTCTATAATCTCTAAGATTTTTTATAACTTGCACTAACCTTGAACGAACAACCTGTGTCATGGAGAAACTACAATGGACAAAAGATATATTTGGGTCGAAACTCGAGATTAAGCTGGGTAGTGAAACAATCGGCAACATCCAATGGGGCAATATGCTAAGCCCAAAAGCCCAAGCCATAATCAATGGCAAGCTTTTCACCCTCAACCGTGAATTCTTCCTGTCGAAGATTGAAATTTTCGATGCCAACGACCATTCGCTCCTGGGGGTAGTCATAATCAACCTTTTCAACCCTAAAAGCGATGTGGTTATCAATGGTAAACGTTTTGAACTGGAGATCAAAAACTTTTGGCAGTCACAATGGTCATGGAAATTCAATGGCGTTGAAATGATCAGGTATACATCCAATGAATTCATTTTAAAGGAGAAGGGTGAAATTGAATTGTTTACAGCATGGAACGAGGAGGTCGAGGTTCTTCTTTTGCTGGGCCTTTTTGTACGGAATCAGTTTATCCTTTTTATGCTATTCCTGTTAACCATACTGGTCGTAATAATTTTGTAACGATTAGTAGCTGCAGCATGTCTTTTTAATGAAGTTGTGTACTACAACCCGGGAAGAACTATAAATTTGGCAATAACCCCCAGTAACTCAGAAATGTAACACCTCTTTTATCTTTTTATACCCGGTTTTACTCACTTTTAGCTTTACCCTGTCGTGAAGGATTACAATATATGACTCTTTTTCATATTGCTGGATTTCGGCAATCTCTTCTACTTTGACAATATACGACCGGTGGATCCGCATAAAATCTTTAGGATTTAAAGCACCCTCAAAATATTTCATGGTTTTTTGTTTGAGATGCCTTCCCTCTTTGGTATATATCATTACATAGTCGTCCATCGACTCAAAATACCGGATCCGGGCAACCGGGATAATATTAATCTTATGCCGGTCTTTAACCACCACACGGTCAAGGTACTCTTCCTTTGGGTAGTTGATTATTTTTTCAACGATACCATGGCCTTTGCCTTTTACCTTCAGCCTTTCGATAACTTTTTCAATGGCAGCCAAAAGCCTCTCCCTGGCAAACGGTTTCAGCAAATAGTCGGCGGCACTATACTCGAATGCTTTCAATGCATATTGGTCGTAAGCAGTGGTAAAAATTATTTCCGGCTTATGGTCAAGCAGTTCAAGCATTTCGAAGCCGGTAATTTTAGGCATCTGAATGTCCAGGAAAACCAGGTCCGGCTTCAGCTCATTAACCATCTTCACTCCTTCGAAACCATTTTCGCACTCGCAAAGTATCTCTATTTTCTCATAGCCTTCCAGGAATGACCTTAGCAGGCTCCTGGCCAACTCTTCGTCTTCAATAATTATTGCCCGGATATTTTCTGTCATAGCATTTAAGTTTGTGGTATCATCAGTGTTACAATAAACAGCCCTTTTGAATCATTAATCTTAATCAATCCCGGATTGCCGTAAATTATTTGCAGCCTTTCCCGGATATTCCTCAACCCAATCCCTTCCCCTTTAGTATTGATAACATTTGGGTCGTATGTATTGCTTATAGATATTTCCAAATAATTATCGTAATACCTGCAACGGGTAATTATATCAACCGGCTCAGTAGCTTCATAAACCCCGTATTTAATTGCATTCTCATACAATGGTTGTAAAATCATATTGGGGACTAATGCTTTCTGGCACCCCTCATCAATATCGAATACAGGGTTTAATCTTTTGCCAAACCTGACTTTCTCAATTTCCAGGTAAAGTTTATTATTCTCCAGTTCCAGGCAGAACTCCACTTTCTCACTTTGCCTGTGTTTGAGGGAATAACGCATTAGCGATGATAAATTTATTACCATTTCCTGTGCTTTCTTAGGGTCGGACATGGTCAACGATGAGATACTGTTTAAGCTGTTGAAAAGGAAGTGAGGATTGATTTGCGACTTCAGGGCATGCAACTCTGCTTCTTTTACCAACGACTTCAACTCACTTTCTTTAACCACCTTATCCTTAAGGTTTTCGTAATAGGTTACAGCATAAAAAAACACTACATACCCAACATATAATATATAGCCGATAAATGCCCTTGCAGGTATGCTTATGTATAAATCCTGTTTTATCCCGGGAATAAATATTTTTAATATTACCGAGGTAATATACATCCATATTACTGTAATGATAGTGGCTGTAACCAGGTGGTACGATAATAACCTGTACCATGTATTATTTTCAAAAGTGTTGTTCTGTATGGTAAACCATATACTGGATCCTATAATGGCATAGGAAAGGAATAATGTGCTGGTGAAAAATAATGAATAGCCGAAACCCACACCGTACCAAAACCACTGGATAAAGGCAAGCACCACCGACACAAATACCCAAAAAGAGGAATAAAGAACTGCTAATTTGAGATTATTTAATAATGGATGTTTCATCTCGGCTTGCTAAACGAGTTTTACCTCAATCCCGCCAAAAGCTGTAAACCCTTTAACTATTAAAGTTTTTGACGGGTCAATAGTAGAGTTCTGGAATGTTTGCCCGCGTTTGTCGGCAAAACCACCCAGAATAGTGGCAACCTCATTTTTAACAGCCCAATCGGGAGGTACCTTCAGGGTACACCCCCCAAAAACGCAAATACAATCGATAACTGCACCTGAAGGAGACATTTGTGTCCTGCGTAAATCGTATTCTGTCCCTCCAAAAATAGAAGTTGTTTTTCCACCCAACAGGTTTTGAGAATTAATAACAACCTCCCGTCCCCCGAAAATCACAAAGTCATCAAAAACATCCATATCCCTGGCATTCATATCAACTACCGGGCTACCACTCTTCCTATGCCTGAATAATAAAAGGACACCGATTCCAACCAGCATAAGAGGCCAGCCAATACGCCTTAACTCGTAGGGAATATGCAAAACTTCCGGGATAAGGAAAAAACTGCCAATTAAAATTAATACCATCCCGGTGGTACGGTTCCCCCCTATTAATGAAAAAGCACCGATCCCGATAAGCAGCATTTGCCATGAAATCAATACATCATTTACTACATCAGGGACTAAATCCAGCCGTTCAAAAATCCAGATTCCTCCCAAAACAATTAAAAATATACCCAAATATGATCTTTTATTTGACCTGTGCCCACATTCCATGATTATCTATTTCATCCGTTTAAATTTCATGTTCGTTTCATAATTATAAAATCTTCGCTACCAATGCCACTCCTATACCAATTAAAATAAGTGGAAATATAAAAGATATGGTTAATCCATGTATATGGAAAATCCTCGACAACAGAAATACCCCTCCTATTATTATTAAAACCGTTCCCGACTTGCGGTTGCCAGCCAGTAATACCAAACCAATGATGATTAATATTGCCGGCCAGGAGAAAATGTAACAACCCCATTGATGAAAAATGTATTTAACAGGGTAAAACAGGTTTTCAAAATAAAAATAAGGGATTTCAAAATAAATTACTAACTGGCGGAATAACCATAAAACTCCGATTACAATTAAAATAATTGCCAAGATACTTTTAGAGTTACCCTTTCCCCCATTTTCCATAACGGCGATTTTTCAATTACAAGAGTCAAATATAAAAGATACATACACAAAAGAGGTTCCCGTTTCGGTAAACCAATGTATAAAATCGGTAAATCAGTTATTTATCCCCTCTTTTTAACTCGTTAGTTTTCAAATTCCACTATCTTTTTTGCTGCTTTGCCCAGGTATCTCTTAACCGGACAGTACGGTTAAATACCAACTTCCCCCCGGTTGAATCGGGGTCTATATTGAAATAGCCCAACCTTTCAAACTGGAAATGCGACAGAGGTTTTGCCCCCTTCACAAATGGTTCGATATAGCATTCAGGGAGTACTTTTAAAGAGTCAGGATTCATAAATTCTTTAAAATCCACATCTTTATGCCCTAACGGGTCTTCATCGGTGAATAAGCGGTCGTAAAGCCTGACTTCAGCCTTAACAGCGTGTTTTACAGACACCCAATGCAGCGTAGCTTTAACTTTCCTTCCATCAGGTGAATTACCGCCTTTCGATGCAGGGTCGTAGGTACAATGCAATTCAGTTACCCTTCCGTTTTCATCTTTAACCACATTTACACAGGTAATAAAGTAGGCATACCTCAGACGTACTTCCCGCCCGGGTGCAAGGCGGAAAAATTTACGTGGCGGGTCCTCCATAAAATCGTCACGCTCGATGTAAAGTTCACGCGAAAAAGGCACTTTGCGCATGCCCATGTTTTCATCTTCGGGGTTGTTAACGGCATCCATCTCTTCTTCCTGCCCCTCCGGGTAATTGGTGATTACCACCTTAAGAGGGTTCAAAACGCCCATAACCCTTTGTGCTGTTTTGTTAAGGTGCTCACGTACACTGTGTTCCAAAAGTAAAACATCAATCATCCCATCTACTTTTGTAACACCTATCTTTTCTGCAAAATTACGGATCGCCTGGGGAGTATACCCTCTCCTCCGCAGAGCCGATATGGTAGGCATCCTTGGGTCGTCCCACCCATTAACATGGCCGTCTTTCACCAATTCCATCAATTTCCGCTTGCTCATCACCGTGTAACTCAGGTTCAGCCGTGCAAATTCAATTTGCCGGGGGCGGTAACCGGTTTCCTGCAACTGGTCAATAAACCAATCATACAGCGGGCGGTGGACCTCAAATTCAAGGGTGCAAATCGAATGAGTTATGCCTTCCCAATAATCACATTGCCCATGTGCAAAATCATACATTGGGTAAATACACCATTTATCGCCTGTGCGGTGGTGAGGCGATTTCATTATACGGTAAATAATAGGGTCGCGCATGTGCATATTCGGCGAAGCCATATCAATTTTTGCACGCAACACCCTCTCCCCTTCGCTGAAGGCACCCTCTTTCATCTTCAAAAACAAATCGAGGTTCTCGTCTATGCTCCTGTTTCGGTGAGGGCTTTCAAAGCCCGGGCGGGTTGGCGTACCTTTCTGGCTGCTAATGGTTTCTGCATCCTGGTCATCGACATACGCTTTGCCATTTTTTATCAACCGGATAGCAAATTCAAATAGTTTATCGAAATAATCAGAGGCATAAAACAACCTGTCTCCCCAGTCAAACCCAAGCCAACGGACATCCTCCTGAATAGATTCCACATATTCCGTTTCTTCCTTTGATGGGTTGGTATCGTCAAACCGCAGGTTACATTTGCCACCATATTTTTCGGCAGTCCCGAAATTCAGGCAAATTGATTTGGCATGACCAATGTGCAAATAGCCATTTGGCTCCGGTGGAAACCTGGTATGCACTCTTCCCTGGTTCCTACCCTCTGCAATATCCTTTTCAATCTGTAAATGAATAAAATTATTCTTACCCGGAGGGTCTTTTTCGTTTAAATGCTTTTCTGCCATGTTCAATTATTGCCTTTAAGAGACTGATTATTTTTACAAAAATATAAAATGATTTGACCGGACTATTATTTATGATTCATTAATGTTCATATTAACAACTAATTTTTAAATTCGTGCAAAATTTTAGCAATGGGATTAATCGAACTGGAAGGAATGGAGTTTTATGCCAGCCACGGGCATTTCGAGGCTGAAAGAATAGTCGGGAATAAATTTATCGTATATGTATCGATAAAAACCAATTGCTCGAAAGCAGGCGAAACAGATAAACTTGAGGATGCCCTCAATTACCAAATAGTGTACAACCTGGTTAAAGCCGAAATGAAGATTACTTCGCTCCTCCTTGAGAATGTTGCGAAAAGGATCCTTGATAAAATTTATGCCAGGTTCCCATCTATTGAAGAAGCATCGGTCAAGGTTTCGAAAATAAACCCGTCAATGGGGGGGCAAATTGAAAAAGTGAGCCTTACTTTGACGAGATAATAATTGCAAAGCATTTTCAAGAAACGTATTGTGAAATCTACAAATTTTCTTAGATTTGCACTCCGAAAAATGCCACCTCATGGCTGAGCCCCGGCTTCTATTATCCGGGAAGCACAACCATGTATGGCAAGAGGTTAAAACAAAAAGAGAATAAAGGTCTCTTGGCCGAGTGGCTAGGCAACGGTCTGCAAAACCGTGTACGGCGGTTCGAATCCGCCAGAGACCTC
>JAADGO010000208.1 GCA_013152355.1 Chlorobiota bacterium
AAACACCGATGTTGTTACTTATACCAAGAAAATTATTAACGCCGGCTATTCTTTGAAACCCAAATACGCTAATTTGTTTTTGGCTGATAATAATGTTAACAACAACGAAGTTATCTTCTCTGTTAACTTCGATGGTGTCCACACGAAAACGTGGGGTGGCACCACCTTTATTATTCATGCCGCCGTGGGTGGAAGCATGGACCCGGCCGCTTTCGGTATTGATGGCGGATGGGCAGGGACCCGTGTTACCAGTGCATTGGTAAATAAATTCGCCGATCCTTCGGGAAATACAGATCATCGGGCCATGTTTTATACCACAGGACAGAATCTGGCAATTAATGATGTAGGTAAGTTTACCGATGGCTATGCCGTCACTAAATGGAAAAACGTCACTTCAGCCGGTCTTCCCGGTTCCGACCTTACCTTCCCCGATACCGACTTCCCGTTATTCCGGCTGGCTGATGTCTATCTAATGTATGCCGAAGCCGTCGTCAGAGGTGGAACAGGCGGAGATATGGCAACCGCAGTGAGTTATATCAACAAGCTTCGCGAAAGAGCTTATGGTAACAATTCCGGCAATATTACAGCCGGTGATTTGACGCTTAATTTTATCCTGAATGAAAGAGCACGCGAACTGTATTGGGAGGCACAAAGGAGAACTGACCTTATCCGTTTCGGTAAATTCACCGGAGGAAGCTACCTCTGGCCATGGAAAGGTGGCGTGAAAGATGGTACGGCAACTGACAGCCATTATGACCTTTATCCTATCCCGGCTTCAGACCTGACGGCTAATCCTACTTTAGTACAAAATCCCGGTTATTAATTCTCTAAAATTGAATCAAATGAAAAAGATATCAATATTAATTTTGGCTCTGGTAACCATGATTGGTTTCTATTCCTGTGAAAAGGCAGGAACCAAAGTTATCCTGGACCCTAATAACGTAACGTCGCCCCAACTGAAAAGTCCTGTTGATGGCGACTCCATGACCTTTTCAAAGGCAAACAGCGACAGCACCCTTATTTTTACCTGGTCTTCTGCTACCTATGGTTTCAATACAGCTGTAAATTACTACGTACAGGTTGACAGACAAGGCAATAATTTCAGTAACGCCAAGATGGTTGGCCACGTAAAAAGTAAAGACAGCCTTCAGGTTGCTATAAATGACCTGAACAACAAAATTCTTTTGCTCGAAGATGACCCGGAAATTCCACTTTCGTTAGACCTTTCTTTCAGGGTTATTGCCATTGTAAGCAGTCAGGTGGACACAGCATTTTCCCAGGTAGTGAATGTTAAGGTAACACCCTTCTACATTCCCATCATTTATCCTCAATTGTACGTTCCCGGCGCTTATCAGGGCTGGAACCCCGCTGCTGCCGATTCTATCGGATCATTAAACAGCGATGGAAACTATGAAGGTTATATTTACATGCCTGCTGCCGGTGAATTCAAATTTACTTCGGCTCGCGACTGGGGACATATCAATTACGGATATGCAGCACCCGGAAAGTTGAGTACTGATGGTGGTGCAGGCAACCTTAAGGTAGCTGATTCGGGTTTCTATAAATTCAATGTAAATACCACAGAACTCACCTGGGCTGGTTTGAAAACAGTCTGGACAGTGATTGGCGATGCTACCCCGGGTGGATGGAGTGCAGATACACCCATGCATTATAGTCCGGCTACTCAGTTGTGGACCGTTACGCTGAGCTTAAAGGCAGGCGAAATAAAATTCAGAGCTAATGGTAGTTGGGCCTTAAACTACGGCAGCGATAATAATGATGGTAAATTGCAAGAGGGCAGCAACACAAATATTAAAGTGGCAACTGCCGGCAGCTATACCGTTGTTCTTGACCTGAGTCACACCGTTTATAAATATAAATTAATTAAGAATTAAATTCTGTAAACTTCGGTAGCTGGGAACAAATTTTCCCAGCTACCGAAGCTTTTACCTGAAAAAGATACGAACGGAGAAATTATATTAAACAAATGTTAAAACTTTATTCTCCTATTGGTTTTAAGAGCAAAATATATTAAATTTGCGAAAAACAGTAATTGACAATTAAAAATTATTTATTCATTTAAAATTTATTATTATGAAAAGAATTCTACTTAGTGTTTTTGCGGTTTTCCTCATGGGAGGACTGCTTGCACAAACAGGTGACGTTACATTTACCGTAAACACTCCGCCTGATTCGGTTTTTAATACTAAAACAGATTCCATGTTTATTACCGGAAGCTTAACCGGATGGTCAACACCAGGCTCTGTTGATTCATTAAGAATGATTCCTAATCCAGACACAACCGCTTACGCTCTGACCATTCACGGCGTTGCCAATGGCGAGATTCAGTACAAGTATTTCAAAATTAACAACGGCCCTGACTGGAATAAGGGTGAATGGGGCGGCGATCCTAACCGCAGGGCTGCTATTGACGGAAAGACCTCCCTTAACGACACATGGGGGAATAAACCTGTTTCGGTTCTTTTCCATTTAGATATTAGTTCAATTGCTGATTCTATATATCACTCCAAAGCAAAAGTATTTCTTGCCGGCGATTTGGAAAAAGGAAAAGCCTGGGCAATGCCTGGTGATGCCTCGTATTATGAGTTGAAACCCACTAAGAGTGACACTAATATTTATACTATTGAACTGTGGCTGTACAAGAAAAAAGTAATTCAGTTCAAATATTTCCTTGTTTTTGGCGACACTGCCAGCTGGTCTCATGGCGAATGGGATGGTGGTGATAACAGGAAGGATTCAATTAGCGGAGCCGACACTTTAAACAGTGTTTGGGGAGACTTGGGATTTGTTGGCATTCCTACAAACAATGCCGTACAACCCAACTTCAGTTTTTACCCCAACCCTGTCCATAGTGTGCTTTACATTAGCAACCTGGAAAATGCCAACCGTATTGAGATTTTCAATGTTGTTGGACAAAAAGTACGCGAGATTCGCAATGTTACCGGTCAAAGACTTACCATCCAAACCGGAGACCTGAACAATGGCATTTATGTTATTGCCGCCTTTGGCAAAAAAGGAGTACTAAAATCCATGAAGTTTATTAAGCAATAAACGACAAGATTCATAAATATATTGGAAAAGGCTGCCAAATGGCAGCCTTTTTTTATTATACCTTATATCCGCAGGGGGCTTCGTTATGAGAAGCCGGAATACATGTCAGTATTGGCGTAGCACAGAAAAAAGAAACGTAGGCATAGCATTAGCTATGGTGAATAGGTTTTTTCGAGCATTCCCAATATTGGTGTGCAGTATGGGTTCGTAATAGATGGCCTCTGCGGATTTGACCCACATTGCAGAATATTTTGAGGTGCTGGAGAATATTATGATGTCAAAAGAAAGACAATCCGTAAAGCGGATTCTACGGGTTAGAAAAATTGGACAACACCTCAAAATATTATTTAGCCAACAAATTAGCCAAGACAAAATTTGAGTGAGGTACGGAATATTTCGCTGTTGCCGTAGATGACAAAAAACTTTTTGTCGCCAGGCATTATATTGAAAATCAAGAGCCGCATCACAAGAAAACATCGTTTTCAGAAGATTATAAGAAGTTCATACAACGTTATTATTTTGAAATAGATATAGATATTTTGGGCTAAAGCCCGATTGTGCTTATGGTTCCCACCCCGGCATAAATGCCGGGGTTAATAGCCGGAATTCTCTCTGAGAACAGAATCGGAATTGGTCTCTAATCTCTCTCTTTGAGGATAGAAACCAGGAGGATTTCCGGTTTCCTCCCTGAGGATAGAACAGGGGCTTGTTTCCAGGAGGTTCTCCGGGAACAGAAACTTTGGCATTAAGAACGCCATAAATGGCGTTCAGTGAAAAATAATCGTCGTCGGCTTTAGCCGAAAAACTAAAAAACAATCCAATAGCTAAAACGCCACCAATTTCTTGGTATATACCTGACCTGAACTTTCATCCACAAATTTCACGATATAAATACCAGGAATTAAATGATTGTAAAAAACAATGCGTCCGGCCGAACCCACATATTTTGATTTTATCACTTTGCCTGCCGTATTGAGGATATATATGTGAAAGCGGGCTTTCTCCCCTGATTTAATATCAATAACCGCATGACTCCTCACCGGATTAGGATAGATGCTAATTTTCGTTTGACCTTGAGTCCTATTTTTCACTCCGAGAAAATAAAGTTGTATTTCCCAGTCGTTGCTGTTGTTATTGTTCCACGTATTGTTGCCATAATGCAAAACAAAATGTAATGAATAGATACTTTGCCCCGCATTATCGAAGGGCCCCAACTCCACCTTCCAGGTCGTAGAATCGACTTTGGTAAACGGAGTTTCCACGGCATGCCCATCACCAAAACCTACCGTTCCTCCGGGCCAATAAGCCTGAATGGGCAATGTCCATTTTCCATTTACCTTATTTACACCCCAATGTAAATTGCCGCCATACGTGTCCATAGTCCGGTCTTGGCTTACCACAAAGGTAATTTTGTCATCACGCGATGGTTGTTTGGGATACCAGCTTACACCAGCCGGGTAATTTTCCAGTACATTGACAGTCATAACATAAGCATCGTCGCTGATGCGGCCCTTACTATCAACCACTTTGAAACCGAACCGGGTATAAGGAGACCCTGTCTGCCCCGACCCGGGCGTAAATTGCAACAGTTGCCTGTCGGGATAGGTAACATTCAAAGCAACTGTCTTCCCATCATATTCCAAATTCCCTGCATTGGGAAGATAAGTAATCCGGATACCGGCAAGCACAGCACCATCCATCCCGCTAAAACCAAAATCGGAATCTGAAAAAGTGTAACTCTCATTCACCCGCGTGTTAACAGTACCATCAGCGCCCAGCGGATTTTTATCAAAAACATTGATGGTCATCGTATAGCTCTTATCACTGTAACGGCCTTTTGTGTCCTTCACTTTATACCGGAAACTTGTGTAAGGCGAGCCTGTTTCGGAAGAATCGGGAGTAAAAGTCAACAAAGAAACATCCGTGTAATCCGTTGAGTCCGTCACCGGCCGGCTGTTATATTTTAAAATCCCTTTTGCAGGAAGCGACATTATTATTATTCCTGCAAAACCTGACCCGGCTGAGCCTTGAAAGTAAAAGTCCCCGGCCTTAAAAACATACGTCTTTTCCACCAACGCAGATACCGAACCATCGGCTCCCACAGGGTGGTCATCGGGATTATTGTTGATGGTGATACCGTAGTTCTGACCATTGTTGTTATCCCAGTTGTTCGCATCTATCTTTATTACAAAGTTTACCTGCTGCACCACCTGTCCGGCATTGTTAAACGGGCCGATCCGGCTAGTGAAAACACCATCGCTATCCTTATCTGAAAACGGAGTTTCTACAGCCTGGCTTCCCGCTTCTACCGTCCCCGATGGCCGGTAACCTGCAATGGGAAGTGTCCAGCTTTTACCATCAACGGTAACACCCCAGTGCAACAGGGAACCCTTAACGGCATCTTTGGAATAGACCGTAATGGTGTCATTCGAGCTGGGATTTTCAGGTTTCCAGTAAACCTTTGGATTGGCACCACCGCCACCGCCACTTCCTTGTGCATTGCCAACATAGACGTGCTGTATTGGCGTTTTAAAGGTGTTTCCATGCGTATCGGTCATAGCCACATAATAATCTACCAAAGTATCGCTCAGACCCGTTATTTTTGCATAATATAAGCTGGCAATGGCTTTGGGCAAGACGAAAAAGTCGATATCCGGATTGCCGGCATTGTAAGTAGAATCCATCATTTTTCTCGTCATAGTGATCTCTTTCCACGAACCCACGCCGGGACCTCCGGCATAAGTATCGTTGTCGTTGTCAGTAAGTGGGTTAACGCCATCCTTATCCAGCCTGTATTTCAGCATAGCTGTACGGATACCGCTTACATCATACCCGTAAGTCCAGACGGAAAAGTCTTTTTTACTGATATGTACCTTGTATCCGTAAACAGGCCCAAATTCCTTACCGCCGGGGTTATACGGAAAACGCTGGGGAATAAATACCGAAGGCGGCGTTTTGTCCGTACCGGCATGCGCTTTAATTACTTTCTCAGCAAAACCGATGGCATTATTCCCGGCAATGGTTTGCTTCACCTCCATATCCTGAGCCGTACCGTAATACATGTAGCCACTGGTGAGAGCCGGCAGATAAAAGGCCCATGCTTTTTCCGCGTTTGAGGAAGAAGCATCGGAATAGACCACCTTGCTTATATTCACTTTTCCAGAGAGATCTTCGGCCATGCAGACATAGTTGTCGATGGCTGTAATGACTGCCCAGTTACGGGCATCCTCGTTCCATGCGTTGGGGTCAAATTCATAAGTTGAAGGGTTATACAAAGGCCATAACCAATTGATAAACTGAGGGCTGCCCCAATCATTAGCGGCATTTACCCAGCTTCCGTCTTCCACATGCACCACATCATTTTTAGGAACCGGATGATCGTGAAGAAACTGTTGAATGGTAGTAGGAACCATACCATCTTTGGTGGCAGCAGCAACAAAATTAGGTACCGCTTCATAATAATAGCTGTCGCCTCCGCCCCAGGAATTGTCGCCATCGTGGGCAAACAGTACAAGAGAAGGATGCGACGGATCGTCATACGGCTTAATGTGCTTGTCGATGTCGCCGGTGCCCTGCGGCGAGTAACCATCCCTGTAACTAAGCAAATCGGCCATGGGAACCA
>JAADGO010000124.1 GCA_013152355.1 Chlorobiota bacterium
CTCCTCTCCAAGAACGGTGACTGTTAAAAAGGCAAATATTCTTTATTTCTTTGATACTGTGGATTAGGCTCGTTATTTTTGAGTAAAATTATGGAGAATGAGCTTAAATTGTGTTTTTATAGGAGCCGGTAACTTAGCGACCCATCTTGCAGTTGCACTTAAAGAGGAAGGGGTCGGCACGGTACAGGTATATAGTCAGACTGAAAGATCGGCAAAAAAACTTGCAGATAAAATAAATGCTTCTTTTACAACAAGCCCTGAAAAGGTTTCAGGTAGTGCAAGCGTGTATTTTGTTGCCCTGAAAGATGATGCTTTCCAATCGGTATTGCCCCGGATTAATTTCAACAACAAATTGGTAGTGCACTGTGCCGGAAGTTTACCGTTGTCGGCCTTAGATAGTTATTCAGCAAATACCGGGGTCTTGTACCCATTGCAAACGTTCTCAAAAGAAAGAGTAATTGACTTCAAACAAATACCGGTTTTTATTGAAGCCAATTCTGACAAGAACCGTTCTGTTTTGCTGGGAATTGCCGAAAAGATTTCTGATAAAGTTACGCCTGTCAATTCTGCCCGGCGCATGGCTTTGCATATTGCGGCAGTATTTGCATCTAATTTTGCCAACCATTGTTATACCCTTGCCGATGAAGTTTTAAAAGAGAACGGGTTGCAATTTGAGCTTATCCGGCCTTTGATTCAGGAAACAGCAATGAAAATCACTGAATTAAGCCCATTTGAAGCTCAAACAGGGCCTGCTGTACGCCATGACCATCAAACAATTGAAAAGCACCTCCGGTTTCTTTCCGGGGATAAGGAATTATCAGAGTTGTATAAAACAATTTCAAAGAGTATTTTTAGCTTTCACAAAAAATAATATTAATGGCATTTTTTAAGGAGGAGTTAAAACACATAAAAGCATTTGTTTTCGATGTTGACGGAGTGCTTTCGTCTGATACTACGCCGTTGAATGAAGATGGCGACCCGGTACGTACTGCCAATGTTAAAGATGGTTTTGCTATCAGGCACGCCTTGATAAGCGGATTCCATGTAGCAATTATAACCGGGGGGTATGTTGAAAGAGTGAGATTGAGGTATCAAAAACTAGGTGTTAAATATTTTTACGATAATGTAAATGATAAAACTGAGAGCCTTGCCGATTTTATTCAGCAAACAGAAGTCGAAGCTAAAGATATTCTATACATGGGCGATGATTTAGCCGACTTTTTGGTGATGAAACAGGTTGGCGTACCAACTTGCCCGGTTGATGCGGTCTCTGAAATAAAAGCTATCTCAAAATATATTTCGGATAAAGAAGGGGGTAAAGGTTGTGTGCGCGATGTGATAGAGCAAACAGTCAGAGCACAACGGAAATGGAATGATTCAGATGTATATTACAGGCGCTCGTTTTAATGGACTGGCAGAAAAATTATAGTATAATACTGGCCTCAAAATCTCCCAGGAGGCAGAAACTTTTAAAGGATATAGGGTTTGATTTCGTTATAAAAACATTTGACGTTGATGAGCAGTTCCCCGATTTCTTAACAACAACAGAAATACCTGTTTGGCTGGCTGAAAAAAAAGCCTTTCCCTTTGAAGGGATACTTAAAGAGAATGAGTTGGTTATTACAGCCGATACAATTGTTCATTTGGACGGGGAAGTGTTAGGGAAACCTGAAAATGAAGAACATGCTTTTCATATCCTGAAAAAATTAAGTAACCGGAAACATCAGGTGGTAACCGGAGTATGCCTGAAGAGGAAGCTGGTGCAAAAATCTTTTTTCTCAGTTACAGATGTTGTTTTTAAAGAATTAACCGAGGAGGAAATCAACTATTACATAAAAAAATTCCATCCTTTTGATAAAGCAGGGGCTTATGGGATTCAGGAATGGATTGGTTTTATTGGTATTCAGCGCATCAATGGGTGCTTTTTTAATGTAATGGGACTGCCAATTCAAAGATTATACGAAGAGATTCAAAAGTTTTAATTTGTCGAATTTAAGGTTACATTAATCCCTGTGTTGTATAACAATAAAGCATAAAACCCATCTTGTTAAACACATCTCACATTTATTTCGTAAATTGGTAATAGCGAATCAAACTTCTTCGGGATGAAGCATATTTTCAAATTATTTGTATTCATTTCCCTCACTCTTCTTATGGGAGTTGGATGTGCAAAAAAAGAACCGGTGAAGGTTGGGTTTTTGATGCATAGCCTGGATAAGGAAAGATGGGAAAACGACAGGGACTTTTTTATTCAGAAGGTCCGGGAATTGGGAGGTTCTGTTCTTATTAAGGTCGCAAATAACGATGCTAATATTCAATATCAGCAGGCAAAAGAATTGCTCCGCCAGGGAGTAAAAGTTTTGGTGGTTATTCCTGTTGACCAGTTTGCAGCGGCAAAAATAGTTGAAGAAGCACATGCGAAAAATGTAAAAGTTATTTCGTATGACCGGCTGATTCTGAATTGCCCACTCGATTATTATGTATCGACCGACAATGTTAAAATCGGGGAACTGCAAGCAGAGTATTTAACAAAGGTTAGTCCTAAAGGTGACTATGCCTTGATCGGAGGTTCAATAAATGACCATAACAGTCAATTCCTTTACATAGGGCAAATGAACATTTTACAGCCGTTAGTGGAAAAAGGCAATATCAAAATTGTATATAACGAGTTAACCAATGCATGGGAAGAAAGTGAGGGTTACGAACATGCACAGAAGTTATTGGCTAAAACAAATAACCGGGTTGATGCCATAATTGCAGGGAATGATGCATTGGCTCTTGGCGCATTAAGAGCCTTGCAGGAAAAAGGCCTTGCAGGGAAAGTTTTAATTGCAGGTATGGATGCCGACCTTCAGAATTTAAGGGAGATAGCAAAAGGCAACATTACCTGCACCGTTTATAAGCCCATCGAAAAGCTGGCATCAACAGCAGCCCAAATAGCCATGAGGCTGGCTGGAGGGGGCAAATGTGAAAAAATGTTTCAAACTGTAAGTAATGGCGAAGTATTGGTGCCGTCTGTTTTGCAAGGTGCGAAGATTGTTAACAAAGAAAATTTGAAATTAACCGTAATATCAGAAGGGTATCAGAAAGAGGAGGAAATTTTCAGATAATGAGGGAATAAGTATTCTGCATCCCCGGAGGCCTGCTTCGGGGATTTTTTTTTGCTTCCCGGGAATATCCCATTTAACTTTAAACAACTTCATTATATTTGACGAATGGTAAAAATAACTCAACAATGAAAAAGTCTTTAATTGTTATTATCCTTTGTTTTTTATTTGTTGGATTCCTGCGGGCAAAAGAAGGTATGTGGATACCCCTCCTTCTCGGTAAATATAATATTGAAGAAATGCAACAAATGGGGTTCAGGCTTACAGCAAAAGATATCTATGATATTAATAATTCAAGCATGAAAGATGCCATTGTTTTTTTTGGGAGGGGGTGTACCGGCGAATTAGTTTCAGGCACAGGGTTAATCCTCACCAACCATCATTGCGGGTATCGCTCAATTCAATCGCACAGCACTTTAGAGGACAATTACCTGGCCAATGGGTTCTGGGCTATGTCAAAAGACGAGGAGCTGCCCAATGAAGGCTTGTCTGTAAAGCTTCTTGAATCGATGGAGGATGTAACAGAAAAAGTACTGATGAATACCGATTCAATTAATGATATAGATTTATGGCAAAAACGTGTTGATGAGAATATTCAAAAAATTGAGGGCGAGGCATCAAATAATGGAAAACTTGAAGCAATGGTGAAACCATTGTTTTATGGCAACCAGTATTTTCTTTATACGTTTAAAGTTTATAAAGATGTCAGGCTGGTAGGGGCTCCTCCATCATCAATTGGTAAATTCGGGGGAGACACCGATAACTGGATGTGGCCACGCCACACGGGCGATTTCTCTGTTTTCAGGATTTATGCTGATGCTGACAACCAGCCCGCTGAATATTCTAAAAAAAATGTACCGTACAAACCAAAATATTTTTTACCCATCTCGTTGAAAGGGGTAAGCCCCGGCGATTTTACCCTGGTTTATGGTTTCCCCGGAAGGACAATGGAATATTTATTTTCTGATGCGCTGGATTTGATAATGAATCAACGCGACCCCTGGCGCATACGGATAAGAGATAAAAAGAAGGCAATCTTAGCCAAATATATGGATGCAGACCCAAAGGTGAGAATCCAGTATTCAGCAAAGTATTCGGGTGTAACAAATGCATGGAAAAAGTGGCAGGGCGAAATTAACGGGTTAAAGAGGTTGGGTGCTTTGGATAAAAAGGTTGCTTTTGAAGAGGAGTTTAAAAACTGGGCAATTAAGAATAAAAGATGGGATGGCGAATTCCTTCCGGTATTTGAAAGCCTCAGGGGGTTCTATTCTCAATACGGGAAATACATAAAAGCATCCGATTATTATTCAGAGATTATTTGGAAAGGGGTAGAGGTATTTTCCCTTGCTTCAAAGGTCGATAAGTTTATCAAGAGGGTTGAGCAGGATATGCCCGGAGATTGTAACGATGAGAGAGCCTCACTTTTAGAGGAGGTGGAAACTTTTTATAAAGATTTTGACCTGGCTGTCGATAAAGAGTTGTTTGAAGAGTTGTTCCCTATGTTGGTGAACGAGGTAGATGCAAAGTTTATCCCCGATGATGTAAAGAGGTTGTTTGAAAAACAGGGAGTACAAAAGTTAAAAAACAAAATTTATGGGAAATCGGTTTTGGCAAACCCTGATTTATTGAGAGAATTGATTAGGCCGGGAAAAGAAAAACAATTGAAGAAACTTAAAAATGACCCGGTTGTGAAGATGTACCGGTCTTTACGCAGGCATTTTAATACCGGGGTAGCACCTTATGTTGACGTAATTGAGAATAGTATCTCAACATTGATGAAGCAATACCTTGCCGGGATTATGGAAATGAAAAAAGGGCAGCCTCTTTACCCCGATGCAAATGGCACTTTACGTGTTTCGTACGGGAAAGTAGAAGGCTATGAACCACGTGACGGAGTTTATTACAAGTATTCGACATCGCTTAAAGGAGTTATGGAAAAGGATGGGAAGGATGATGATTTTTTTGATGTGCCGGAAAAATTGAAAAAGTTATACGAAAGTAAAGATTTTGGGAATTATGCTGCGAACGATACATTATCAGTTTGTTTTGTTGCTTCGAATCATACTTCAGGGGGCAATTCCGGTAGTCCGGTAATCAATGCCTATGGGCAATTAATCGGAATTAATTTCGACCGCTGCTGGGAAGGCACCATGAGCGATATCATGTTCGACCCTGAGCGTTGCCGTAATATTGCACTCGATATCCGCTATGCACTGTTCATTATCGATAAGTTTGCCGGGGCAGGTTACTTGCTGGATGAGATGGAGATTGTGGATTAATCTTTTATATAATAAACAATCGACAATTGCTGAGATTGGTCCAGGTCATTACCTTCAATTAAGTGGAACGAGAGGTTAAACCGGCCTTTTATATTTTTGTGGTTGATAAAATACCAGACCACATCGGTACGCATATAACTTTTTACCTTGTAGAAAGGGTCGCCAAAATAAAAACGGTGCCCATTGCCAATGTGGAAGACAGATTTTACTGCGTAGTTTTTATATTTCAGGTACACTTCAGACAGCATACTATTTGCCAGGATGAACCCGTTGGTTACCGAACGTTCCCGGTAAACAGATGCAAGTATCCCGGTTTTTATGTAACCGGTAACCCTAGCCTGTTTATTTAACCTGTACCCTCCCTGTAAAGCATAGCCCAGGTAATCTTTAATATGGTCGCCGGGGATATCAATTGCCGCCCCGGCGTGGTGGTACAGGAGCAGGTAGTTTTCGATGAATAAGTTTTTGTATCTTATTTCTCCTGAACTGCCGGCCATGAAAGTTTCGCGTTTGGTATCGGTCTGGCGGCTTGTCCAGTCAACAAAGGCTGTTTGCTTACCCCATCCCCATCGTACCTCGCCTAACATCCCTTCTATATTTGGGCGGTAATACAACAATGTGTCGGTAAGCATAGCAAGTGGGAAATCAATCAACCCTTTCCGTGGGAAAGAACCGAAATAGAAATCCTTTTTTATGTCGTTGTAGTGGTAATACAATATTAGTTTTGGTTGCTGGAAGTCAATAGTACTGCCAAATTCGTAAAGCTGGCTTAACCCTGCCCGTATTTGATGCCCGTCAACTGATGTGCCGAGTTCAAAGGCTCCACGGCTTCCTAAAATTGTTTGCGACATCGCTTTCCCGCTAAAGTATTCACGGTTGTCGCCAATCCCTTCAAATAATCCCTGGTATTCAAATTTTTGTGCATTCGCAACGAACGAATAAATCAATAATAATAAAAATAGTAGGTTTTTCATATTCCTGAATTCGATGCTTCGAAAATAGTAAATAATTTTCAGAGTAGGGTTGCCGGCATACGACAACAGCGGCAAACAGGTTGCTAAAATGCTTTCAGTCCGCCTATAAACTCTAGTCGCACAAAATATACATGTCCCTCCGTGGATTGATAACCAATACAGGGAAGTTTTCTGCTTTTTTGATTATTTTGTGTTCCGGTAAACCAATCAACAGGTCAATGGGGGTAATTACCGAACTGCCGAGGATGATCATAAGGTCCGATTTCGATGACCTGGCAAATTCCAATGCCTCAGACTGGATCCTCAAACTGCTGCTTTTCCCTTTATAAATTTTATAAATTTTATGGGAGATATTAAATTTAACCAGCAATTTCTTAATCAACACAATATTTTTAGTAACCATACGGATATTAGCCTTGTTTTTATCATTGGCGGCAATTGCTATTATTTCGGAATTATTGAAGCGCCCGAAATAGCTGCACCACAAAGCAATATCACTATTTTCTTTTCGAAGGTCTATAGGGGCTACAATCCTCGTATAATTTGTGATTTTTGTATTGTCGGTATTAATAAAAAGGAAGGGCAACGGGCTTTCCCGAACACTCTTAGCATGTTTTTTGAATGAATGTGCCCGTGCTAAGATCACAATAGCATCGTAGTCGTCTGTCAATATATCCAGCAAATAGGTTAAATTCCCTTCTGTAATTAATGAAGAAACAGGCAATGCTGGGAAAGTATTCTTAACCACTCTTTTATAATCATTCAATATCCTTCGTATATTCCCGTATTCTGATTTGCCTTTTTTTTGGTAATTGTGGAACAGGCACAATTCTTTTTTAAAAATTGATGCTATTTTAATTCCATGAAGGATAAGGTTATTGTCCGAATCATTTAATTCAGTTAAGACAATAATTTTCTGTTCTTTTGTATCGCGCATAAAATAACAGAGGTTTTCCTCAAAACTAATTAATAAAACCTTTTTGCCTTGTGTATATTACAAAAATCATCGTACATTCTTTTGAAATTACCTAATTTTAAGGGCCTAAATTAAAAAAAATGCTGAATTGAAATGATTCATAATAGTTTAATCAAACCGAAAAGTATTGTTGTTATTGGGGCTTCCAATAATATTACTAAGCCAGGGGGGAAATTGTTGAAGAATTTGATTGACAACAAGTTTAAAGGCCGGTTATTTGCAGTGAACCGCAATGAAGAGGCAGTGCAGGGGGTCACATCGTTTAAGTCGGCCGAAGATTTGCCTGATGTTGAATTGGCAGTCATTGCAATACCATACCCGCAAAATATTGCCTGGAAGTGGTTAAGATTTTGGCCGATAAGAAAAATACAAAAGGGTTTATTATTATTTCTGCTGGGTTTAGCGAATCGGGAAAGGAGGGGAGGAAACTGGAAGAAGAGATTGTTAAAACCGTAAAATCTGTCAACGGGAATCTTATTGGCCCTAATTGTATTGGCGTAATAACTCCTTTCCATACCAGTGTATTCACTACGCCGATACCTACTTTGTCGCCGAAAGGGTGTGCGATTTTATTTCCAGTTCAGGGGCAACAGCCGTATTTATCATGGAGTCGGGGATTCCTAAAGGGTTGCAGTTTGCCAGTGTTTTTTCGATTGGCAACGGAGCCGATATTGCTGTGGAAGACGTACTTCAGCACCTGGATGAAACCTATAGGCCGGGAACAAGCCCAAAAGTTAAATTGCTGTATATTGAAAATATAAATAACCCTGACCGGCTACTCCACCATGCTTCATCATTGATCAAAAAGGGATGTAAGATTGCTGCGATAAAAGCCGGCAACTCCGATGCCGGAAGTCGTGCCGCATGTTCCCATACCGGGGCAATGACCTCGTCTGATGCCGCAGTGGAAGCACTCTTCCGGAAAGCAGGGATTGTACGTTGCCATGGGCGTGAAGAACTGGTTACCGTAGCAAATGTGTTTATGTGCAAAGAGCTGCATTCCCGGAGGCTTGCCATAATTACACATGCCGGGGGCCCGGGGGTAATGCTTACGGATGCTCTGGAAAATGGAGGGCTTAAGATCCCTACGATTGAAGATTCTCCGGCAAAAATGGCGTTAAAAGAAAAACTACACCCCGGCTCATCGGTTGAAAACCCCATTGATTTCTTGGCTACCGGCACGGCAGAGCAACTTGGGGCAATTATTGATGCCTGCGAGAATGATTTTGAGGTAGACGGGATGGCAGTTATTTATGGTAGTTCAGGGCTTTTCCCTGTCCGTGATGTATACAAATTGCTGGACGAGAAAATGCACACCTGCTCTAAGCCTATTTATCCGATATTGCCATCTGTGATCGATGTGAAAGATGATGTTTCGTATTTCCTTTCGCATGGGAATGTGAACTTCCCGGATGAGGTGTTGCTCGGCAAGGCACTCACCAAAGTGATGAATACGCCCAACCCTTCAGAAGAGCGGATCTTCCTTGAAGGTGTTGATATTTCAGAAATCAGGAGGATCATTGACAATGCAGCAGATGGTTTCCAACAACCCGGGGTTATTCACCGTTTGTTTGATGCTGCCGGCATACCACGTGTTGAGGAGATTGTTGTTGCCAAAGAAAAAGAAGCAGTTAAAGCTGCCCGGCAAATTGGATTCCCTTTGGTGATGAAGGTGGTCGGGCCGGTCCATAAAACCGAGGTTGGCGGTGTTGTCCTTAATATAAGGAACGAAGAAAGTGTAAAAAAAGAATTCCAACATTTGATGGGCATCGACCAGGCGGAAGCTGTATTATTGGCTCAAATGGCATGGGGTACAGAACTGTTCATAGGAGCTAAATACGAGCCTAAATTCGGGCATGTAATATTATGCGGGTTAGGGGGTATTTATGTTGAGGTGATGAAAGACTTTACATCAGGGTTGGCTCCGTTGACAATGGAAGAGGCTTACTCAATGATCAAAAACCTTAAATCATTTAAAATATTAAATGGTTATCGTGGGAAAAGCGGAGTAGATATTAAAAAGTTCGCCGAAATAATTGTCCGCCTTTCCAGCCTCCTGAGGTTTGCCATCGAAATAAAAGAACTGGATATAAACCCGCTGTTGGGCAATGGAGGGGATATTTTTGCAGTAGATGCAAGGATCAGGATTGAGAAAGGGTAGGAGGCAGCCCAATTTTATTCAAGTATTTTCATTTAAAATTTTACCGGTATGGATACATCAATTAATGAGCAAGCCCTTTTTTACTCCTCCATTTCAAAATATTATTCTAATATTTTCCCTTATAAACCGGTGCAGTTAAAATTTATAATAGATAGTTTAGGCGTGTTGCAAGGGAAAAATATCCTGGATATTGGCTGTGCTACGGGAGAGTTGTCGTATCAACTGGCAAATGCAGGGGCAAATGTTGTTGGGATCGACCTTAATGAGGATTTGCTGGCACAGGCAAAAAAACTGAGAAACCATCCCAACGCCCGGTTCCAGACAGGCAATATGTTGAACCTGGCAGAGTTGTTTGAGCCCGGGTACTTTGATGCAATTATATGTTTTGGCAATACACTGGTTCACCTGCAGGATATTGGGCAGGTAAGGGGAATGTTGGAAGGGGCACGCACCGTTTTAAAACCGGGAGGCAGCTTTTTCCTGCAAATACTCAATTACGATCATATTCTGGGAAATAGGATTGAAGAGTTGCCGGTAATTGAGGACGATTCAGTCAAATTCATTCGGAAATATATTTTTACCGGAGGTACAACCATCCGTTTCAATACTCAGTTGGTATTAAAAAAGGATGGGCAATCCATATCCAATGAAACTTCTCTGTTGGCTTTAGGCAGCAGCG
>JAADGO010000222.1 GCA_013152355.1 Chlorobiota bacterium
AAAGCAAAAAAGCATATAAATATTTTTAGGGGCAATGCCCCGGCACGTGGCAGCGCAGGGTGGAGTGTAACGAAACCCTGTGGTATTGGGTCGGTATTCAGGCAAAAGCCCTGTAAGGGAGGTACAGCCTGCCGTCAAACAAATCGTTAATCCCAAATATTATAAAAGTTCAGCGGGCGGCTCGAAGCCACCTGCTGAATAGCAGCAATTTTAATTTACATAAACGGAGGTTAAAAACCTCCGCACCCGATAGGAAAACCGTCCTAATTACTTACGACTAACGACTAATTACCTTTGCACCTCCACCTACTTTTTCAATTGAGCCTGAATTCCCCTGTTTTGCCAGGGCAAAAAAAAACAAGGATGAACTCCCTTCATCCCTGTCCTCAAATCTAACTAAACCTCTTTTCTATGAAAAAATCTCACTATTCATCTCCTCTCCTTACAAAAATAAGCTATATTAAAGTTAATATCCCTCAATCAAAGTTAAAGAATGTTAATTGGTCCGTTCTATTACAAAACGTGTTTTATAGAGTAGTTCATCAAAAACAGTCTCAGGTCAAATGGTGCTTTTTTTTAATCGAACTCAGGTTAAAACTCAATATTCAATTTAAATTATATCGGATAAATCTGCCATAAAGATTTGCCTTCTTCCTTCAGGGGCTCCTTGAAAAAATATTTTTTTATAATCGCGGCTCCAGAAAGGATGCCCATCAAGGCGTAATGTTGGATATTTTAAATTTTCTCTTGGCAGTGTGGGCAATGTACAAACAATCTCCTCTGCATCTGCAAGAGTATCAATTAAACGAATACTTACTTGCTGGTTTCCATAGGAATCCAATGGATAAGAATCAGTCATCAGGTATTTTCCTGATGGCTCAATCCGTGGATGCCCTGTACCTTCAAGTGCCTCACTTAAAATTTTGAAGTCTGAACCATCATATTTAAACTGGCAAAATCGCTCTGTTTCATCAATTTGAATAATTCGTATAATGTGTTCCCCATCAGGATGCCAGTTAGGGTGACCTCCCATACTAGCCCAAATATCAGGAGCACCTACTGTAAAATTAATATTGCTGCCATCTGAATTAAATGTAAAAACCATAGCATTTCTTCCGCCATAACCACTTGGAAACATACAACGTAAAACTTGCATAATCCTTGTTCCCTGGTTATTAAATTTAGTGTGCCAGAAATAAAAAGTGCCATCTTTTTCAGGGGCAGGCTCAGGAATTTTAGCAGCAACATCGGCTAAACTAACTAGCAAACTTTTTTTATTGGTTTTTAAATCGGTCCGCCATATCCCTTCATCTTTTGCAGCTCCAACAGGTAAACTTGGAGGATTTTCGGGATCTTGTGACGGACCTCCATAACCTTGTTGCGTTACATTTAATAGTTCAAGCGGAAAACCAACTACACACGAACCATCAGGGGCAATATTATATTTAGGCCCGGCAAAAGCCCTGGTTTCATTTATTTCAAGGTCAATTTCAACGCATACGGCAGTACCATCAACTACATCGTTGGTATATAAATAGCGGTCGTTTGCCCCCCATTCGAGGTTTGCCCCTATCTGAAAACCCCACGTTTTAGTGGAATAAACATTCTCTATTGTTTGTTCTTCAAGATCAATAATATAAGCATCGGCAGTTTCCCCGAAATGAGGAACCCTTTTTATTTCAGGGACTTTTGTTACTGCTAAATATCTTTGAGATGGGCTTAACGAACAAATATCGTAGTAGGTATGCACATACGAACCATCATCAGGCGTAACCTGAGTTATTGGAACAAAAGTTTTCCCAGCGCGATATTTTTTAAATGTGAAATTTTTCTTTTTTGATACAGGTCGTTGGCAAGACCAAACTCCTGGAGTTAATGCAATTGCCAGAAATCCGGCAGAAGTTGTAATGAAATTTCTTCTTTTCATATGATTAAATTTTTTGTTTCCAAAAGTATCATATGGAATTAGTCCCGATCTATCAGGACTCATTTCATATCTTAGTCATTTTCATACTGTTTACTTTTATTCAACCCATATAGCCCAATCCGAACAATATGGAGCTTTAAAAATTTGTCTCCTGCCTTTTTTCTTGCCTAAATCAATTTCTTCATAAGCTTTTTTAGTATCAACAGCAATAACTCTTCTTGTATTCCCGGAAAAACTGTACTCTATATTTTCAGTATTCTCTTGATAAAAAACGTATTGAGAGTAATTTGTCAAACAATAAGCTGTGGACAAAGTAGTGTCCCTAACCATATCCTTTTTAAATCGTTTATTATCATTCCAGAAGACAAAAAAGCATTTAATTGCATGCTTATTATTGTACTCAATCTTTGTCTGAAGATTACCCCAAATAGCAGCAATACCACCTGCCATGGTATGATGCCACAATCCTCTCCTGGTTTCATCTTCGCTGTAATCTTTTTCAGGCCATTTGCTTGCAGTTCGAATTCTATACCGATCCTCAGAAAATGAGGGCTTATCAGGTCTTATACTGATCATACTCACAAGTTCAGGATACCAGGGTTTATGATATTCATAACCTGAATAATCCAGCCCTTCATATAGTTGATCCAACTTATTTTTGGAAGCGCGGGCGCCCAATAAATGATTCCAGTTCTCCTTCGACCAAAGGTATTTATGCCACTCTTTAAGTTGTTGTTCCCCAATCCATTCCCAAAGGTCGAACCCATATCCCATTGTCCAGCCTCTCAATGGACTAAGCTGTTTATATATTTCATCAAGCAGGTATCTCTCTTCTTTGCCCATTATTCCATGTTTCAAACTTTTCGATGTCCAATTTCTTGAATCATCGCCCCATAACCAGATATGCGTACAACCACCAGCGTTGTATACTTTATTGATTATCATAGCCAATTTATCAAATGTTCTTTGGTCGATCTCTATATCAGAAGGTTTTACTTTATTATCTCCAATGTGAAACCATTGGCCATATACAGGAACATGAATACCATTAAATCCATGCTCAACAATAAACTCTGAGATAAAATCATCAATATCTTTTTCATTGATCAAAGAAAGGTCATTTGATTTCACCCCATCACGTTGGATGGCAATCATATCAATCATTATGTAGTTTGGAACAAATGCATCTCCACTTACTGACCATACAAACTTTTGATTGAAAGTTGTCACCTCTCCTCTTTCACTTATTGCTTGTGCAATTGCGATCGCATTTTGTAGAAATACTACTAAAATTATTAAAACCAGCTTTATCATATTTTAAAATAGCATGTATTTACGTATCTCAATTATTGCTCACCTTAGGTGGAATAATTGTATCCATTTTAGCATTTGTTTCTTTCGAAAAATCAAACAAATCTTGATATAGTTCATTCACAAGCCCAAGATTGTCATCTGCAACATTATACATCTCAGAGGGATCATATTTCAGGTTATATAATTCTCTTCCAACAGATTCCGTGCACCTGAATTTCCATTCACCTTTTCTCACCGCTTCAACCTTATCTTGTTTTAAATAAAAAAACATTTCTCTTGAAACTCCTTCTCCACCCTTCAATAAAGAAGATATGTCATAACCATCAATTTCCCTGTCGTTTGGTATTTGTGCTCCTGCAATGTTAATTAATGTTGGATACAAATCCATTGTTACTACCATCTCATTAGTGACCCTTCCTTTAGGTATTACACCTGGCCAACGTATGATAGCAGGAACCCTAAAACCTCCTTCGTAGGTTGTATTTTTGGCGCCTCTAAGCAATCCTGTATTACCACCATACCATGGCTCCACACCTCTTTGTAACATTCTGTCCGGCAAATTTTGCCAGGGTCCGTTATCGCTTGTAAATACCACAATGGTATTTTCATCAATACCTAATTCTTTTAGGGTTGAAAGTATTTCTCCAGTACTCCAATCAATGGTTTCAATAACATCTCCGTATAATCCGGCTTTTGATTTTCCAATGAATTCTTTTGATGTGCTAATTGGTAAATGAGGCATATTATGGGCTAAATACAGGAAGAAAGGTTTGCTTTTGTGTTCTTGTATAAACTCAAGTGCTTTATTTGTATAATCTACTGTTAAGTTCTCCTGGTTAAACCCTATCTCTTTTACAGGAATGGTATCTTCATATAAAAACAACTTATTGTCTTCTGATAGCCATGGGCACCAGGGAAGTATCATATCATTACTATATGGCAATCCGTAGAATGAATTAAAACCACGAGATGTAGGTAAATATTCGGATTGATGTCCCAGATGCCATTTACCAATAGCCATTGAAGTGTATCCTTTTTGTTTCAGAATATCAGCAATAGTGATCTCGTTTAAAGGTAATCCGTCGTTAGAAGTTGGCCCAAAATTAAAGGGAGCGTGCCTGATAGGATATCGACCTGTTAAAAGCGCAGCTCTTGATGGTGTACAAACCGATGCAGCAGCGTAAAAAGAGGTAAACCTAATGCCGTCGCTTGCCATTTTATCAAGGTTGGGAGTCCTAATATTTGGATGTCCATAACAACTTAAATCACCATATCCTAAATCATCTGCAAGAATGATGATAATATTGGGAGGGGTATCAGTGTGTTTTTCAGAATTACATGATGTAAATAATATTGAAATGCATGTAATTAAAACCGCTACAATTTTTTGTGTGTTTCTCATTGTTTATGCTATTTTTTCCAAACTTGACTTTTTACTTCTACCTTTTTATCCCATGAATGAGCAGGTGTTGGCACATAAACAGGGTCGTTGTCCTGTTCAGGAAATTTCAGAACAACTTGCCACAGCTTTTCTAAATTCAGTTGTATTGCTGTATCATTATCTTCTAAAAGGTTTATCTTTTCTTCCGGATCTGTTTGCAATTTTATCAATTTCTCAGGCTTCCTGTCAGATGATACAAAAAGTTTGTATTCTTTATTCCTGATTACCCTGTCCCTGAAGCGATATTCGTTTTCCATTCCATTATCTGACAATTTTGCCTTTGAACTTCCGCTTCTATCTCCTCCCATTGACATAATCCATTCCCTTGGGGAGTCATTCGATTTTCCCTTGATTACATCGGCCAATGAGACTCCATCAAAAACATAGTTCTTGGGCATTGAGACTCCTGCAAATTCAGCACAAGTAGGGAAAATATCTGTCAAATCACCAAGGGCATCGGTAACCTTGCCGGCAGGTACTGTCCCAGGGCAGTTAACAACGAATGGCTCACAAATACCATTTTCTGTTGTTTTCGACTTTCCACCCTGAACTATCCTACCATTCATTTTTCCGGTTATTTTTCCAACCGTACCGTTGTCGGTGGTAAACATGATGATAGTATTTTCCCGCAATCCCAGGTCATCAAGCGCTTTAACCATCTTACCAACAATAAAATCCATATAGCTGACCATGGCTTTATGGCAATCGTATTTTTCAACCACATCAGGTTTATGTGGAGTACTGGTGAAAGGTGTATGAGTAAGGCACATTGCATAATAAAGAAACATTGGTTGATCCTTATTCTTTTTCATAAAATCAATCAGGAAATCCGAAAAAATATCTTCCCCAAATTGCCCTTTATATGTTTTACTACCTTCTTTTGTGTGAATATATGGATTCCAATACCTTTCGGCACTAGGAGGATTGCCGGTTTCATACCCAGTCCACATGCACCAATCATCAAACCCGTGGTGTTTCATTGCATCAGGCTGTACCCTGAAATCATTTACCTGCCATTTACCTGCAGCTGCTGTTCTATAGCCTGCAGATTGCATAGTCCGTGCAATACCAGGATTGAGATTCCAATCGTAATTTACACCTCCACCTGAGCGCGGCACATCCCAATGGTTTACCCACCCATGTCGGAACGGGTATTGCCCTGTAAATAATGACACCCGCGATGGCGTACATACAGGGGCTGAGTAAAAAGAATTAAATCTCAATCCCGTTTCTGCCAACTTATCAATTTCTGGTGTTTCAATCTCTTCTGCTCCATATGCACTAACCCATTCTTTGCCCAGGTCGTCAACAAGGATAAAGAGTATGTTCGGCATATCGTGAGAAGGGGGCAATTTGTTATTACCAAAGATAAAATGGCTAATACATAAGAAGAAAATGACAGTTAAAGGTATCTTATTATTATGATTACTCATTATCTAATCTCTTTTAGAAAAATTTCCCGCCGCTTGTGGTATCCTTTCTCCTTGGGCGGTGGGTTTTAGGTGATTACATGCCTCAAAAAGGTAGTGTTTTGTATTCAAATAACTCCATATACTGCTTTTCTATTTCCATTCTGACTGTCTTCTGGGGATTAACAACCTGGCAAAAACGCAGATTTCCGTAAAAAGACATAAGTGCACATGCGTCTGTTGAGCTGAATCCGCACACATTTACCAGGTATTTCCCCATGTCTTTTAATACCTGGTCTTTTGCAGTAAGAATATCAGGATCTGAATCAATACATGCAATCCTGTCAGCATTTATAATCATGGGCCTTTGAATCTTCAAATCTTTCCTTACCCTTACGGTTACTTCAACTTCAGCACCAATTTCAAGGCCCATCCCGTTAACTTCTCCATCACCCATAACTGCATGGACATCACCAATTGCAAGTAAAGCTCCTTCAACAGATACTGGCAAATATACTTTTCGACCCCTTTTTAATTATACGCGTATCCATATTACCTCCATTATCCCCGACTTCCTGTGTATAAATTTCCTCGAAGCCGCCAGTCCCAATTACTCCTACCATAGGCTCTACAGGCATAATCCGCCCATTATAAAACATTTGATCACCAACGATATTATTTTCGACATGAACAGTTCCCTGTTTATCAGAATCAAAAAAATTGAGTTTATGAAGATTTATAAAGCCAGAGCTAGAAAGCCGGATGTCATGTATTTCAATTTCAAGTACATCTCCCGGCATAGCGCCTTCAATAAAAATGGGGCCGGTTGCAGGATTTGCATTAGGGAATATTTTGCTATGAGGAGTCTTGTTTTCAAAGTATTCTTTCGACCTGCCTTCCAGGGCATCCCAACACTCAAACACAAGCCGGGTACCATCGGGCACCGAAGTGCAAGGTTTATTATTAATATTCAATTTATGAACATGATTTTTTTTACTAATTCGTACCAGGCCAGAACCAGTTCCCGAATTTGCATTATTAGCAAAAACAGAGTTCCCTGGAATAGCATTCCCATCGTTGCCGATAGAGATGGCAGGTTTAGGTACCTCCACGGTGTGTGAAAACGTTTGCCAATTTATGAGAAAAAAGAACATAAGTACTACAAATAGATTTTTCATGACTTAATTTTATTTTATTGTTAAAAACATGGACTAATTCAATATAAGTTGTTTAAAGCAGATAAGCAGTTTTTAATTATCATTCCAGCCTGGTAAAGAAACTGTTGTCTGATAATTTGAATAGTTATATAATGGATTTCGTATAGGTTTGTAGAGCTTCCCTTTTTTAGGGTTGTCGTCCTGTGTATAAACCCACATTTCATTGGGATTCCACACTACAATCTCATCCCGGCAATCTCCGGTTATATCAAGTACGGCATTACACATGTCTGGATGCCCATCATCAGGGAAAGCCAGTACTTTTCTTCCCCATCCATCGAATACTCCCCCTTCTTTGATACTTGGATTATGGACAAAGTATTCTTCACCATCTCCTGTCCAGTTTAATGGCAAACACATACTACCAAACTGATAGGGTTCAAAATCGTGATAGATTTCCCCATCAGCATCGAAGAAATGAACTATTCCCTGATTATTCCAAAAATTAATAGCCACAGTTTCCAGACCGGGCTTGTCTGATCTAAAATTGGCAATTGCTGGATTTTGAACATGCCCGATAAAATCCTGTTGAAGAATATTTCCTTCTAAATCAATGCGCAGATAACCGGCATCGCTTGCTGCATACATTATAACAGGCTTATCTTCAGGACGTCCACTGTAATTTACAACAGCAACCCCATCTAAATGGTCTGCAATCTTATCATCGAGGCTCCATAACTGTGTCCCATCATCGTCATATAACGAATATCCGATTGCCAGTTCATCCTTACCATCATTATCTATATCGTAAGCATAAGGATAATGCCCTGTATTACAACTCCCTTCCCATAATGTTTCAAGCTTATTGTTCATCACCCAAAAACTGGAATAACGATCTTTTATTAAGATATTGTAATCATATCCTTTTCCGTCAGCATCGAAAAAGTAGAGACAATCTCCCAAAATTTGAGGGAATAGGTTTTCCTGTTTTGATTTTGGCGTTGGTGCTTTATACTTGACCATTCCTGTAGTTCCATCAGCTACAATAATTTCAAAATTCATAGTATAAATTACCTCATTCTTCCCATCGTTATCGATATCAAAAATTTGAAAAGCTACATCAAAAGAATTGTGGTCATTTTTCGGATCAGGTTTACCTTTTTGCCAAAGCATTTCCCCATCAAACGTCATTGCTGTTAAACAACTCAACTCACAATAATTCCCATTAGGAGGTTGGTAATAAACAACCTGTCCGATGAGAACATCAATTTGTCCATCATTATTCAGATCACCAAATCTAACATTCCGACCAATACCAAAACCTTCTGTTTTAATCTTCTTCCAGGTAAGCATTTTAGGATTTTCATCCTGTAATCTCCGGGCTTCCTTTTCATAGTCTGCCTTTTTTTGTTCGTAAAGAATTTTATCGGTTTTTGAAGTCCTTACCTCTACATTTTTATAACAAGCCCTGGCATTGGAAACTAATCCGATTTTCCCATTTGGATATGTATCATCCGTAACATTTAAGGTAATGTCGTTATTCAGTTTTGCTTCAATAGAATTACCAATAACACTTACCTCCGCTGTAAGAGTTTCACCTGGTTTAAATGTAAATGGCTTTTCTGCCAAAATTTTTTCGTTCAAATCCAAATCATCGGATCGAGGAATAAATATGGATAGGTAAACCTTTGAATTCTTAATACCGAAAAAATAAAACGCGCGATCATTTCTGTAACGAAATGCTATTCCTGAATAAAGGGAATCATTTTCAGGCTGAAACTGAACTTTCAACCTATAATTTTGCCAGAGGGAATCACCTGCAATAACCATTGGATGAGTTCTGTGCTTGTGATTAGGATAAGTTTGGCACATCAAGTTTTGAGAGTTTCCCCTTTTTATTTGCCATGCTGAACCCCAGCCCGGGATTGCCCGCCCAGTACTAAAACTCGAAACAGTCCAATTTCCTTTTATGCCTGCTTCCGGCAAGTAGTGATATTCAATGTGTGGACCTACAGGTGTAGAAAAAAATCCCGTATCTAAGCCATTAAAATCATCTTTTAAAAGTACTTCGTTAAATACTTTGTAATCACATCCTGATAGAGCTAACGCACAGCCAATAATGTATATATAAATAGTTGTTCTCATAAATCTTTATTATTTACTTAGTAGACAAATATCCCTCAGAATGGCAGAGTTTTGTATTCAAATAACTCTATGTACTTCTTCTCTATTTCCATTCTGATAGTCTTCTGTGGATTAACAACCTGGCAAAAACGCAGATTTCCGTAAAAAGATATGAGTGCACACGCATCTAATGTGTCGATTCCGCACACATCTACCAGGTATTTCCCCATGTCTTTTAATACCTGGTCTTTTGCAGTAAGAATATCAAGATCTGAATCAATACATGCAATCCTGTCGGGATTTACAATCATGGGCCGTTGAATATTCAAATCTTTCCTTACCCTTACAGTTACTTCAACTTCAGCTCCAATTTCAAAGCCCATCCCGTTAACTTCTCCATCACCCATAACTGCATGGACATCACCAATTGCAAGTAAAGCTCCTTCAACAGATACTGGCAAATATACT
>JAADGO010000228.1 GCA_013152355.1 Chlorobiota bacterium
GAAACAAGGGCTTCAGCCGATTCGGCTTACCAGGCAATGAAAAAAGTTACCATCCCCGAAGAACGGAGGAAAGTCTATTCCTCAATAGGCGGTTATCCTTCGCTGGATGGGGATTATACAGTTTTTGGCGAAGTTGTAAAGGGGTTAGGTGTGGTAGATAAAATAGCAGCAGTTAAAGTGGACAGGTATAACCGCCCGGTGCAAGACGTAATAATAAAAAAAGTGGAGGTGGTTAAGTAATGGGCGTTACAAGGTTTTTTTTGTTCCTGATTGTTTGGGTGGTTGCGTCACCGGCTAATTCACAAAACCATGTTGTCCTGATTTCAACAAATTATGGCAATATGAAATTCATGTTGTATGATGATACGCCAAAACACTGCGATGCCTTTTTAGATTTAGCAGAGGAAGGATATTACAATGGGACACTTTTTTATCGGGTTATTCAGGATTTTCTAATCCAGGGCGGTTCCCGAAGTTCAAGGAATGCCCCCCCGGGGAAGCGAATCGGTTATGGCGAACCTGATAAAACCGTTGACGATGAAATTTTACCACGCCATTTTCATAAAAAAGGCGCGCTTTGTGCCCCCCGCCAACCCGATGAGGTGAATCCTTTTAAACAATCGGATATTTCTCAGTTTTATATAATTGAAGGGAGGGTATACACTTCAGGAGAAATTGATACTATGGAGATGGCTGTTAACCGGCCGATAAGGAACAGGATTGTGAAAGAAAATATGCCTCCTGAAATCAGGGAGAAGTTGAAAAAGCTAAAAGCTGAAGATAAGGTAAAAGAATTCAGGGAACTTGCCGAAAGGATTAAAGCACAAATTGAAACAGAATATGCCCTGGCACAGGGAGTATTGAAATTCTCCGAGGCTCAGCGGGAAGCCTACACAACAATTGGCGGCTATCCTGACCTGGACGGGAAATACACGGTTTTTGGGGAATGTATTTCGGGTTTTGAAACAATTGACAAAATTGCGGCATTAAAAACCGATGCCAACCACCGCCCGTACAATGATGTAAAAATCAAAGTGACAGTGTTAAAATAAAAACAACATTCTATAAATGAGGGTTTTATCTACTGCAATCGTTATTTCAATTCTTTTTATAAGTTGTAATCAGCAAGAGAAAAAACAAAAAGAAAAGAAAAAACCTGCTCAAAAAGAGTCTGTACAGAAAAATACGGATTGGGCAGGCATAATTCCTTCGCTGGTTAGGGTCGAATCATTCGATAACAACAGGATACTTGAAACCGGGCAGGGCTTTTTTGTTGCTGAAAGCCTTGTCGTCACAAAATATTCATTGGTAAGCAAAGCAAACAAAACATTCATTACTCCTTACAACGAATCTAAAAAATACCCGGCTAACAATTTTGTAGCCATCGACAGGATCAATGACCTTATCATCCTGAAAGCCGATGGGATTAAACGGCAACCCATTTCATTGTTCACGAAGATCGTGCCCCGTTCTGCCAAATCGTTATACATTTCGAGGCCAACAGGCAAAACTATTCCGTTACGTATTGGTAAAGTACTGAGTTTTTCAACTGTTAATGGTGTAAATTTATATCGTGTAACCAATAAGATCAGGACAAAGTCATTCGGGACACCGGTTTTTGTTTCCAATAAAAAAGCCATAGGAATAGCTTTTTCAGAAGTTGTTGATTATGAAATGCAAAGCTTTGTAATACCGGCAAACTTAATTGCCGGGATGCTGAATAAAAAGCAAAACGAGCCGCAATCGCTGGAAAGCCTGCGGACGATAAGCAACAAAAAAGTTGGGGCAGAGAACAGTAAGATTAAAGGACTGTGTATTGAAACGGAGCGGGGTGCTATTACTATTCGTTTATTCAATGAGACCGCTGAATACAGGGATAATTTTATTAAACTTGTAAAAGAGGGCTATTACGACAGCCTGTTGATCCACAGGGTTATCAAAGGATTTGGGATTCAGAGCGGTGCTGCCGATACGCGGTATGCCACAAAAGGCGATGTTATTGGCTGGAAAGGCCCCGGCTATACAATCCCTGCCCACATTGTCACCAAATATTTCCACAAACGGGGCATGGTCGGCTCTCCTCGCAAACCAGACAGGAAAAATGCCCTCCGCCGTTCAGACGGGTCACAGTTTTATATTGTTTCCGGCAGGCGCTACTCCGATTCTGAGTTAGACGATATTGAAAAAGAGAACAACTACAAATTCTCCGAACAACAACGGCAGGCATACAAAACTGTTGGTGGGGCTCCCCACCTTGACGGGACATATACCGTTTTTGGGGAGGTACTTACAGGAATGGATGTTGTGGATAGTATTTCAAATGTAAAAACCGGCAAATTTTTCCGGCCCGTTAAAGACATTCGGATTAAGAGGATTACAATTGTGAAATAAGATTAGGCGATTACCTATAAAACAAGCTGTTACTCGCAGGTTTTCAATTTGACTTTAAACAACTTCATTATTATAATCAGCAAACACCTCGGTAATATCCATTCCGGGGGGCAGCCAAAAACCTTTCAACCCTGCCTTTTCGGCACCTTCAATATTTTCCATCAGGTCGTCAACAAAAAGGGTTTCCCCGGGGGTTACACCAGAATCTGCTATCACCTTTAAATAGGAGCTAACTGCTGGTTTTGCATCGTGTATCTCATGCGAATAGTATATTTTATCAAATACGGAATAGAAATCCATCTTGTGCCCTGCACGAAATTCGTCATGCAGCTTTTTAACATGTATCTCATTTGTATTGCTGAATAAATAAACTTTAAACTGTTTTCTTAATTCCTGAATTACTTTTATCCTTGAGAATGGAATATCAGCGATCATTGCCATCCATGCATCATCAATCTGGCTATCGGTTGCAACTTTATTGTTAAGTAATTTACGTAACCGGGCACGGAACTCATCGGAGGAGACAGCCCCTGTCTGGAATTCATAAAAAACCTTGTCTGAAAAGGACAGTTTCTCATTAATAATATCGTTTTTTAGCCCCAGCTTCCTGAATTTATTAACGGAGGCATCCAGGTCAAGGTTTAAAATCACCCTGCCCAGGTCGAAAATGATATTTTTAATTGTTGCCGGAACAAACTTCATTTTTATGTATTTTTATGGGCGGCAAAATAAGAAAATAAACTCAGGGGAATGAAAATTAAAGGTAAACATTTTCAAACTATATGGTTAAGTGAGGAGTCGGATGAGATTGTTCAGGCAATCGACCAGCGAAAACTTCCATTTGTGTTTGAAATATTAGATTTGGCAACAGTAACGGATGTATACAATGCTATTCGTGATATGGCTGTGCGTGGAGCGCCATTGATCGGTATTACCGGGGCTTATGGAATATACCTTGCCCTATTGGCTTATAATGGCAATAAGCTGAATAATTACCTTGATGAAGTGGCTTCCTACCTGAAATCATCACGCCCTACTGCTGTCAACCTGGCTTTTGCAATAGATGAAGTGGTGAAAACCTGCCGCAATTCCACCATAAAGGATGCCGTTTCAAAAGCACTAAAAAAAACAACTGAGTTAAAAGAAAAAGAGGTCGAATATTGCAGCCGCATAGGCAATCACGGGCTGGCTTTAATAGAAGGGATTTATAAAGA
Source organism: Chlorobiota bacterium (assembly GCA_013152355.1). GTDB lineage: Bacteria > Bacteroidota > Bacteroidia > Bacteroidales > Prolixibacteraceae > JABMQB01. Next base: position 3,606 of record JAADGO010000228.1, read on the forward strand.
AAAAAAGAGACCCGTGAATGTGTTGACCCATTGCAATGCCGGTTGGCTGGCCTGCATTGACTGGGGTACAGCAACTGCTCCGGTTTACAAAGCTTCTCAGAAAGGCATTCCTGTGCATGTATGGGTGGATGAAACAAGGCCCCGGAATCAGGGAGCCCGGTTAACAGCTTTTGAGTTGGCCGAAGAGGGTATCCCGCACACCATTATCCCTGATAATACGGGCGGGCACCTGATGCAACATGGCGAAGTAGATTTGGTAATCGTTGGTAGCGACCGGACTACGGTATCAGGAGATGTGGCCAATAAAATCGGCACCTATTTAAAAGCATTGGCAGCCCACGACAATCAAATCCCGTTTTATGTGGCACTGCCTTCCTCATCCATCGACTGGGGCATTACAGATGGGATGAGCGAAATACCGATTGAACAGCGTGACCCATCTGAAGTCGGTTTTATTGAGGGCTGGGCAAAAAATCAAATAATATCAGTCAGGTTAACCCCCGAGAAAAGCAAAACCGCCAACTATGGATTCGATGTAACTCCTGCCAGGCTGGTAACCGGACTCATTACTGAAAAAGGAATATGCAAAGCAGATAAAAAAAGTATAACCACTTTGTTCCCTGAAAAAAAATATTTATGGCAAAAATAGCAATCATCGGAGGGTCGGGGCTGGAAGACCCCTCGATCTTAAAAAATGCAAAAAGTGTTCAACTGCATACCCCGTATGGAGAGCCGGGCTCTGATTTTAAGATTGGAGAAATATCCGGTGTGGAAGTAGCCATCCTTTCAAGGCATGGCAGGCAGCATACTATTCCGCCAACGCAGGTAAACAACAGGGCAAATATATGGGCAATTAACGAATTAGGCTGTTCGTATATCCTGGCAACCACCGCCTGTGGAAGCCTCCGTAAGGAAATTAAAAGGGGCGACCTGGTAATCCCAGGGCAGTTCATTGATTTTACCAGGCACAGGGCTATTACTTTTTTCGACAAGTTTGAACCGGGCAACCTGAAACACACTCCTATGGCCGACCCGTTTAATGGAAAAATACGGTCGGTTTTAATTGGTAAAGCACAACAACTCGGATTAAAATGCCACCCTAAAGGGACAGTAGTAACCATCGAAGGCCCTCGTTTTTCTACCCGTGCCGAGTCAAATATGTTCAGGCTATGGGGTGCTGATATAATAAATATGTCAACAGCTCCCGAATGCATCCTGGCTAATGAGCTGGGAATCAAGTATGCGGCAATTGCCATGAGCACAGATTACGACTGCTGGAAAACCGATGAAACACCGGTTACATGGGAAGAGGTATTGAAAGTATTTAACCAAAATGTAGATAATGTGGTTAACCTATTGGTGAAAAGTATACCTGATATCGGAAATCTTTAAAAATTTTAGAAGCTGTCTAAATTTTGTTTTTTAGACAGTTTCTTAGTTCCCACCTACCCTATTCAAAACAATGGTTTTGTGTATTGAAGTTGTTTAAAGTTAAATTTAAACAGTCTCTAATATTTATTCTATTTTTTTACGTAAAAATTTATATATTTGAATGATTAATTCAGTTATTCGATTTTTTAAGAATTATTTTTGCCGCTTTTATTAATTTATTGCCTTTATTTTAAAGGATAGCCAAAAAATAATTGTCATGGAGAACAAAACAATGCAAAGGAATCTTTACAGGGTTCTACGGAAAACAGGGGTAGAAAAAAGAGATATTGCCCTAAGTGCCTCTTTTAATGAAGACCTGCAATTTGATACTATCGACTGGAAAATATTTACCTACTACCTGGAAAATATTTTTAATACAAATTTTAAAGATGAAGAGCTGAAACGGTTAAAGAATATTAACGATACTTTAGTTTTACTAAAACATACCGCATAAGGCATCATAAAAAGGGGAAATAAGTTATTGGGGGAAGGGTTCGGTAAAATGAACCCTTTTCTATTGTTTATAAGATTTTAATTTCCTGCCCCATCACCTCAACACTGTCTCCTTTCCTAAGTTTGGCTCGTTTCCTGCTCTCCTTTTTCCCATTTACATGTACAATCCCGTCTTCGACCATTAATTTGGCATGTCCTCCGGTTTCACTAATCCCTACAGTTTTCAATAATTTGATTAATTCTATATAATCACTTTTCAGTTTAAACTCAATCATAACATATTTAATTTTTCTACAATTTTTTTTGGCATTCCTTTTATTACCAGGTTGTACGATTCAACAATCCATTCCTGAATTATTTCTTTTTTGATCGTCCCGTCTATCATTACTGTATTCCAATGTTTTTTATTCATGTGGTAGCCCGGTGATACTGCCTGGTACTCTTCACGCAATGCAATAATCTTTTCCGGGGTGTTTTTGATATTAATACGCAAATCCCCTTCCAGGTTAGCCAGGCAGAACATTTTGCCAAGTACCTTAAAAACAAGGGTTGTTTCATCAAATGGGAAATCTTCGGAAACACCTTTCATTGAAAGGCAAAATTCACGGATTTCTTCAATATTCATAACATAGAAATTTTACATTGTTGGGTAAAATGCATCTTTAAAATGCTCCAGTTCATACCTTCCTTCTTTAAAAAAGATAATTGTAATTACATCAAAGCGCGTTTCAAGGTTTAGGTCGTGTTCCAAAATGAATGCTTCTCCTGCCTCTACTATCCGTTTAATTTTTTTGTTTGAGATTGCTTCCGAAGGATGTTCATATCGCAGGCCGGTCCTTGCTTTTACTTCAACAATTACCAATTCATCTTTTTCCCTGGCAACAATATCTAATTCATAATGCCCAAAATACCATTTGGTTGCTAATATCCGATAACCTGATTTTGCCAGATATTGCACGGCTATTGCTTCGGCTTTGTCTCCAATTTCTTTTTGTGTGGGCATCTAAAGCATTTTAAATGTTGGTTCTTACGTCAAGCCCCCATTCCATGCCCAAGACCAGTGCCAGGTTACGTTTTGTGTGCCCGGCGGGGAATCCAAAGTAAACCGGGAAGTTGTAATCGTCAACAGCATCCCTGATAATTTCGTATGCGGTTTTCCCAAAGGGGGTAGCGTTATCTTTCATACCTGAAAAACCGCCCACTACCAGACCTGCAAGTCTCTGTAATTTCTCTGCGAGTTTTAGTTGGTGCATCATCCGGTCGGTATGGTACAGGTATTCATCAATATCTTCAATAAACAGTATCTTCCCATCTGTTTCCAGCTCATATTTTGTCCCTAATAAACTGCAAATTATGGAGAGGTTCCCTCCAACCAGCCCGGCAGAGGTATTCCCGTCTCGGTTGAATGGGCCAGGTGGCAGTTTATAATCCGGTTTTTTCCCAAGCAAAAAGTCAAATATTGTATTCAGGCTTTCTGACGGGTTTCCGTTTTCATCGAAAAAATAGCGTGGCATAGTGCCATGTACTGAGGGGATCCCCAATAAATTCAGCCGGTTGTGCAAGATTGTAATATCGCTAAACCCAATTACCCATTTCGGATTTTGCATGAATTTGGAAAAATCAAGTTGGTCAATAATCCGTACTGTCCCATAGCCCCCCCGGGAGCAAATAATTACATCTGTATCAGGGTCGTCCAATGCCGATTGCAAATCCTCAAGCCGCTGCCGGTCGGTTCCGGCAAACTGAAAATGGCGGGCAAAAACATGCTGCCCCATTTCAACCCTGAAGCCTTGACTATTCAACCAATCCACGGCAGGCATTACATGCTCTCTGGCAATTTTTCCGGCCGGGGCAACAATCCTGAACAATCCTGACCTTTCCGCCTTTTTTCAGGCATGGAAGTGTGTTCATACTAAGAAATTTTGCCACAAGTTAATAATCATTTAGTTTGAAAAAGACGAAATGCTATTGATATTTCAGGTAAAATACAATTAATAAGCTTAGAAAGAGTAGGCAAGATAAAAAATTAATTTGTGCAGCTCTACGGATATCTTTGGTTGTAATCAACCTGTTACTATGCCCGATGTAAGGCTTTTCAACAACCTTCCCATGGTAAATATTCGCCCCCCCAAACCTGCAGTTTAGAATCCCGGCTAAGGCTGCCTCGGGATAACCGGCGTTTGGGCTGCTGTGTTTCCTCCCGTATTTAAAAATGAAAACCAGCCCCCTGATAAAAGTAACCAGGATCATTAATAATGCAGTTAACCGGGCCGGGATAAAATTGAGAATATCATCGAGCCGGGCGGCAAACCAGCCAAAATTTTTGTACTGCTGATTTTTGTAGCCAATCATCGAATCAAGGGTATTTGCCATTTTATATGCCATCATTAGCGGAACGCCCCCCAGGGCATAGAAAAATAAGGGTGCAATTACCCCATCCGAAAGGTTTTCTGCTAACGTTTCCAAGATGGCAATCCTGATTTGCTGTTCGTTTAACTGCGATGTATCCCGCCCGACAATGAATGCCAGTTTTTTTCGCGCAGCTGCTATCCCTTCACGTTTCAGTGCCAGGTTTACCCTGATTGCCTCCTGAATTAAACTTCGGTTGGCCAGGCCGTAAAACACAAAAACAGATGACAATAAATAATAGATTACCTCTATCTTTTTACTAAGCTGTATCAGAAGGAAGAAAAACCCCCATGTTATCGAAATGAGTACAACAGATGTAAGAATCCCTTTTAACTTTATATATGTATTCCTATTCAGTTTTTGTTCGAAAAGGAATATTGAATTACCAAACAACCGAATAGGATGTGGCAGCCAAAGCGGGTCGCCCAGTACCATGTCCAGTACAAATCCTGAAATTAACGGGATTATGATTAACAACCCTTCATTCATTGCCTGCTTTTATTTTGCCAGTCGGCTAACCCACTTACCAGCAGTTGGTTATCAGCCTCGCATTGAACACTAATCCTGAAAAACTGTGCTGACAGACTTTTAAAGTTAGATGCATCACGAATAAGTATTTGGTGTTTGTGTAGCAAAAATTGCTTTAATTCACCTGCGTCCCCGGTTTTCATTTTTACCAGGAAGAAACAGGTTATCGAAGGGTAAACCTCAAAATTATCCAGCATATTTATTTCCTGTTGAAGAAGTTGGCTTAACCGGGTTAATTCAGCCAGATCAGGGATTAACTCCTGAAGATTCTCAAATATGAACTTGCCTGCTTCAATTGCCAGGCTGTTTACTGCCCAGGGTTTTAGAGTTTTTTCAAATTCTCCTGCATATTTCTTTGAAGATATAAAATAACCCAGCCGTAATCCGGGGAGGGCAAAGGTTTTTGTTAATGAGCGGCATACTACCAAATTGCCGTAATCCTGTAAAGCCGGGATTATTGTTTCAAAACCGGGGGCCAGGTCGGAGTATGCTTCATCAACAATAAAAGTGGTGTTTATGTTTTTCTGAATAAGTGAGATGAGTAAACTATGGCCGGTTAGTGCGCCATTGGGGTTGTTGGGGTTCCCGAGCCAAACAGTTTGATAAACACCTAAATTGGCACTGTCCAGTTCATCGAAACTCAGGAAATCAACCATGTGCCCAAACATACGGCAGGCATCCTCGTACTCCGGGAAAGATGGGATAAAAATGGCTGATTTACTCCCTTTAAAAACCTGTGCTATTTGGTAAAAAGCATCAACGGAGCCATTACTTACAAAAACCTGACCTGAAGAAAGCCCGTGAAACGTAGCAATTCGTTTTCGCAAACTGTGTGCATCGGGCTCAGGGTAGTTTTGTATTAAATGGATCTTGTTTTTCAGATAATTGAGCAAAACCTCAGGCGTACCTCTGTACCAGGTGTTCGAACTAAAATTTGCCTTTAGCCTAACCTTAAATAAATAATTATCATCGCCGTGCCCTTTTATCATTACTTACCTTTTTCTAAAACAGAATAAATGTATTGTAAATCAACATTATCCCGGATGTGTGCAGCTAGTTTATTGTACTGTTCATCTTTGTATTGAGCGTAATCAAATTCCGGCACAATTAATTCCGACCCGTTATGTTTAAGTATGTATTCTACAATTTTACCATTATCGAAGATCCCGTGGATATAAGTCCCCCAAAGTTTAGGAGAGATAAAACAACCTTCGGGTGAATGATCTTCCAATGTGCAAAGTGGTGAATTCCCGGGGTGTAATGTTTCGCCCATGTGAATTTCGTACCCCTGGCATTGAGCAGGATCATCTAAAAATCTAAATTTACACTGAACCGTCCTTTTTTCTTTTGATAATGTGGTAACAACAGGCAGTAAACCCAGGCCGGGCATAACTTCAATCTCCCCCTCAACGTGGTGTGGGTCGCGAATCTCTATTCCTAATATCTGATAGCCTCCACAAATCCCGTAAACCCCTTTCCCCATTTCGTTTGCTTCGAGTATTGCCTTTGCCAAACCTTTTTTACGAAGGTACTGCATGTCCGAGATTGTATTTTTCGACCCGGGAATAATGACAATATTGGCTTTTTTAATCTCTTCAGGATCGGCAGAATAAAAAAGGTTTACTCCGGGTATTCGTTCCAAAATATTGAAATCGGTAAAATTTGCCATCTGCCTGAGCAGTATCACGGCAATATTTATTTCCCCTTCAATTGTTTTCGAATGCTTGTGCCCTATCACTACGCTGTCTTCCTCCTCTATATGAATGTTATTAAAATAAGGCACCACCCCTACTACCGGAATCCCTGTCAGTTCTTCCAGCATTTTCCGCCCTGCAGAAAAAAGGCTGATATCTCCCCTGAATTTGTTAATGAGAATGCCTTTAATGTATTTCCGTTCTTTCTCAGGCAATAATTTTATTGTTCCGTAAACACTGCCAAAAATACCTCCCCTGTCGATGTCGGCAATAAGGAACACAGCTGCTCCTGTTGCCAGCGCAATACGCATATTGGTAATATCTTTGTCCCAAAGGTTAATTTCAGAAATACTTCCCGCGCCCTCAATAACAATGGGATTGTATTTGCCTGCAAGGCTTTCGTAGGCTTTCATTGCCTCGGCAAAAAGGAAATCGCGGTCGGTTTTTAAAAAGTATTGCCTTGCCGACCGGTTTCCCAAAGGTTTCCCGTTTAAAACCACCTGGGCATTCTGGTAGTCGGTTGGTTTTAATAAAACAGGGTTCATGTTGCTGCTACACGGAATCCCAGATGCCTCTGCCTGTACCGCCTGAGCCCTGCCAAT